>JAJXZK010000433.1 GCA_021780095.1 Acidobacteriota bacterium | reverse complement strand
ACGCGCAGATCTGCTTCTTGCAGCCGGGCACGTAGATTCGCGATCTGCGTACTCTTTCCGGCTCCGTCGATGCCCGAAAAACTTACAAACTTACAGCGCCCGTTGCGTTGCTTATCCTGCATCATTACGCTCCTACAAATATTTCTGAGTGATTCTGAAAACCGCAATTCATTACGGTCGGCTGGGACTTGCAGCGGTCAACCCCACGACGGTTCCAACGGCGACGCAAGCGCCCACAATTAACCCAACTCGGATCAGAAAAGACCTTGATCTTTTTTGTTTTGCCGGTGCAACGACGGCGCCCGCGGGCCTTGAAGCTGCAACCCCGGTTGCTTTTTCATACGGTGCGGCGGCCGTGCCTACCGGATTTGACGTGCCATTTTGCTGTTGCTGCGGAGCCGAGGGCAACGTGGCCGATGGTTGTTCTTGATTGACGTCGTTGGAACCGGCTGCGGCGGAACTGCTGGGGGTTGCCGCTGGCGGCGATACAGCTTGATCCGAGTCCCCCGTGGCGCTGTAGGAATTCCGAGGCAGCGTAGCGGATGAAGTTGCTCCCTGCTCGCCAGATGGCGCCGGTTGCGGCGACGTAGTAACTGCTTCCGCGAACGGCACCGCCAGAACGAACACCAGGCACCCTGCGACTTGTCTCTGTTGCCAACTAGCTAAAAATTTCATGCAATCTCCTACGCGAGCCCGCCAAATCGCCCCAGCGGAATGAAACAACGCTCCGCGGGTTAAGCCGCGCTTTCCGGCTGCGTGCGGCTGTCCAGAGTTCTCGGCGTCAGGGAAGGAGCGCTGGTCGGAAGCTTGTGGAAACTGCTCACCGCGCCCGCCGTTGTGTCGTGAATATCGAATAGACGATACGCGCCAAAACTCTCCAGGGCCGTTTCCGCCGAAGAGCGCAAACCGGCTAGTTTGACGTCGCCATTTCTCTTCATGGCTTCCTCCAGGCAGCACAGAAGCAGGTGGACTCCAGAACGGCCTAATTCGCCAACACTCGAACAATCGAGCACGACAAACGGTCGTTCAGCGTCCATACAGCTCTGCATACTGCGCAGGAAGGCATGCCGCTGCTTCGCACTTCTGATTTCCGGCACCTGCATCACTGCTACCGTACGTTTGCGCATTGTCATGGTTCTCACCTCTCCAATCTGAACTTTTCATCGATTGATAGGACGGAATGTCCCACCCACGCGGCACCGAGATGCCTTTCATCCCGAGCTTTCCAAAAGGCGGGCAAGCTCGGCTTTCGGACTGCGCGCGGTGTTTTTCACGACGTTCATCCCATATCGAAAGAGCGTGCCAACATTCGTGTTGTACCAACAGCACTCCGTCATCCGCGGCGACAGTCCACACATAAAACGAAGCTCGTTCACCCTGTTCGGCGAGGCTAGCATGGCTGAAACCAGTCGATGGTTTCCATCCAGGATGGTGAGCGGCTCAGTCTCGCTGACCCCGATGAGGACGACTGGACCGATGCCGTGATCTTCTTTGCCCAGCCGCGCGCCGATCTCGGAAAGCTTTACCAGAAATTGGTCGTCGATCACGCTTTCACGCTTGCTCATGCTCTCCGCAACTTCAATAATCGAGAAATGTCCTTGCGCGATTTTTCGCCATTGTGCGCGAGGAAACACGCGAATTTGACTGAGGTTGCAGGGCTTGAGTTCCAGTTCATACCATTCTGTTCCGGCAGGCAGCTCACTCCACAGCGCGCGGTGACGAAGGAAGAACAGGGCACGCCGTTTGGCGTTATCGCTGGCATTGTCCAGATCTGGATTCATGACAATGTCACGCAGCGTCTCGTGGTAGTCCTGAAACACTGGATTAGGAAAATCGCTTTTTAGAAACCGCGCGATCACTTCGTCTTCTGAAGCACGTCGAATCAATCTGACCGGTTGGAAGACCCCGTGCTTTTGCTTTCTGTAGGGATCGCTCAGTGCATTCACAACGAACGGCAAGGCCACCAGAACAAGCAGAAGGGACATCAACACCAGTTGCACCAGGATCACCTGCCGCAAGGAGGAATGGAAAATACAAATTCCGGCGATGACAACGCCGCTAAACAACAACTGGACCAAGCTGGTGTTGGCAATCTTGTACGACATCTCGTAGGTAATGATTACAGCGCTGAGGGAATACACAACGGATGTGATCGCGTAGAGGGCAAGCAGGTAGGAAAGTCCGTGGGGCCCGACAATTTCAAACTTGGATCCGAAAAAGTATCTCCAGATCCACTCGGGCGCCAGGCGAAGGCCCACTGCCAGAAGCGAGCCAATCGATAACACCATGAGCAGCGCCGATGCGATGACGGTAAGGTCTTTTCTGTCCTCGTTGTTGGTCGCTGCCACCAGCGGAAACATGCTGTTGACGACAGCCTGGGAGAAAGAAAAAACCACTCGGCCCACCATGGCCACCGCGGCATAAAGGCCGGCTTCTCTGAGGAGAAAGAAATGCTTTACCAGGACGATGTCACAGTTATTGATGAGCATCTGGCCGGAGAAAAATACCACCGCCTGCAACATTTCACGAAGCGCATAGGAGCGGCGAATCGGAGACGGAATCCGAGCCGTGAGCTTTGGCGTAATTGCGAGATAGGCTGCAACAACAGCCGCCGAGTTGGCTGCAATCACGCCCCGAACCCCAAAACCAAGGAGAATCAAAAGGACCGATCCGCAGAGCCGCATCAGGCCTTCAAAAACGAGATTGCCCGCCAAGCGACGAAAACCGAACGCACCCTGAACATAGCCGCGGCGACTTCCCAGCGGAATGTAAAATGCAACTCCTATCGCCAGGAGAATAATAAGAAGTGGATCGTTCAGATTCAGGAAGTTGGCAATGACGTTGTGAAACAGCAGCAAGATCGACGCGATGACAACGCCGCATGCCCATGCTCCTGCATGAAAACTGCGGTAGCCGGCGGACTTGGCTTCCGGGGTCCGCTGTTGCGCAACAATCTTGGCGGAGATGATCTGAAATGAGAGGGTGACCGCCGACACCAAGGTGAGCAAGGTATAAACGGCGGTGGCATTGCCGAACCCATTGGGACCCAGGAAGCGTGCTACCGCAATGTTATAGATTAAGTTGCTCGCCGTCGCGAGGCCTGAGCCTGAGAGCAGAACGACACTCCCCGAAAGAACACGGGCTCGCAGCGATTTCGGTTTATGTATCGCAATGTTCAACTTGTTGAGGCTCCAATGACAACCGGGCAAAATTTGTTCAGCTCTCCCTTGCACGGCCGGGGGCGACCGGGGACGGCTGGAAGGTACACTTCAATTCCGCAATAACTGACTTCGATGCGTAAAAGGACGTTGTGGCTGCTCAGGTGCGGCGGCAATATATCTCAACTGCGACAACCCCTGTATTCCCTTCGGCTTCTAATAGATATTCCTTATGTTAAGTCGTTTAGGCACTGCATTCTTCTTGCTTCTTTTTCTTGCCGGCGGATGCTCCAGGCGTGGGACTCCCCAACCGGTGCAGCTGAAGTACAAGGCGACGGGCACATCGCCCGAAATTCTGGCCCTGTACGAAGCCTGGTTCGGATTCTCCAAGCACATCAACCCTGGCTACTCCTCGCACGATCCGGCGGTGATTCGCCGTCAGATCCATCAGGCGAAAGCTATGGGGATTTCAGCCTTTGTGGTGGATTGGTATGGAGACCGGGAACCTTTTATCGATCAAAGTTATTCGTTGATGCAGACGGCGGCCGCGAAAGAACACTTCCACGTTGCAATGATGTATGACGAGAGCGACCAGGAAGATGGTGCGACCGACGAGGCGATCGCGGATTTCACTATGTTCCACGACACCTATCTTTCTCCCAAATCACCGGGACATGGGGCCTACCTGACATATCAAGGTCGTCCGGTAATCTTTATCTGGCCCAAGGGGCGGCACACCAATTGGGACAAGGTGCGAGCGGTCATCAATAAATGGAAACCTGCGCCGCTGCTGATTGGGCTCAATCCACCCGGCAAGGATGCGGACGCATTTGACGGGTTCTATGCCTGGATCAATCCGGGACCACAGGGTTGGGCGGCGGATGGCAGCCATTGGGGTGAGCAATATCTCGCGAATTTCTATGAAACTATGGGCTCGAAATTTGCGGACAAAATTATTGTCGGGGGCGCATGGTCCCAGTTCAACGATGGTAAAGCCTCATGGAGCCTGAATCGGCACATGTCTGCGCGCTGCGGCCAGACGTACCAAGACACCTCCACCCTCTGGCGGAAATACTTTCCTGCCGATCAACCGATCCCCTTTCTGATGCTGGAAACCTGGAACGATTACGAAGAGGGTTCGGCGATTGAACCGGGCATTCCAACATGCGGAAACGGATCGCAGTCACCGCCCGCCGCGGACCAAAAGGTTAAATCACCGAGTACGGCTGAGAAACATTAGCGCATAGGTATAGCGGCTGAAATAGATTTCAATCGACGCATTGTCAAAAGAAATGGTCGCCCGCATAATGCTGGCGACCATTTTCCATTGGCTTTCTTTTTCTTCAGGATCGTCAATCCACAACACCCGCCGGTTGAAGTTCATCGAAGCGCCGCACGCCGCAAATTCCCGGTCGTGTCATCCAGCTCGCATTTTGAATGCAATGACTGGCTCCGTGTCCGAGTAGTCGATCGAGACATCGCCATTCTGATACTCAATACGGCCTTGAGAATCCATCATTGCGGGTGACTGGTAGACCTTATTGATGAGGGAGAGAGGCCGTCCTCGCACCTCGTCGTACACGCGTCCCAAATACTCGCCAAGTACGCCGAGGCACAGCAGCAACATGCCCCCAACCATGAAGATTGCGGCTGTCACAGAGAGCCCCACAGTGTCGATCGGGCTCTTCGCAAGCAGAGCTCCAAGCGCAAGAATGGCAACGATAAACGCGGAAAGACTGGATAGTGCGAAACACAGCCGAAGCGGCTTGTAGCTGAAACTGGTGATCGCATCCATCGCGTACTTGATGCGGCTCACGAACGAGAGTTTGCCGTCGCCGGCTAAGCGGTCATTGCGATCGTAGTAAACGACAGCATTTTTGTAACCAACCCAAGCGCGCAAGCCGGGCAGGTATCGATTGCCTTCACTCAGCGCATTAATGGAGTCGACAGCCTGACGATCCATCAAGCCAAAGATACCGGCGTTGAGCGGAATGGGATAGTCCGAGAGCGCAGCCAATACGCGATAAAAAAGTGGGAATAGCGCGGCGAGAATCTTGCGCCGTTCCTGGCGGCTCCTTCTGACAGCGACCACAACCTGGGCACCGCGGCGCCACGCATCGACAAGCTGAGGGAGAACTTCTGGGGGGTCTTGCATGTCTCCATCCATCAAGATGACTGCTTGCCCGCGCGCGGTCCGGAGGCCGGCTGAGATGGCGCCCATGTGTCCCCAGTTGCGTGAAAGGTCGACCACGACCACGTGGCGATCGACGCTCTGCAGCTCCCGGAGCAGTTCCAAGGACGCATCCTTGGAACCATCGTTGACGTACACAACTTCCCAGTCTTCTCCAACCTGGCACATCGAGGCCGCCACAGCCTCATGCAACTGACAAACTAATTCTTGTTCGTTATAGATCGGTATGACTACAGAAATCATGCTGCCCCCCAACCCTTCTCTCGAAAATAAAAATACCTGCTCGTCTCTCCGGCGCTAATTTAGCGCATCCTGCATTGGCCGGACTCTAGAACGGGCTTGCTACATTCGCCAATTTTTCCTGAAAGAACCAGCCAAACTGGTTTTGCCGTCAGAATGGGGAATTCATTCGGTATTCACGTTGCCAAATAGGATGCCAACAATCGCCGATTCGTTTTATCAATGTATTTTTTCTGTGCGACGGGTCCGTGACCCACTTTGTAGCCCCGGGGGAAGGGCATCATCGTCTCAAGTACAAAAACAGCGTTTCATTCCGATCCAGACTGAAAGATCCGCACTCTCCACCGCGTTTCGGCGGGGGTCATTACGACGGTATAGCGGGCGTGAGCGTGCTGGGTCGTCAGAACTTTTTGATGGTCGACGACTCTTTGATCATATCCGACATTATCCACCAATTGAACAGAAAGTCCATCGGGAGAATAGAAAACAATTTGAATGTTATGGACTCGATCCTGATAGCGGGTTTGGAGGCCCAGTGCGGCCTGCTGGTGGATGGTGTCCGTCAATTTATCTTTGGCGGTCCCCACGAAGTCCCGATCAAGCAGGTCAGGTCGATTCTGCCGCAGTGCAGCTTCCAGGCTTTGCCAGGATTCGAGATAATCGCGAACCACCGCGGTTGCGGTCTGGTCCTGTAGCTGCCGCGGTCCATGCAGATTCGGCGGCGTCACGTGGACCACCGGCTGGGCTGCGAAAAGGGCGCCTGGCATGGCCGCGATCGAGAGTAGAGCCAGCGTGGTTTTTATCGTCATCACTTTTGCCAATGAATTTCATTTCCCAGGACCACTCCGCTGGCGACCGTAATGGTTGCCCCGGGGTGGGCCGGCAGTTCCACCTGCGCGATTCCTTGTTTCACAGGCACGTCAGCCGTGGATTGTGTGCCGTTGTAGCTCTCGGTGAAAGTGACGATGGTGCCGTCGGGCACGGCGTTTCCGCTGCAATCTCGTACTGGATTGGTTTGTAAATGGATCCGATTGCCAGCGGGCTGAGCACTCATCTTCAAGCCGCATGGGTTGCCGGGAACCTGTTCTACGACGCGTGTGCTGGAAACACCATCGACCTGGGCCTCAAACTTGGCGAAACCCTCTTTTGTGCCCGAGTCCATTTCAGTCGTGGCCTCGCCTTGACTCGAAATAACGGTGCTCTGCTGCACAGCGCCCGATGGGATCGACAACTTGAAGGAGACCGGGGTGGACTTGGTGATGAGGTTGTGATAGACATCGAAAATATATAAGGTTCCACTGATGCCGTTATGCAAGCCGACCGATAGCCGCGAAGGCTTTGCCAGAAAACTCAGGTTCGCCGGCTTGCTGGCAGGCGCAACATCGAACCATCCGTTGTCCGTCGAGGAGCCTGCCACCAGAATGGCCAGGTAATGGCCGGCGTTGTATAAGGAGCCCGTCGGAAAGGAAGCTGTCTCGCCCAGCTGCACGTGACGCCTGAGGACCTGGTTGGGTCCGACAATATACAAAGCAGCCTTGCCGCTACCAGTGCTTTGAATCGAAAAGGCGCTGCCCGCTTCGACGCTCGTGGGCAATCTCATCCGGACCTCCTGCGCCCTGGCAAGGGGTGGCGCGGCGAGCAGCATGCCACTGATCAGGCATGCGAGCCTGAACTTCAATTGACACCTCCAACGCGGTAGGTCTCAGTGATGGTGCGTTCGCTGCTGATCTTCCTGGCGAGATCCTCGGGAATGTGAATAGCGAATGGGATAGGCGTCTGCGGCAGGAGAGCGTGATCGGTATACTGATCGGCCACCCAGACAACCTGGCCCGTCTTGTCGTAGAGAGTCTCCAAAATATGCGCGATATTCACGACCCGACCACCTTGATTGACAAGCTGCCCCGTAACAGTGGCTCCGGGCGCCGGATTTAATCTCTCATTTTCAATTGCTATGACAGGGCCCGCGGAAGCGCTGACCAGGCTCGACGAAGGTTCCATGCGGATACTGCCGACATCCGCCAGTGTCGCGTCAGGAAAATTGATGAAGAATGGCGTCACTTGTTTCGGCAAAAGGATGTGAGAGATCCTGTCGAAGCTGCCTTCAGTCGCGATTGTGGAGCCGCTCTTTGACAACAAGGTGGCCCGAACCGAAACATACGCAGGCACAACATCTTCATTCAATAGCTCGCCGAGTACGACCACGCCCTCCGCCCGTTGTACTGGGTGCATATCGACGATGCGCACATGGGGCGCTTCCACGTCCTGCACTCCCCAATCATCTCCCGCACCGCGATAGATTACATCCCAGCGGAGATAGGTTTCGGGAATTACCTGGGGCGGCACAACCGTCTTCTTCACAAGTGGCCAATCAACATTCCAGCGGTCTCCGCTCCTGACGACATGCAGGTCGCGGGTTGTGGTGAAGGGTCCAACAACAGAAGACCATTGCATCCTGAGTCGCACCTCCGCCTGATCGCTGGAGGCATGCAGCGGTCGCACTTGAAAACTCTCGAGAGTTGCGTACGTGCGCAGGCTAAGGTAGTAGCCCGTCAAATCGTGCACAAAATCCGCCTGGGTGAACTCGGCCTTGTTGGCGAGACTGGAGTATGCAGCCTTCCAGGATCGAAGACGTATTTCATCCCCGAGATTTTCCACGGCGGCCTGCGGCGTGGAAGAGGCCCGCAGCAGATTTTTTCCTCCGGAATATTCGAGCGCACTTTTGCCAGGATGGAGGGTTCCGATGGCGATAAAAATCGCGGTCGACACGGCAATGGAGGCGGCGAGTACACGTCCTGTATTCACGAGACGAGCCTCCCGGATTCGAGATCTCTCTGGCCAGCAAAGGCAGCATCAGCTTCCGCGTATTTCCGCCCTGGAATCAGGACAACGAGGATAGCGAGAATGCTGCTGCCGAATGGAAGTGTGCCCCACAGGATGCCTTGCCAGTGAGGCGGCATCTGCGGCGCGTTCAAAGGTACTGCGGGCGGCACACCGTCTTTTCCCCATATCGTGATGGTGTGGTTTTCCAGGTAATCTACCGGTCGCCAGCCAGCGAACTTCAATAGCGGATCATAATATGGGTCGCGAACGATAACCCACTTCAGGCCGTATGTATCGGCGTGTCGCAGCATGGCCCGCAACGCGTCCAGTCCGGCCTTCCCAAAGTATTTTGAGCTACTGAGAGATCCGGCCCCGTTACTGGTCAACTCCGGCAACCTGCGACCGGAGTTCCACTCCCCGTCGACGCTGCCGGCGTCGGTAAGGACCGCAAGCCGGGAAATCTTATCGCCAAACCCCAACGTGACGTATCGGTACTGGTCGTGCTGGTCGCGATTGAGCCAATCCGCCACTGAGTCTACCTTGATGCTTGCACCTTCTGCGGGTCGGATCGTCACCCATGCAACCGCAAATCCACAGGTAATGGCAGCCGCGATGGATAGCGGAATGATGGCGCGCATCTGGAATCGGCCAATCAGTTCTGAAACCAGCAGGCCGACGATGGGAAGCGCAAGCAACGTCGCCCAATAAGTGAACCGCTCCATGGTCAAAACTTCAAAAGCGCGCCCCAGCAGCAGGTGTCCCACGGGAGTAGTCCCGCCGAGTCCGATCAAAAAGGCAACCCAAAAACCAAAGAGCAACGGACGAAGACGAACAATCGCGGAACCGCGAAGTACAATAAAGGGGAGCGCCAGGATCATGGCTCCATACGGCGCCAGGAAATAATTGAAGCCGAATATCGGGCTAAGGATATAGTTCGCTCGGCTTGGATGCGGGATCGGAGCCTGCGTGACTGGGTAATGGATCAATGCGATCCAGAACGGAAGCAGCATGACGGTGATCGCGGCGCCTACAAGCAACACGATTGTCACTGTGCGAAAGATAAAGGCCGGCGCGGTAGTCTTTGGCCCACGTTGACGGTCGAGCAGCACCAACGCCAGCACCGGTATCGCAAAGAAAAATGACCCGAACAAGAGGGTGGCATGGTGGGCCGCTGCGGCTGCGGTAAACAGTACGCTGGCTTTAAGGAAAGATCGCCAACTGCCGCGCCGGACCCAATCGAATAAGTAGGGCAGCGCATTCAGGTAAATCGGCGCAGCGGATGTCGTGGCCAATTGCCCGGCAGAGTAGACCAAAAAACTTTCCGAACCCAGAAAAACGGTGGCCAGGGCTGCAAAGGAGGCGGCCCTAGGACTGACCCACAGCAGCGAAAAGCGATAAATGCCTACGACAAGCAGCAAGATGGCAGCCAACTGAACCGCCATGTAGGCCATATCCAAACCCGTAATATGAGAAATGATCGCCACCCACTGCTGTGGCAGCGGCGGGTATGTCGTCTGAGAAAATCCCGCGTACCACTTGGTGTTCCAGGGGTTGAACCAGTGGTGGAGGTAGTGCGAGGCGAAAAAGATATGGAAATTCGCATCGTATGAGTTCAGCGGCAATCTTATGAGCATCAGAGGTAAATGAACCACCAACGCGGCCATAAGAATGAGGCTCATCGGTAGGGGCCGTGATG
>JAJXZK010000203.1 GCA_021780095.1 Acidobacteriota bacterium | reverse complement strand
CCACCCCACACCTGCCCACCGGACTGACTGCCGCTGCACTGGCCGGCGTTGTCTATGTCGCGCTGTGGGTGCTGTATCAGATGCTTTTCTTCTCTCTAAGCGGCGCCACGGCCGGAATGCTGTACGCACATATTGCGCTATGCACCTTCGACGATCAAAACCCGACCCGACCCGCGCTGCAACGCCGCCTGGCTGCATGGTGGGTGTCGCTTCTGCCGCTGGGAATTGGATTCCTGTGGTGCTTTGTCGACGAAGACAATCTCTGCTGGCACGACCGCATCACCCGCACCTATCAACGCGAATACTAACCCGTTCCTTTCCCTTGCGGGAGGTCCTCCGGAGTTACTCTTCCTGTGCGCCGCTCAATCTTTTGCGCAACAATCCCGTGTGGGATGTGTCCATACTCGAACAACGCCAGACATCGGTAGGATTGCGGTCTGGAAAAGCGTTCTTCCGGAGACGGAATCGACGACGACAGGAGAAAAACAGTCATGCCCTCTTTTGGTTCCTTACGAAAAATATTGCTTGGACTGCTAATCACTGCGATGCCAGTCTCAGTGTTTGCCGGGGTGTTTGTTTCTGTGGCGATCGCGCCGCCCGCTCTACCGGTTTATACGCAGCCTGTGTGCCCGGGACCCGGGTATTTGTGGACGCCGGGATACTGGGGTTACGGGGCGGCAGGTTATTATTGGGTCCCCGGCGTCTGGGTGCATCCACCTCGAGTCGGCCTGCTGTGGACGCCGGGATACTGGGGATGGGGCGGAGGGCTGTATGCGTGGCACGCTGGATACTGGGGTCCTCATGTCGGCTTCTACGGCGGTGTCAACTATGGTTTTGGTTACGGCGGCATCGGTTTCGGCGGCGGCTACTGGCGTGGCGGAAACTTCTTTTACAACCGCTCTGTGATGAATGTGAATACGACCGTGATTCACAACACCTACAACAGGACCGTGATCAACAACACGGTGGTCAACAATCGTGTCAGCTACAACGGCGGCGAAGGCGGCATTCGCGCGGTCCCGACGCGCGAAGAAATGCAGGCCAGCCGCGAGCAGCATTTTCAGGCGACACCAAGCCAGACGGCGCACATGCAAGCGGCCAGCCAGGACAGGGGTCAGTTCTACGCAGCCAATCATGGTCGGCCAGAGGTGATGGCCAAAGATACAGTCAATGGGCGGAGCTATAACCAGCAGGGAAGGATCGCTCAAGGACTTCGGACCGGACAACTCAATTCCCGACAAGCTGCAAGGGACTTGAATCGTCAGCAGAACATCCACCGCTCCGTCGTGGCGGACCGCCGCGCGAACGGGGGCAGGCTTACATGGCGACAACGGCAAAACATCAACCGGCGGCAGAACAATGCAAGTCGGCAGATCTATCGGCAGAGACATCGATAATCGCGGCTTGCGCCAATGCAAGCGCAATGCAGCGAATCAATCCAACCAGAGGAGACGCGGCTGGCGAGGCCTTCCGCCAGCCGTCTCTCTCTGTCATATCGCAGTTTTCCAACTGGTTTAGAGTTCATTGTCCATACAATGCGTCATCCTGAACGTAGCGAAGGATCTCTGCAATTTCGAGGAAAGCCAATGCCAGGATTCTTCGCGGAGTTTACCCCGAGCGCAGCCGAAGGGCTCAGAATGAAGACCTTACCCTCTATGACAACTGTGAAAATGCCTTAATTCCTTCCGTCCCCTTCGGTGGTGAGAGCAATTTTTGCGTAAAGAAACATCTCGCCCTATAGGAATGCTTTTTTGCGTGGCGCGACCGCAATGGGAAGGAAGCCCGCTAAGTTCGCCCATCTGGCATCGTTACTGATACATTTTCTCTGACAGATATTTGAGGAGAAGGCATGCACATTTTTCCATCTTCGTTGAGTCTCGAGAGGCGCGTTCGCGGCGTCTCGCACAAGCTGGCTGCCGGTTTTGCAGCGTTGGCGATCGCAAGTTTCACTCTTGTTGCTCCCAACAGCTACGCAGCATCTGCGAGAAGTGCCCACTCGCCCTGGGTGGCGACCTGGGGTGCGGCGATGGTAGCAACCGATCCTGGAGGCGCGCCAGATTTCACCGGCCAGACATTGCGAGAAATCGTTCACACCAGTGTTGGCGGCCAGCGTACGCGTGTGTGGCTGTCAAACCGCTTCGGCACAGAGCCATTGCACATTGGCGCGGCACACATCGCACTCAGCGCGAGCGCAAGCTTCGGCGCCAATCCCGATGGAACTTCGAATCAAAGTGGCATTCAAGCTGGTACGGACCATCCATTGACGTTTAACGGGAGCGACACGGTCGTCATTCCTCCGGGAGCGGAAGTGGTCAGCGATCCGGTAGCACTGAACGTTCCAGCGCTGACCGACCTTGCTGTCAGCCTGTATTTTCCCGATCACACCATGGGGAGCACGGCGCACCCGGATTCGAACCAGATTTCTTATCGAGCGAACGGCAATCAAGTGGGCGCGGCGGACCTGGGCGGCAAATCCTGGGAGAGCAAGCCTTGGTATGTAGTGTCCGGAGTCGACGTGGATGCGCCGGGAGATTCGGCCGTGATCGCATTTGGAGATTCCATCACAGATGGCGCGTACGCGACGGAGAATGAAAATCATCGCTGGCCAGACTATCTGGCG
>JAJXZK010000164.1 GCA_021780095.1 Acidobacteriota bacterium | reverse complement strand
GCTTGAGTTGGCACTCGCTCCACTGCCGCGTCTTCGTGCCGCAGTGTTGGGGGATTTTTGCCTGGATGCGTATTGGCAACTGGACTCGGCCGAGCCCGAGCTTTCTCTCGAGACCGGATTGCCGGTACGACGAGTACGCACTCAGAACTACTCGCTTGGTGGCGCCGGCAATGTTGTTGCCAACCTGGTGGCCCTCGGCGTCGGACACGTGCAGGCGATCGGGGTAGTGGGTAAAGATCTGTTTGGCGCTGAGTTATTGCGCCTGCTGCGAGCATGCGGCCCGGTCATTCGCGATCACATGGTAGAAGACCTGCATTGGCAAACGATGGTGTATGCCAAACCTTGGATTGGCGACCAGGAAGAGAACCGGGTTGATTTTGGCGCCTTCAACGTGCTGTCGAAGAGGACAACGGATGCATTGATCGCTGCCCTCGATAAAGCTGCGGGCGAAAACGATGTCGTTGTTTTGAACCAGCAGATTTCACGCGGGGTAAACACTCTTTCTTTGATTGAACGCATCAATCAAGTGATCGCCCGGTATCCGAAAACGCTTTTCCTGGTGGACGCACGTCATCGCCCGGACCTGTACCGCGGTGCCGTGCTGAAATTGAATGTTGCAGAAGCGGCCCGTTTTCTGCAGGAGCCGATCGATGGTTGTGTTGCAACCGAGAGGGCAAAGAGCTTCGCCTGGCGCATCACGCAGCGAACGGGGCAGCCGACCTTCCTGACCCGCGGAGAGCAGGGCGTTCTGGTCGCGGACGACAAGACCGTGCATGAGATCCCCGGGATTCAGGTTCTGGAGAAGACGGATCCAGTAGGAGCAGGCGACACTGTTGTGGCCGCGTTGGCGGCCGCTCTTGGCAGCGGTCAAGATCCTTGGACGGCTGCGAAGCTTGCAAACCTGGCAGCTTCAATTGCGGTGAGAAAACTTCGGACCACCGGCACTGCGTTGCAATCAGAACTTCTCGCGGCCGGCCCTGAGCCGGATTATATTTTTGAGCCGGAACTGGCGGACGCACCCCATCGAGCGCGCTTTGTTGAAGGCACTGAGATCGAAGCGATTGGGGGTCCGCTCACCGATCTTCAGATTCAGCACTGCATCTTTGACCACGATGGCACGCTCTCCACGCTGCGGGAAGGATGGGAGAAAATCATGGAGCCGATGATGGTGCAAGCGATTCTGGGGCCGGGATATGAAGACTTTGATCCTGCCCGCGTCAGCAGGGTCGCGGCAGAGGTTCGCGCCTTCATCGATCGCACTACAGGCATCCAGACGCTGGTGCAGATGAAAGGGCTGGTGGACTTGGTGCGGCAGTCAGGTTTTGTACCTGAGGATGAAATTCTTGATGAACATGGGTACAAGCACATTTTCAATGTTCAACTGCTGAAGGTGATAGAAACGCGCATCTCGAAATTGAAAGCCGGTGTGCTTTCGCCGGAAGATTTTCAGATCAAGAATGCCATGGCGTTGTTGCAGGAACTGCACCGTCGCGGAATCAGACTGTATCTGGCCAGCGGGACCGATCAGGCGGATGTCGTGGCGGAAGCGCAGGCGATGGGATATGCGGACCTGTTTGAAGGGAGAATCTTCGGCGCGGTCGGGGATATTACTGTTGAGGCGAAGAAGTTGGTAGTAGACCGGATCATTCTCGAAAACGATCTTCCGGGGCGCCAGTTTGCGACCTTCGGGGATGGCCCTGTGGAAATGAGAGAGACGCGAAAAAGTGGGGGGCTGTCGATTGGCGTTGCCAGCGACGAGGTCCGCAGGTTTGGATGGAACATCGTGAAACGTTCGCGGCTGATCAAGGCTGGAGCCAACCTGATTGTGCCGGATTTCAGCCAACTCCCGGCAATATTAAAGGTGATGCAGTTAGCGTAGCGCCGCCGAGAATTAGATGAGCCAGCGTGCAAAGGAGCAAAATGCAAATAGACAACCCGAAGGTGATGACCGTTGAGGATATTCGGGCCGAGCGGGATAAGTTGGTTGCGCAGGGGAAAAAGCTGGTGTTTACGAATGGCTGCTTTGACATCCTGCATCGCGGACATGTGACGTATCTGACCTTTGCTCGGAACCAGGGTGATGCTTTGGTGGTTGGTTTGAATACAGATGCATCGGTTCGAGCCAACAAGGGCGACGATCGACCGATTAATTCCGAACAGGACCGTGCCTTCGTCCTGGGATCGTTGCGAGCCGTGGATTTTGTCGTGCTGTTTGGAGATAAAGAGCCCAAGGACATCATCGCGAAGATCCTGCCGCAGGTACTGGTGAAGGGAAGCGACTGGGCCCATTATGTCAGTGGTCGCGAGGTAGTGGAAGCCCACGGTGGAACCGTCGTGCTGGCGGATATGGTGGAAGGGCGCTCGACGACAAGCACGATCCAGCGGATTTTGCAGGTCCACACAAAGGATAAGACGGCATGAAGAAACCGATCGTAGTGACCGGCGCAGCGGGATTTATCGGCCGCAACGTAGTGGCGGAATTGAACGCCCGCGGGTACGACAATCTTCTGCTGGTCGACAACCTGGGACACGACGAGAAATGGCGCAATTTGGTCGGCCTGGAATACGAAGACATTGTCGGTTCGGACGAATTTTTATCCCGCGTGGAGAAGGGGAGAATCGCCGAGTCGGAGGCTCTGATTCATCTGGGGGCTTGCAGTTCGACCACGGAGCAAAATGCGGATTTCCTGCTGCAGAATAACTACCATTACACGCGGGCGCTGTGTGACTATTGCCTGCGGGAAAAGACTCGTTTCATCTATGCGTCGAGCGCGGCGACCTATGGCGATGGCAGCCACGGCTACAGCGATGATGTGACTGGGCTTCCAGCGTTGCGACCGCTGAACATGTATGGATATTCCAAGCACATGTTCGATATGTGGGCGCGCAAGCACGAACTATTTGATCGAATCGTCGGCTTGAAATACTTTAATGTCTTTGGTCCGTACGAAGACCATAAGGGCGATATGCGTTCCATGGTCGCGAAGTCTTACGAGCAGATTCAAAAAGCTGGAAAGATCGAGTTATTCAGGTCCTATCGACCGGATTATGCCGACGGCGAGCAGAAGCGCGACTTCATTTACGTCAGAGATGCGGTCACTATGACATTGCACTTTCTGGAGCGCCGTGACTGCGGCGGACTATTCAATTGTGGGACAGGACAGGCGAGAAGCTGGAAGGGTCTGGCGATGGCGGTGTTTGCCGCGATGAAGACGCCGCCGCAAATTGACTTCATCGAGATGCCTGAGATTCTGCAAGGAAAATATCAATACTTTACCCAGGCCCCGATGGAGAAAATGCGACAGGCCGGGTATGCAGCGCCATTCACATCTCTTGAGACGGCTGTCGCCGATTATGTGACGAGCTACTTACAGACGCATGAGTCGACGAAGACCGAAGACATCGCGACAGGGAAAGTGAGGAAACACCGATGAACCATGTGATCGCAACAAACCTGCGGGATGCGAAGGCGACGCTAGAACAAGTTGCGTCTCTGGAGACGAAGATCGTCGGAGCGGCTGGCGCCATCGCCGATGCGCTACTTTCTGGAAACAAACTGATGGCGTGCGGCAATGGAGGCAGCGCTGCAGACGCGTCGCATCTGACGACGGAATTTGTTTGCCGCTTCAATCAGGATCGGCGTCCCTATCCGGCAATTTCGCTGGCGGCTCAGGGCGGCGATCTGACGGCAATCGGGAATGATTACGAATTTAGCGAGATCTTTTCGCGACAGGTGGAAGCGTTCGGAAAGCCAGGCGACATCTTGATTGCATTTACCACCAGCGGCCGAAGCCCCAATGTCCGCCGGGCCCTGGTGGTCGCCAGGGATCTAAAAATCAAGACGATTGCGTTTCTCGGCAGAGATGGCGGTACATGCGCCGGACTTGCCGATATCGAACTGCTTGTCACCAGCGGAGTTACGGCGAGGATACAGGAAGGCCATCAATTCTTATTTCATACGATTTGCGAGATGGTGGAAGATCAATTGCAGTCTCGAGGGTGAAAAGGGCAGCCCCGCATGGCATCGCTTTCGGCGCTGCTGAGCGCGGATGAAGCGGGTGAGAGATTTTGGAATGGTCGGCAACGACGACCATTCCGTGGAGCTTTTTGCGCACGCGTTCGGATCGATTCGAAAGCGAAAGTTCTCTATGAGCGAAGAAAAGAGTTCCGTCAAGCTGGCGAGTGGACTATGGATTGGCGTGGACATCGGAGGCACCAAGACTGCCGTCGTCCTTTGCACCGAACCTCCTGTCATCGTGCAGCGAATCGCATTCCCGACGTTACCGGAACGCGGGCCAGACCACGCGCTGAAATTGATTCGTCGGGCGATTCATCAACTCATCCAGACGCATAAGCTTCTCACCGAACAAATCGAAGCGATCGGAATCAGTTGCGGCGGTCCCCTCGACCGAAAACGAGGTGTGATTCAAGCTCCTCCAAATTTGCCTACCTGGAATGAAGTTCCGATTGTCGATCTCCTGAAGGAGGAGTTCGAGGTCGAGTGCCGTTTGGAGAATGATGCCAATGCCGGAGGGGTCGCCGAGCATCGATTTGGAGCGGGACAGGGCGTGCAAAATATGATTTTCCTCACCATGGGAACCGGATTGGGTGCGGGCATCATTATCGGTGGACGGCTGTATCACGGCGCATCGGATATGGCGGGCGAGATCGGCCACGTGCGCCTCACTCCCGCGGGACCCGTTGGCTACAACAAAGCTGGATCGGTGGAGGGATGGGCAAGCGGCGGCGGAATGGCGCGGGCTGCCTCCGATCGGGTTTCGGCAGCGATGAAGAAAGGCGAGGTAACGTCTCTGGTTGCTCAGCTGGCGACGAACAGAATCCTGACCGCGAAGGATGTGGCCGATGCTGCGCGGCAAGGGGATGGACTGGCCCGGGAGATTGTTTGCAGCACGGGAACTCGATTGGGAGAAGCGCTGGCCATACTCGTAGACCTGCTGAATCCGGAATTGATTGTGATTGGTGGAATTGCCATGCGGATGGGGGAGAGCCTACTAGAGCCCGCGCGGGCCGCCATGAAGAGGGAATCGCTGCCTGCATCGGCTCAGGCCTGCAGGGTTGTGCCGGCGGCGTTGGGAGAATGCATTGGCGACATCGCAGCGGTTTGTGTCGCCATGGGCTAGAGAGCAACCGCACCGCATGGTCGTGCCCAACTGCCATCACCGACATACGGCGGGGAATTGTGCAACACTGGTCGATGCGCGATGAACTCTCTTCTTGGATGAGGTCCAAATGAAACTTCCCTGGGTTGCGTGCTTCTTACTTTCTACCTTGACCTTTGCTCAACAATCCCAAACCCCGGCCTCCCAGGTAAATCCGATGATCGGCACGGGAATCAGTTCCCAGAGTGACCATGGAAATACTGTGCCGGGAGCGACTGTCCCGTTTGGCATGCTCTATTGGAGTCCGGACCCGGTGAGCGGCCAGTTCTACGACTATGGGGAACCCGTTACGCGCGGATTTAGCCTTACGCACCTAAGCGGCCCAGGCTGCGGTGTCTACGGGGATGTTCCGATCCTTCCCATCGTGGGAACGCCAGATTATCCGCCACCGGTGCTGTCGACACCGTATCGTGCCGGCTACAGCCATCAGCAGGAAGTGGCGCAGCCGGGCTATTACTCGGTCCAACTGGATTCCGGAATCGGCGTCGAGATTGCGGCAGCAGTCCACTCCGGCATCGCACAGTTTAGCTATCCATCGGGGAGCAGCAACCATACGGTGCTGATCGACCTGAGCCGGAACCTGACAAAGGTCGACAACGCGCACATCGATGTGACCGGATCCAAGGTGACGGGATGGGTTTCGAGCGGAGGATTCTGCGGCACGGAGAACCGGTACAAAGTCTATTTTGCGTTACAAACGGATAGCGATCCGACTGCTGCGGGAACGTTCAACGAGATGCATGTGAGCGCTGGAGGTACCTCCAGCAGCGGGCCACGAACCGGCGCATATCTCAGCTTCAATCCGAACACGACGACGGTCCATCTGAAGGTCGGCATCTCCTACGTCAGTATTGCGAATGCTGAATTGAACCTGGATCGCGAGATTCCCGAATGGGATCTGGAGAAGGTACGGCAGGATGCGGGCCATGCCTGGAATGCAGTACTGAGCCATGCCCAGGTGAGTGGTGGCTCAGCGGCGGATCGTACCGTTTTTTATACCGCACTCTATCACGCGATGCTTCATCCCTCCGTGAGTAGCGACGTCAATGGCGAGTACATGGGATTTGACGGCAAAGTACATACCGCTCGAGGACGAGTACAGTACGCGAACTATTCCGGTTGGGATATTTATCGCAGCCAGGTCCAGATGATCACGATGCTGCTGCCGAAGGTTGGCAGCGACCTTGCGGAGTCTTTGGTGGTGGACGCGCAACAGGGCGGAGGCCTGCCGATCTGGCCCGTCGCCAATGATGAGAGCGGCGTGATGGCCGGCGACCCGTCGGATCCGATTCTCGCCAGCATCTATGCTTTCGGCGGACACGACTTCGATACCAAGGCGGCTATGACAGCCATGCTGCATGGCGCGACCGATCCGAAAGCGCACGTGCGCCTGTATCCGGAACGTCCTGGATTGGCCGATTACATGAGCAAGGGATACATTCCCGAGTCGAGCGAGATTCGCGGGGCAGCTTCGGTAACGCTGGAAGATACGAATGCTGACTTTGCGATTGCGGAGTTTGCCAAGGCGATGAGCGATACCAAAACAGAGCAGGAGTTTCTGAAGCGTTCCGCATACTGGCGTAGCATCTTTGACCCGGACACGAAGTACATTCGCGCCCGCGACGCAAAGGGAAGGTTTCTGCCTGACTTTACGCCGGGCAAGAGCAGGGGATTTATCGAAGGCAACTCCGCTCAGTACACCTGGATGATTCCATACGATCTGAAGTCTGTGATTGCGGTCATCGGTGGACCCGAAACGGCGAAAGAGCGACTGGACAGCTATTTCAGCAAATATGGCGCGTTCGATCATCTCGATGAGCCGTATTTTTTCATTGGAAACGAACCCAGCTTTGGAGATGCATGGATTTACAACTGGGCCGGATACCCGTGGCGCACGCAGGAAGTGGTTCGCAAAACGCTCGGTGACCTGTTCACGGACACTCCGGGCGGAGAGCCGGGCAATGACGATCTGGGCGCAACTTCATCCTGGGTGGTGTTTGCCGACCTTGGCTTCTATCCGGAAATTCCCGGTGTAGGCGGCGTGACGACGAACAGCCCCGTCTTTCCTAGAGTGAAGCTGCTGCTGGGCGATCATCCGCTGGAAATTGTCGCTGCCGGCGCGCCGGAGAAGAAATACGTCAAGGAGATTTCTCTCGACGGCTCCCCGATTCACAACTGGTGGATTGACTGGGACCAGTTGTCAAAGGCGAATACCCTCGAGTTCACCTTGTCGGCTACGTCGAATCACGAGGCTGGCGACGCGCCACCCTCATACCCACCCGCTACGAAGTAGTAGCAGCTCACAGAGTGCAAGCGGCACAGTTTACGCCGCTGATGACGCGTTGTCTCGCGGCTCGCTCGCAACTCACTTTTCCAAACTGTGACGTCGCTCACATACCCGCGGCCGTTTCTCCTGTAAATAATAAGCAAAGACCCTGAAGGGCATTTGCATTCAATCTGTCGCAGCGCGAAATGGTTCCCGCAGAGTGACAGGGCCAGTAGCCCACGCGCAAGTCAACCGGGGAAGTACAGCAGGAGGGGCCATGCCTGTCTATCAAGTACCGGCGCTGCCGTCAGAAGATAAGCGCTGGCGAATCGTGGCCGGAACGATGCGCCGCCATGGCTATTCACGCAATGCCCTGATTGAGACGCTGCATACTGTTCAGTCCTCCTTTGGATTTCTCGACAAAGATTCCATCCGATTTGTTGCCCAGTCGCTGCGGATTCCTTTGAGCCAGGCCTACGGGGTGGTCACGTTCTACCACTACTTCAGCATGAAGCCCCCGGGACGCCACACCTGCACCATCTGCACCGGAACGGCCTGCTACATCAAAGGCGCGGCTAAAGTGCTGGCGCAGACCGAAAGCCATCTGCACATCAAAGTTGGTGAGACGACACCGGATGGCAATATCTCTCTGATGACGGTGCGCTGCGTGGGCGCTTGCAGCCTTGCCCCAGTCGCATTGATGGATGGCGAACAAGCAGGGCAGATCCAAATGACGCAGATCCTCGAGCAGTTCAAAGGGTGGACGGCTCATGACTAGCGAAGAACTGCAGCAGATCGCCGAGGGCGCGCGTTTGGAGCACGAAAAGTACGATTACGAAGTGAACGTGTGCATGGGCGCCGGTTGCCTGGCCCAGCATAGCGGCCGGTTCAAGGATGCGCTTGCGAAGGAAGCAGAGGTTTCCGAAAAACGGTGCTACGTGCGAAGTACGGGCTGTCAGGGATTATGCGCATCGGGTCCGCTGGCGTTGTTGGAGCCGTCCAAAACACTATACGGTCATCTGCGCGAGTCGGATGCGAAGCAAGTAATCGAGAGCCTTGGAGATAAGCCGGTCGAGCGCCTGCACATCCAGATGGATGACTATTTCAAAGGGCAGCGTCGTGTGGTACTGGAGAACTGCGGCCAGATCGATCCCGAGAAGATCGAAGAATACATTGGTCGCGGCGGCTATGTAGCGCTACTCAAAGTCCTGACGGAGATGGATCCGCAGAGCGTCATCGACCAGATTGCGAAGAGCGGTCTGCGCGGTCGCGGCGGCGGCGGTTATCCTACCGGCCTGAAGTGGGGCACTGTGGCCAAGGCCATGGGCTCGCCGAAATATATCATCTGCAACGGCGACGAAGGCGATCCCGGAGCATTCATGGATCGGAGCGTCCTGGAAGGTGATCCGCAGCGCGTCATCGAAGGAATGTCGATTGCCGCCTATGCGGTGGGTGCGAGCAAAGGCTACATATATGTACGTGCTGAATATCCGCTGGCGGTCAGCCGATTCACGGCCTCGTTGCGTGAGGCACGACGGCACGGTTTTCTTGGCAACAATATCTGCGGAACGCCGTTCAACTTCGATATCGAAATTCGGCTGGGTGCCGGCGCGTTTGTCTGTGGTGAAGAGACGGCGCTGATTGCTTCGATTGAAGGCAAGCGCGGCACACCGCGTCCGAGACCGCCCTATCCTGCTGTGTCCGGTCTGTGGAACTGTCCCACCTTGATTAACAACGTCGAAACATTTGCCAACGTTGCGCCGATTCTGCGCAATGGCGCGGAATGGTTCGCAGGCATGGGCACGGAACGCAGCAAGGGGACGAAGGTCTTTGCGCTGACCGGCAAGATTACGAATACCGGCCTGGTTGAAATCCCCATGGGCATGCCGCTGCGAGAAATTATTTTCTCGATCGGCGGAGGTGTACCGGACGGATACAAGTTCAAAGCGGTGCAAACCGGGGGCCCATCCGGTGGATGTCTGCCGGAAGAACACCTCGACCTGAACATCAGCTATGACGCGCTGATTGGGGCCGGATCCATGATGGGATCGGGCGGCATGATCGTCATGGACGACACCTCCTGCATGGTGAATGTGGCGCGCTTCTTTGTCGAATTCTGCATGACGGAATCCTGCGGCAAGTGCATTCCATGTCGCGCAGGCACCGCCCAAATGTACGAACTGCTGACCAAGATTTGCAAGGGCGAAGCCACGCATCAGGACCTGGATCTGCTGATTGATTTGTGCGATGTGGTGAAGAACACCAGCCTTTGCGGATTGGGGCAGACCGCGCCAAATCCTGTCTTGAGCACGCTGCGCTACTTCCGCGACGAGTATATCGAGCACATCGACAATCATCGCTGTCCGGCAGGCGTGTGTGCCTGCAGCGCCGATGATTCGAAGCCATCGGCGCGGAGAGCGGAACCGGCAGAGGTGGAAGCATGAGCACCGCGGTGGATGTCAAAACCCTCATCATCGATGGAATGGATGTCAGTGCTGGCCAAGACCAGACGGTGCTCGATGTAGCGCGGGAGAACAATATCTTCATTCCCACGCTGTGCCATCTGGAAGGGCTCACGGAAGTGGGTGCCTGCAGGCTGTGCCTTGTGGAGATTAAAGGTTCGCCGAAATTGTTTCCGGCCTGCGTGCTGAAAGTGGAAGAACGCATGGAGGTCACGACCAAATCAGACCGGCTGCAGCATTATCGCCGCACCATTCTGGAATTGTTGTTCGCGGAAAGAAATCACGTGTGCGCGGTCTGCGT
>JAJXZK010000401.1 GCA_021780095.1 Acidobacteriota bacterium | reverse complement strand
GCGCGGCGCGGTGGTGTTTCAACAAAAGCAGTGTCGCAATTGCCATGCGCTGGATGGTGTGGGGGGGGAACGCGGACCAGAGCTGAATCGTGTCGCCACCCAGATGACCGAAAGCCAGTTGATCCGGCAGGTGCTGCAGGGCAGCGGAAATATGCCGGCTTATGGAAGTGCGTTAAGTCCCCAGGAAACCACCGCGCTCGTTCGCTTTCTTGAAACCCTCAATGGCAATCAAATGCCGGCGCGCAATCTGGCTCGCCCCTTGGCGGAAGGTACTCCACTTGCGGAGCCGCGACAGGGACACAAAGAGTAGTGCTACGGTAGAGCGTTTTTTGTCTCTTCAATCCGAGCCGAACTGGCTGCGCATGTTTCGGATTTGAAGGACGCATCCACGTGGAGATGTCATGCCCACAGCAACTCAGGCCATTCTTGATGCGTGGTCGCCGCCCTTCTGGCTGACCGTCATCATCCTTCTTGTGTCTGCAGTATATGTGCGGGGATGGCGTGCAATTCGACGCACTCGGCCGGGTTATTTCACCATCGAGCGACTCACGTGTTTTGTCGGCGGCATGGTGGTCCTGTGGATAGCTATCGCTTCGCCGATTGACGGGTTTGCGGATACGTTGCTCAGCGCGCACATGGTGCAGCACTTCCTGTTGATGTCTGCCGTGCCGCCGCTGGTGCTACTCGGCGCTCCAGTCGTACCGCTGCTGCGTGGACTGCCGCGCGGCTTCGTCAAGACTGTCCTGGGTCCGCTGATCGGCCTTCCATTGCTGCGCCGCCTTGCCGATTTCCTAACCGAACCAGTGGTCGCGTGGCTCGCGTTTAACACCGTGTTTTTGGCCTGGCACCTTCCCAAGGCCTACGATTACGCTCTTCGCAATGAAAATGTGCATGACTTTGAGCACATTTGTTTTCTCGCCACGGCGCTGCTCTTTTGGTGGGTCATTCTGCAGCCGTGGCCGAGCCGCGCGCGTCACAACGGCTGGATGGTCCTGGTGTACCTTTTGTCTGCGGACATCGTGAACTCAGCCCTCTCCGCATTTCTTGCGTTCTGCAACCGACCGGTCTATCAATATTATGTTTCGGAGCCGAACCCGTTCCATATTTCCGCACTCTCGGATCAGGTTGCCGGCGGAGTCATCATGTGGGTGCTCAACTCCACTGTGTTTCTTGTGCCCGCGATGCTGTTGACCGTGCGGCTCGCGGGTTTCTCCGGTCCGCCTGGCAAGGCATCCCGAATCGCTCCCGGCACTCTTCCGGTTTGACCCCGCGACTATCTCGATGCGTGAGGGGTCGCTGTCTCCAGAAAGTAGAAATTTCCGGATGGTGAAGCCTGTACGCCATGGATTCGGCGGTTGTAAATCACGACCGAATCAAGGAACCAAAGCGGTAGCGTTGGCATTTCCTTCGCCAAAATCTGTTGCACCTGCACATACAGAATGCGACGTTTTGTCTGGTCGGATTCGGTCGCTGCCGCCTGCAACAATCGGTCGATTTGTCCATTGGAATAATCGCCTCGGTTGACCCCGTGTGGCGGCACGCTCGAAGATGCGAAGGCATACCGAAAAATATCAGGGTCCTCATTGCCGCCAATCCAGCGCAAGCTGTACATACCGAACGACCCGTGCGAAATGTCGGAATAGAATGTGGCGAATTCGAAGCTGCGCACGTCGAGCGCTATTCCAACCACACGCAACTGTTGTTGCAATGTCATGGCCAGCTCTCGTGCGCCTCCATCGTTGGATGTCTTCATCGTCAGGTGAAAGCGGATGCCATCAGGTCCCGGTTTATACCCGGCGTCGTCCAATAGTTGACCCGCTCGCTGCGGATTGTAGTCGTAATGCGCTACGTCTCCCGTGTATGCCCAGTGGTTCGGGGGTAGCAGGCTATCGGCAGGACGTGCTGCGCCACGGAGCAGGGTGGCGACAATCAGGGGCCGATTCACCGCATACGCAATCGCCTGACGTACGCGTGTATCTCGCAGGTATGGGTCGTGAAAATTGAAGGTGAGATATTGCACGACCGTGCCGGGGGCCTTTGCGACAGCCAGGTTCTTGTCATTCCGCATCGACCAGATCATGTCCGGCGAAAGCGCATTCGATGCGACGTCCGCAGAGCCTTTGCGCAATCCCAGGGCACGCGTCATCTCATCGGGAACCACTTCAAACTGCAGCCGCGCAATTTTAGGAATAGCGTGCCAACTCATTGGATTTCGTTCGAGCACAACGTCTTTATCGAGTTCCTGGCTAACAAAACGAAATGGGCCGGTGCCGATCGGGTGCTGCTGAAAATCACGCCCACTTCCATAGGGAACAATTCCGAGTGCGCCATCGGAAAGGTTCCACAACAGCGCGACATCTGGCTGCTTCATGTGAACGATTATGGTCTGTGAATCGGGCGCATCGATTGAGGCAATGTTGCGGTAAGCCTGGTATTTCGCCGTTAAAATGCTGTGGTCCCGCATCGTGTCGAGCGTCCACTTCACATCGCGTGCCCTTAGAATCTGGCCGTTCTGGAACTTCACGCCGGTCCGTAAATGAAAGATATACGTCAGAGAATTGGGTGTATCCCACGAAGTCGCGAGGTCGGGCTGCAGGTTGAATTGCGCATCCTTCCTTACCAGCGAA
>JAJXZK010000397.1 GCA_021780095.1 Acidobacteriota bacterium | reverse complement strand
TGAGCGAGCCCGGAACAACCCATCCGCCGTGAAAAAGCTTTGGAAGCACGCCACCTCAAACCCCTCGCAGGAATTTGGCTTGAAAAGGACCGCAAAATCGGTGCCGCTCAAATTTGTGTGTTTGATCTTCCATTTATGCGAAGTGCCTGCATCAGCTTCAAACCGGACGAGCACCGCGTCCATGGCCTGCCGCAAGCGCAACGGCAAGTAGGGACCGGTCGCGTAAGCATTCGTCGTCGCGCCATTCCGGATGACGACATATTTGTAGTCGCCCAGCGTCGCTTCCGTTCGCCAAAGATCCTTCGATTGCCACCATTCCTCATACGTCCCATTGCCGGTGAACTCCGCATCCCCGGACGCGACGTAGGTAGCTTTTAAATGGAATGGAATTCCCGAGGCTTCCAGATCGCTCAACTGCCGCGCCCGCGCAAAAAATTCCTGCGGCGTCTGCGGATCGGATTGAGTTGGAGCAGCCGTGGGAGTTGCCGCAGGTGCGGTCGCGGCCGGCTGTGTCTGAGAGATCAGCTTGGCGGAGGGAACAATCAGGCAGAACAAAACAGTACAAGTAAGGATACGTTTCCGCATGTATTTATCCACTCTTTATCGCACCGCAATCCCGGCCCCAATATCGAAACAAACCCAGATCGAAGAGGCATACCCTCTAGTATCGACAATCGCAGGTCGCATTTGACTCCGAACCCGACAGCACCTTCATTGTCTAATCATCGTAGTAAGTCGAAGATTGTCCGCAAACTAACGATAAATGTGAAATGCGACTAATACATCCATCTTGCCGGGGACCGAATGGCCTTTATATTTCGCCGGCTTGAATTTATATTGGGATACTGCTGTCAATGCAGCGTCATCAAGGTCCGGTCCAGCGGATTGAACCACATGGGGTTCCCGGACGTTCCCGATTTCGTCGACGATGACTTCGATCACGACTGATTTCTGGAGGCTTTGGTGCGTCTGCCGGACGCTCTGTGGAAAGGTGGCTAATACTTGACGGATGGGAATGGGCGGAGTCACTCCGCCACCGATTTTTTCCAAGGGCAGACCGAGCGTATCAACAAACGGCTGCAAGCCGGCAGGAACTGCGGCGAGAAGTGAACTCTCCTTTTCGCTTGGATTCAAAGACTCCAGTAGCGTAATCGTAATTGGGAAGCCTTTCGCGCTGCCGCCGTCCGCAACTAGAATAGCGCGCGGAATGAGAAGGTTCTGAAAGGCCTGGAATCCGTTGTACACGGTCGTCGCAAAATCGCTCATTTGTATTCTAAGCACACCCTCGGAAGCGAAATATGCTTGCGACATACACTCCTGCGTACTTACGTGCTTTCTACTACTACCGCTACTCGCCCCAGTCGCGCATGGATCTTTTTCCGACAGAACGACAAGGTCCACTTTCTTGATTTTCTTATGTCGAATTTTCCATTTGCCAGCAGTTCCAGCATCAGTTGGGATTCGGATGAGGATGTCATCAAGAACCTGCCGCAATTGCCATGGAACATAAACCGAGTTGGTATAGATTTGCGGCTCTGGGCCGCCGTTCCTGATCGCGACATAACGAAATTCCCCCAGCGTGGCTTCTATCCGCCACAAATCCTTCGACTGCCACCACTCCTCATACGTGCCGTTGCCGGTAAACTCCGCGTCCCCCGTGGCAACATAGGTAGCTTTCAAATGGAATGGAATCCCCGCAGCTTCCAGATCGCTCAACTGCCTCGCCCGCGCGAAGAACTCCACCGGCGTCTGTGGATCTGCAAGTGGAGTGGCGACGATCGGCGGCGGCGTGGCAGTTGCAGGTCCAGACTTTGTCGAGGGAAGTGGTGAGGCTGGCGCAGACGCGGGCGGACTTGCCGCCGGCTGCGCCTGCGCCGCCGCATACACAAGGGAGAAACCAAAGCACATCAATGGAACGCACAACAGCTTCTGCCAATTCATCTCCAACCGATTTCCGGCACCTATCGCGAGTAAGTTTTCCAGCAGTTCCACCCAACTCGGCGGATCATCAAACATAATCGGCAACTTTATCGCGCAACACTAGCGGAAATGCGAACGCTCTTCCCGCCAACCTCTACCGGAGCAGGCAGGCTTCGCACAAGCGGCTCGCACCACGTGTTTGCGCTCAGAAGTGCGCCTACGTCATTCAATTAGGGATTCGGGAGAAAGAATTACATCCTCGTGGAACACTAGTCAAGCAGAATAGTGCCCAACGTGTAGTCTCAGTAACCGGTTCGGCACGACGGGATTCCAGACGTTATGGGTTCGGTCGGCTGAAAAGCACCGCATTGGCGAAAGATTGCACCACGGGAAGTTCCGCAGAGTATTCGTCAACCTTTTTCGACGCCGCCAGGCAATTGAGACAGATCACCATGCATACCGGTGGTGCGGAGGATTGCGCGTAGCGGGCCGATGAGTTTTCAACCCCAACGTACCGGACCCGGCGAAAAACCCCATCCTGGGTCAACATCGCCATCATTGGATATTCGAAATGCAGTCGATTGGCATCGATTCCAACATCCCGACATCCGGAGCCTCTTGCCGCCGCCGCTGCCGCAATAAACGATCCCGCCATGCCCTGATGAAAATCGAGAAAATACGTCTCTTCACGCGGAGTTGTCAGTACGCTTCCTTGTAGACCGCGCTTGGTTACCAGCGGCCGCGTCTCATTTGTCAGCGCCAACGGTAGAGCCGTTAACAGAGTTAGCACGACGATGGTGTCCAGGGCCCACCTCGGCAACGTCCGCACCAGCACTACCGCAGTCAGTCCGGCCCCCAGGACGTAAATTGGAAGCAGATATCGTGCATTCCATTGTGACCAGCGCAACAACGCAGAGTACAGGACAAAGGCTCCGCATAGACCCAGCCCGATCCAACCAATTTCATTTCCAAGTTTTCGTCGATGGGTAAGAAACAAAGCGGCTGCCAGCAACACCAGAAACAATGGCAATGGGTCCCCCGCAAGTACCTCGTAGCGAGGATGAAATCGCACTTCGAACCGGGGTGTATTCCCGAACGTCGTTGCATTCAGCTGCCTGGGGTCGTCCGGGTCGACTCCGATTACGCGGATGAACGCGGAGAAACCCTGAGTTAACAGGGCATTGCCGCCATCGCTCGGAACTCCAACATGAAGGGCCACATTTCTCGCCATGTTCGCGACAATTGCCGGCGGCGTAATATGCGAGTTTCTCAACAGCCTGCCTTCCAGGCTGCCTGCCCCATCGAAGTAAGGCAGCCCGAGCGGAGAGCCGCAATACCGGAAGTTGCGCACCCATAATGGCGCGCAAACGAAGATTCCGATCACGGCAAACAATGGTAGTTTGACCGCAAAGCCCCGCATCGACTCCCGGTTCCATACCGCCGCACACGCCAGAAAGATGCACGGCAGTAAAACGTAGGACGTGCCTTTTGTGAATAGCGCCAGGCCAAGAGCGCCTCCAATCCCTACTGCAAGCCACCAGCTCTGGCTTCGGCGCCAGCGCAACAGCAGATAGACCGCGAGCGCAATCCAATAGGCCGCAACCAGTTCGGTCTTTGTCCCCGACGCCTCCAGAACCGCGCTGGGGATGGTTGCACACAGCACCGCGGCAACAATTTGCGAACGCCGTGTTCCGCCCAACTCTTTCGCGACCAACGACGCTGCAACGATACAGCCCGCGTAGCCAAACCATTGGACAAGCGCCAAGACCCGGTCCGACCCATACAGCAGATGCAGATGTAGCATGGCGTATTCCGCGAACGGCGCCTGATCCAGTTGAAAGCGGTCGATTGTCGGAAAAAATTGGACGCCGCGATTATTGATCCACTCCACGATGCGCGGCAGGTGGTACATCATTGCATCCCAGCTATTGGGTTCCGACGCCAGTGCCGTTACGGCAGTCAGAACCAAAATCATGGCTGTCGCACCCAGAGCAACCCGTTCGGTCCAGTGGAGAGGAACGGATTCGTCGTGGGTGTTTGGCCGGATCCGCTCAGTCCGCTTGGTCAGTCGCATCCACACGATGCATGCAATCGCGAATCCAAGCCAGCTGATGGCAACGCCCGTTCGAGTCAGCCATCGGAATTGCGTCAGCACCTCGGTGACCGCTACGACGAAGAGTGCCCAGGGAACAGATGCGAACAGCAAGGACTCGCGCCATCCACTGTTCCTCCCGCGGAAACCCGTGATCAGTAGCGCGAAGGCGAATAGCGGCAGGATGAATGGCATGCTCTCCCCGTTATCCTGCGATGTCGCGGTGAGTCCATCGTCACTGGTGACATCGAGGCCGCGAGAGGCCCGACTGTTTAGCACGCGTGTTATTCGTTGTAATGGAGCAGGCTGAAGACGTCAAGACCCTCGAAGCGTTCCCGGCCTTTCAAGAAATCGAGCTCGACCGCAAAGGCCAACCCTGCAATATCGCCGCCGAGTTGTCGAACCAGTTTTACCGTCGCCTCCATGGTGCCGCCCGTCGCCAGCAAATCGTCCACGATCACGACACGTTGCCCGTTTTCGATGGCATCCAGATGAATTTCCAGTGCGTCGGTGCCATATTCCAGGTCATAGGTGACCCGCGCGGTCTTGGCCGGCAACTTTTTCGGCTTACGCACCGGAACGAATCCGGCATTCAGCCGATAGGCCAACGCCGGTCCGAAGATAAAACCGCGCGCTTCAATGCCCAGCACCAGGTCGATATCCTTCTCGAAATAATGGGCTGCCAGCGCGTCGATCAGCATCGCGAAACCGCTCTTGTCCTTCAGCAGCGTGGTGATGTCGTAAAACAGAATCCCGGGCTTGGGAAAGTCCGGAACCGTGCGAATCAACTTCTTCAATGGCTCACAATCAATATGCAGTTGCGACATGCAGAGCGATTCTCCTTCTTATTCAACGTTTCGAACGTATCCAATGTGAGACATCCCTCGCGGCAATGTTTCGTTCAGGGCGGGGATTTCGGCGATCGCTCCCGACCGGCGCGGTCACCAGGCTCCTTCAATCTCAAACGCCTGCAGATGTTCCGCCTCCGCCTCCGGCCGAGGGCGTTGTTCGATGGCATCTACCCGAGAACCCCGCGAACCTCGAGCCAGGGACGTATGCAGCTTACGGATTTGCTCCTCGCTGCCTGCTGCCAGCACTTCCACATCGCCGTCCGCCGTGTTGCGTACCCAGCCGCGCAGGCCAATTTCATAGGCCTGCCGCTGCACAAACCAGCGAAAGCCTACCCCTTGCACACGGCCTTTTACGATGTAGTGGCGCACCATGACAGCAAGGGCAGTGTCGCAGATGAGCAGAGACATGTGCAACCCGCGGAAGATGAATCCCCCCAAGAGATTCGCCGCAGATCAAATCACATGTGGAATGAGCACCTTGACGCCCTGCCGGTAGGTCGTGTACTGCTGGCCGAAGGTTTCGAACATAAAGTTCTCCTCCTCCCTTCGCAACTGCAGCCAAACCGCGAATGCGACAAGAGGCACTTCCACAAAGTTGACGACCGTTCCCGGCGTGACCGCCGTGCCCAGCAAACCCAGCAAGATCCCGGTGTAGATCGGATGCCGCACCCAAGCAGAGGGTCTGCCGGTAATTAACGTGCGGTCCGCTTTGATCACGGTCTGCGGCAGATCGATCGCCACCGGCACACCGTCAAAGATCGAAGCTTTGATAGGCGGAAATCAAATATCTCACCGCATCGCCCAAAGTTTCGCCGTTCAAATTCGTCCGCTTAAAGTTTTCCGTGTTCATAAAGTAGTAGTCGCCGCCGTCGGAGTACAAAAATTCCATCTCGACTTCGCCCACGATCACGCACTCGAATGATCTGGTCGCTAGGGTGTGGTCGACGGATCTCGCGAGAACCGGATCACTTCGACGGGAGAAGTCGCAATGAAACCTTCCTGGACCATCGCGTCCAGATAAGGGATCAGCGTGAGGATTTGCTGTTCTGTGTCGACAATGCTCACCATTATCGGAGCATCCTTGGACAGTGCCCAGCGGCTCGCATAATGAATTCGTGTGCTGGTGCCGTAGCCCTCGATGCCGCGATAGATCGTGACTCCGGCGATCCCAAGCTCCTGGCATTTGGCGAAAATTGCCTCGTGCAATGGCTTGCCCTGCCACTTATCGGCCTCTCCGAAATGGATCCGCAACATGCGCGCTTGAAACTCTTCTTTCATTCCTTGGTCTCCATTGCCAACGACCTGTTTGCTTGTGCATTCTCCTGTTGGGCGTGTCTCAGTTCGACTCATTAGCTCGATAGGAGTATTTGATGACGTCGACGTCCGACAGCACGACCAGACCCTCCTCAACCATTTGCTCCACCCTCGGCAGAAAGGCGCGAAGCTTCTCGTCCGTATCAACTACAGAGAGCATGATTGAGCCATCGTGGGACAGGTGCAGCGGCTTGTCTTTGTGAATTCGCCGGTGCGCGCCGTAACCGAGGATGCCGCGATAGACGGTGACGCCCGCGATGTCGTTGGCTCGCATCGCCTCCACCAGAGCCTTGTAGAGCGGCATATCTTTCCAACGGTCGGACTCTCCTATGTAGATGCGCATCAACCGTGCTCGCCCCCCAATCTTCAGGGCTGTTTGCGATACAGCTTTCTTCTCCTTCGAACTCTGGGCTGCTTTGGCGACCGTTGTCTCCTGTACCTCAATCAGGCCGCTGCCGACCATTTCTTCCAGCTTGCCCATCAATTCATCCACTTTTTCTCTGGACTCGATGAACTCGATTTTCATCGGCAAATGATCGGAGATTTCTACGAAGTTCGAGGAGTGAATGTGATGATCCGCGCCGAACCCGGCCACACCTTTCAGCACGGTCGCTCCAGAGACGCCTCGATAGAAAAGAAAATCGATGATGCCGGAATAAGTCGACGCCCCGTGATACGTGGAGCCTTCGCTCAGGTAGATCGAAACCTTCACCGCCTTCCCCGCCCGCAACATGTGTCCTCCCTATCCGTGAACTCGATGCCGCAATTCAATCCTAATTACAAACACAAGCACCGCTGGTGTCTGTACTAACCTCGCGTCTCAGCGATACGGCGACGATTTCTCCTCACGAGATTACATCCGCGAGATAGACTCCGCATCCAACCGCTACCAGTCCTAGCAGAATGCTGCTGAAAGCGTAGAGTGCAGCCGAGGAGAAATCTCCACTCCGAAGGGTGGCGAATGTCTCCCATTCATACGAAGAAAATGTACTGTAAGCGCCGAGAAAGCCGATGGGCACCAGAAATCTCCACGCCGGATTCAATCCCGTCCGTCGCGTAAGGAGTGTGAGCGAGAAGCCAATCAACAAACAAGCAGACATGTTGATGAAAAACGTTCCGTAAGGAAACCGCGTTCCCAGCCGGTTGGCAATTGTGGAATCCACCCAGAATCTGGCGATGGAGCCCAGCGCCCCGCCAATCGCGATATACAAGTATTTCGACAAGCTCAGCCTCCCTGTCCGTGCGTTCGCTCTTTCATGCAGTTCTAGTCCGCCTCCCAATTTGTTCGCCGAGCCGCATCGCCTTCAACTTCACCAGCGGAATCGACGTTGCCCCCAACTCCTCGCGCACGTAGCGTTGCATGCCTTCCACCAGGGAGCGAAGTTCGTCGATCACTCCGTTGAGTTCGCCGGCTGCATCCTCCGGCACGACGTCATAGCCAAGCATGTGAATCGGTTTCATCTCTTCAATCGCGATCTCGATGAAGGAAAGGTCTGTCGAAACTGCTCGCGTGGCTGGGATTTCCGGCGGCTGCAGTTCCATATGCTGCCATGCAAGCGTACGGACTAACTGCAAGCGCATGCGGCGGATATGCTCCGCGATCGCCGCCGACTGCACGGGTGTAATGTCCACAAAATAACGCGGAAATGGCGACTTCGAAGCGGCGGCGTGCAGAACGCTCTCGATATCGCTCAGAAGTCTGTCGACATATTGGCAGGACACTCGAAGGTGTCGCTGCTGGGGCTCGTTTAATTGTCCAGGCTGTCGTCTCATCGCCGGATCGGGCGAGAGAACCCATGCATGCTTCATGGATCCATGAACTCCAATTTGCTTTGTAAATTCAGGGATCGCACCGGGATACAACTCCGCAACAGGCTTCCCTGTCAGGAGTTATCATCTGTCCGGCCTATTGGATTGGACAGCGGTTAAAGGTGAACTCCTTCACCTAACCAACACTCTTTTTTTTATTCCATTCACGCCTCACTGTCAACGACGGGGAATCCGCTGTACCACCCCTGGCGTGCGATGGCGGCGTCCTCGGTTCCAACGATGCGCTGCTATACACTCAACGGTGATGCAGCCGGTTTTAGACTCTATTCGCGTCGTCGAAGTCACCGAGGCACTGGCCGGACCGTATTGTGCCATGATGCTCGGAGACTTCGGCGCCGACGTCATCAAAGTGGAACGCAAGAAAGTTGGCGATCAATCTCGAGGATGGGGGCCTCCATTCTGCGGCCCACAGTCCGCTTACTTCCTCGCCGCCAACCGCAACAAGCGGTCCCTCACTCTCGATCTTGACCATCCGTTTGGCCGGGATGTGATGCGTCGATTGTTGCAGACCGCAGATGTATTCCTGATCAACCAGCCAAAGCTCGATTCCCTGAAACGAAATTCGCTGGATCCGGAAGCGCTCTGTGCTCGCCTTCCGCGACTGATTTATTGCGCAATATCCGGTTATGGGCTCTTCGGTCCGAAGGCTGGCCTCGCAGGTTACGACATCATTGCGCAGGCGGAAAGCGGAATCATGAGCTTCACCGGCGAGCCCGAAGGCGAACCCATTCGCTATCCGGTCGCCCTGGCCGACCTGATATGCGGCCTATATTCTGCGCTTGGCATTTTTGCTGCGCTCTTTGCGCGAGAAAAGTCGGGGCGAGGTCAGCTTCTGGATATGGCCCTCTTCGATTCACAACTGACACTGCTGGCTAATATCGGCAGCAACTTTCTGAACGCTGGCGCATTGCCGCAACGCTGGGGAAATGCCCACCCAAGTATTGTTCCCTATCAGTTATTTCGCGGCGCCGATCATCGTCACTTCGTCGTCGGCATCGGCACGGAACCGCTCTGGCTGAAGTTCACAAGAGTTCTTGGAATTGAGGAGGGTCTCGGCCGCGATCCGCACTATGCTTCCAACCAGCTTCGCATTGAACACCGCACCACACTCATCCACCTGCTGCAGCAGCTCTTGAGTGCGAAACCGGCGGAAGAATGGGTTGGTCGCTTCGCTGAAGCCGGAATTCCAGCGGCCATGGTGAAGAACGTCGATGAGGCTTTTTGCGATCGGCAGGTTCTGGAAAGAAAATTGATTGTTGAGTTTGAGCACCCGGAACTGCGCGCCGCGAAAAGTATTGCGAATCCCGTACGACTCTCTGGGACACCTGTTTCCTATCGACTGCCCCCGCCGTTGCTTGGGGAACACAACGAAGAGTTGCTGGCGAGCCTGGGCTTCTCTTGCCAGCAGATTGCCGAAGCATCCGCAGCCGGGGCGATTTAAGTCGTGCCCCTAACCGCACACCCTTCCAGGCACAAGCTCTTTTTCTGAACCCGGCGCATATTTTCTATTCCGGCGATGGCGCTGCGATCTTTCTCGGCTCTGGCATGAGGGTTCACGCACCCGGCCATACCGGGCAATATACGCTCGAGGCCGTAGCGACTGCTTCCGATAATGCAAGCGATCCGACTGTGAGTCGTCGTTGGGTCACAATTGTTTCGCCAATAACGAAGCGTTAGCGCGGCGGCCCAAGGTCCACGACAACCTGCGCCGCTTGATAGCTGTGCGACAGTTTCGACGTCTTAGACACTGGCACGGTGAGGTTATACGTATCCGCTGTTAGCAGATTCCATGCTGCACCGTGAACGGCAATTATCTTGCGGTCGGTTCGCAATTGAAAGCTTGAACTTTGCGAAGAATCGACCTGTGAGTCGATCGTGTATGTTGAACCGTTTAGCCGTACCCCAATCAACTTCATCGTGCGGCTGGAGTCGCCAATCAGCGGTTGCTCATGCGGCAGCATCAGAGAAACTCCACCCGAATATTCCAGCGTGAAATGCGAAGTTCCATGAGTCAACTCAACATCGATCAAGGCATGCGCATCCTCAGGATGCTCTTCCAGTCGCGCATGAATCGGCTTTCCATTCAAGCGTGCACCCTTCAGCGTAGAGCCCAGAGGTATCTCCGGACTATAGATCAGATGAATGGGTTCGCCGCTGTTGACGGCTTCCAGTGAAGAACCTTCGCTCGTATGTGCCCACACGAAATCAAGCTTCGCCCTCGGTAGTTGAATATTTCGCACTGCCGCAGTATTCCAGTCGGCCGGTATATGTGGAACAAACACAACCTGCCGCGCCACGCCGTCAACCTGCAACCCAAGCAGTCCGCGCACAGCCGTATCGAAAAATGACGCAGAGGACCAGGTTTGCTCCGGCACCGATTCTGTTTGCTCGTGATAATAATCGCCCGCCAGCACCTCATCCATGTGCCCCAGCGAATCGAGGGAGCACCACGGAACCAGTCCGCTCCAGATCGCAAACGCCGTGGCGGGTCGATGGCCATCCCAAAATGCCGTCGCGGCCGCTGCCGTGCCGACCGCCCAAACGCTGCCCTTCGCATACGAGTCCGGATCGAACACGCCGGAGGCTGTCGACGTGCTGCGCGTTCCCCAGTCGGCCTGAAAATTTGGCGAGGCTAATTCGTCCAGCAAAGACTGCTCTTTTGCCTCGCTGAAAAGATGTTGCGCGATCACGGCATCCCCGCTGCTACTGCGATTCAGAATTTCTTTGCCCGTGGGTGAATATCCATCGATCCAGAAGTTTTCCTTTGGATCCCAATATCGTTTCGCAGCGGACGCGCGAGCTTGTTCGCTGGCCTTTCTAGCCTCCGCCGCGCCGCTCGTATCGCCCATCCATGTCGCCATTTCCCAGAAAGAATTCGCCGCTTCCACCCAGCTGGCGGAAAGCGTCAACTCGTCGCTCATGCGGTCCTGCTCATCGCCTCCCTCCTTGCCTGCGGGGATATGCGGCAATCCATCCTGCGGATCGATCAATGATTGACAGTAACGGTATGCCGCCTGCAGGGAGTTCCAGTGATCCTGCAGAAATCTTTTATCTCCACTCGTGGCAACATATGCCGCCACCGTATTTAGATATTGGAAACTGATATCTACATGGACAAACATGTACGGATATTTTCCGACCCAATCAATCAGGCCGGCACTTTGTGACATCTCATGCCACATCATCCCCGTTTTTGGGTCCTGATATTTCGCGATAAAGTCCAACGCCGCGCGCGCTCGATCGTATTCGCCTGCGCTCAACAGGGCCTGAACCGCAACCATGGCGTCTCCCGCAAAGAACCACGCATACTGTGGCCGCCGCGCTCCTCGCGATGGCCCATACCCGGCCACCAACCCGCAGCCGAGATAAGGATTGCATACCCATGCCTGATCCAGCGCAACCTCCGCCCACGCCAAATCTCGGTTGAGACTCGCATCCGGAGTTTCAATCTGCATTTCGTTCAATCGCAGATCGGCGTACTGTTGGTCGGATTCTTTTTCCAGTTGCTCGCGGGTGTCCGTCAGCGTTTTCACCACAGTGTTCAGGCTTGTCGAGTTCGCATCTCCGGACGCCACCACGACGGACGCTGTTCGAATTCTGTCACCGCCCGTCGGTCGAAGGGTAAATGCCATGCCTTGCGGAGTCCCGCCCGAACTTGCCCGGTTGAAGATCTCGTCATGTGCCACAATCGATGTGGAGCCGATCACCGCAGAGAACCGATGCGTCTGCTCTGTCAGCAAATATCCCCCCGCCGCCGCGCTCCAGTTGACGTCCTGACCTCCGATCCCAGCCGGCCACATCAGGTTCAACACCGGCACAAAATGCACCACAATATCTACCGGATTCTGGCTCTCCACGCTGTAGGCGACAATGGCGCCCGGCACCTTTAGCGGCACAAACAGTTTTTCTCTCACGATAAAATTTGGGCCAATATAGATGCGGGTAATCTCGTCGGGCCGATAGACGATGCGTCGAAGAATTGCTGCTCCCGGTATTTCGGAAGTCGCCCCCTGCGGACGAAATCCAATTTCATAATTTTTGATCAGCTGCACCGGATAGGCCCAGACTTCAAGGCCGCCGGCAGCGTACCCGTCCAACAACGCACGCTGACCATGGACGGCAATAAACCGCCGCGGTGCGACCGCATCGGTCGTTTGAGATAAAGATTCCGGCGCCACGGCCATCGCAGCACTCGGACTGGCTGCCAACGCGGCCTCGGACGTCATCCCCACCAGCAGGCACAGCATTACCATGCCCGCTCTCCCAACCGAGCGTGGCGCAGTTACCGATCGCGTTTGACCGAACGCTGGGCGCATGGACAGGAAACGAAATCCTCAGCTACTTTGTTCGACCTTTGTCTTTGGGAGACGTGGTCACATCCTGCATCTGGGCCATCCCTGAAGCGACATCGCTTTGATACGTCGCCAGGTGCGCGACAATCGAATGCTGCCAATTTGTTCCCAGAATCTTTGCAATCTTTTCCTGATCCGCGGGCGTGATTGCCGTCTTCATCTTGGTCACATCCGCAATCGCCTTCGGCAGTTCCGCATGAAAGTGCGTCAACTCTTCCGAAACCGTTTCCGGGTGATAGCTCAGACGGTCTCCGGTCTGCATCACGTCCACCAGCGAATCCGGCGACCAGGCCAGCGGGAAGGTTTTATTCAACGTGTCATACACTTGGCGCAGCCGCGTCATGTTTCCCGCAAACCCGTCCAGCTCGGCGCGTCGTTGAATCAAATTCATCGGACGATTCACATGAATCACCATCGCGTGGCTTGTGGGAATGCTCGGAACAGTGATGACGGTTGTGAGTGTGTTCCCTTCAAAATGCCAGCCTGGAACGCCCTTCTTGATCGTGTACTCCAATGCGGCCCCGTTCGCCGTAACGGAACTGGGCGGCCAGTCTCCGGGCAATCGCAATTCATACCCGCGCGCATGCAGCATTTCCGGATAGCTGCCGCGCACCGGATCGACGGTCACCGTCAGGTCTCCACCGTCCTGCTGCGCGTGGATGGTTGCCCATGTCGCCTGGTTCTCTCGGTATGCGCGATTGTGCGATGCATCCTCATACAACGTGTACCGCGATGCGCTTCCAGTGCCTTGCGGAAACACCGTCAGGATCAAAGGGTCCACAGGTTTCTGGCCGGTGTAGCTCATCGGCGGAGCCAATGGAACAATCGCACCTTCCGTTACATATACGGGGATTTGCGAGATCGAAAACTTGCGCTCCACGCGAATCGGCCCCGTAAAGTGTCTGCCGGTCTCCCACTCAATCCATTTCCCTTTCGGCAGCCAGATCGACTCCGTGGCCAATTGCGAGACAGAATCGACAGGAGTCGCTACCGGAGCCACGAGCATCTCCTTGCCAAACTGATATTCATTCTTTGAGTCGTACGCCTCCGCCGCATCCGGCCAGTTGTAGTAGAGCGGCCGCAAAAATGCTACGCCCGTGTCGTAGGTGCGCCGGGCTTCTGTGTAGATGTAGGGAACTAACGCATAGCGAAGATCGAAGGTAGACCGCATGATGCCGGAGTACGGCTCCGGATATGCCCAGATGCGCCGCTCTGCCTCCGGATTCTTGGTCGTATGGGTTCGCAAGACGGGCGCGAAGGCCCCAAACTGCACCCACCGCGTGTACAACTCGGGATCGACGGCGCCTGGCATATGACCGCCGATGTCATGACTCCAGTAGGCATACCCTACATTGGCTGCGGTGGCCGTAAACCATGGCTGAAACGCCAGCGACGACCACACGGAAATGGTGTCGCCGGAGAATCCGATCTGGTACCGATGCTCTCCCAGTCCGCCCCAGCGATTCAACATCAGCGGCCGCTTTCCCTCGCGCGCCTGGTCCGTAAAGAAAACGTAGCCCAACCAGAACGTCGGATTCACGCCCGGAATCTTTGTGTACTTCTGCTGCTGCCAGTCCAGCCACCAGAAGTTGACGCCCTGTTTCTCCAACGGATGCAGCACCAGGTTGAAATAATTGTCGACAAATTTCCTGCTGGTAATGTCGAACGGCACATATTTCTTGGTTGCCGGATCAATCCCCATCGCGCGCGCCATCGCCGGATAACTCGTTTCCCATGGCTCGACACCACCGGCAGGATGCAGATTCAGCGTGACCTTCAAACCTTGCTGATGGATTTGATTTAGGAAGGCCGTCGGATCTGGAAACAGAAGTTTATTCCAGCTATATCCCGTCCAACCAAAGGGTTGCCCAGATTGGTCTTTCTCTTGACTCCACCAGCTCTGCTGAAACGTTGGGTGCCAGCCCATATCGATCACCAGAACATTCAACGGAGTGTCATTCTTGTGGAATCCCTGAACCAGGTCGTTGAGTTCCTGGTCCGTATAATCCCAGTACCGTGACCACCACGTGCCGAACACGAATCGCGGCGGCAACGGAATTCGTCCCGCCACCTTCACGTAATCACCCAGCGCTTCTTTGTAGTGATGGCCATATCCAAAGAAATACCAATCCTGGCGGGCTCCGGCAGGTCGTTGGATCACCCATGGCCACGGACTTTTTTCTCCCTGGTTGAACTGAAAATCGGTGGAGTCGAACAACGGTCGTTTGGAATCGTCCACCACCACCCACCCGTCGCGTGAGATGAGTCCCTGGCCGATCGGTTCCGCAGTTTGATCGCCTCGCGCGCCATCCAGAGTGCGCGTTGTTCCTTGGAGGTTGCCCGTTGAAGCCATTCCCGGATGCCACTTGACATCTTTTCCATCCAGCTGAAAATTCACCTGCAAATCTTCCGCAGTGAACTTGCCGTCCCCAGCCGGCGTTGCGTCGTAGATCAGCTTCAACGCATCCGTAGTCAGCGTCAGCATCTGGCCGTGCGCGCCACTCTTTACCGTGTGGGTAAAGCGTGGTACCGGCATGTCACGATTGAGAAACACAAAGGACGCGTGATCCTCAAACTTTCCATCCGGGGACCATTCCATCCGAATCATTTCCGGAGTCAGGACGGTAAATCGGGCGTGCCCAAGAATCACCACCGCCTTCGGACTCGCGACGGGATTGTAAATTCCCGGCGTTGGCTGCGCTGTCGATCCAGAATCTTCCTGCCCTCGGCTTTTCGGTGGGAACAGGCTAAGGCTTAGCAGCAGCAGCGGCAGCAGTAGAACTTTCTTGGAGAGGGTTTGCGGCGTTTGGCCAGCTTTCGATGTCATCAGTCTCATGGCGCAGGCATCCTTCTGATTGGGGAGCGAACGACATCGAACAAATACCAAATGTTCTCGAGCGGCCGTGGATCACGACAGTAGAAGGTTCGCGATTACGATTCCCGAGGTTCCGGATATCTATTCAGCGTCGAAAAACTTATCTGGCTGAAGTTCTGACGTGGGCGTGATGGTTGGTCATCTGATCGATCGTCAGTTGCGGAATGGCGACTTAACTTTCGGCCGACATTCCGCATCTCGACTGACCCTCTAGAATTGCAGCTTGCCGGCGAATTGCAAGATACGCATCGAGCTTCCGTTCTGTGAGGCCACAGTGCCGTTAATCGTTCCTGAGCTTGAACCGCAATCGATACAATTGCTCGGTCCGCCAAGGTTCGGGTGATTGAACACATTAAAGGCCTGTGCCGTGAGTTGGAAGATGATGTCCTTCGGCAGGTTGAAGTTCTTCGACACCGACGCATCCACGTTCATCAAGCCAGGACCCCAGAAAGAGTCGCGTTGAATGTTGCCGAACGTTCCAGGCTGCGGGCGCTGGAAGGGCCCGGAGACCTGTCCCGGCGTGGCCAACAAGGCGACTGGCGTAAAGTAGCGCACCGTCTGGGTTAATGGATCAAAGGAGCCTGCCTTCATGCGGAAGCTCTGTCCTCCGCCGGCCCAGCTTGGGCGGCAGAGGCTGCCCCCTTGTCCGTCGATGTCCTGATCGTTTGAGCAGAGCTGATACGACGGAGTGAATGGCAGACCGCTCTCCCATGTCCAGTCGCCGTTCAGCATAAATCCGCCGATCACCTGATTTACCCAGCCCGGGACGTTGCCGGCAAATTGTTGTCCCCGCCCAAAGGGAAGATTCCAGTTGCCGGTCAACACAAAGACATTCTCGCGATTGTAGTAGCTGTTGCCGTAGTCGGCCTTCGGATTATTAAAGTAATAGTCAGATTCGTGGGCCTGCGCCTTCGACCAGGTGTAGTGCGCCATCATCTGCAAGCCGTGCGAGTAGCTCTTGTTGAACACCACTTGCAGCGCGTTATAACGAGTGGTGGCTTGGTTCGCGTTGTAGCGAAGATCCTGCGTCCATCCGAAGGGATGACCGTAGCCAAGGTTCAAATACTGTTGCGCAGCTCCGTTGTAGTACGGACGGCGATCGTTCGTCGTGTAGACCCGTCCCAGAGTCGAATTGAACTGATTGAATCCCGCGATGGTCGGCTGGTTCGGGCTCGCCTGGTTGGAGGAGTCGAACATGTTGTGAATTCCATGGCTGCCGATATAGCTGATCTGCAACGATGCGGTCGGACTCAGCTGTTGCGTGGCTTCTTTCAGATAAGCGAAGTATTTGCGCTTGATCCGTTCATTTTCCGGGTTGTATTTCGTCATGGTTTCTCACCCTTGGCTGAAGTCACTGTTTACGGTATGTTTCCTCGTCTCACTTAGTTTTGCGCGTTCGTACTCTATCGGGAGCGAGGGCCGGTCACCGCATGGATTACCGACGCCCTGTGGAACCGGGATCCTGGCTCAGAAGGTGAACCGGCCGGTCAGCATCAACATGCGGGGGCCGGTGCCCTCAGCGGACTGGAGGCCGCTGATCTGTCCGAAAGCGCCCGAATCCACCTGGACATTCGGGATGTCGTAGTTTCTGTGATTCAGGGCGTTGGCCGCTTCGAGTCCCAGATGCATCTGAGCCCCTTCGTGGATCACGAAGGTTTTCAGCAGGGAGAGAGAGACGGACTCGGTACCCGGGCCAGTCACTGAGCCCACGGGAGCATTGCCGTAGCGGCCGATGTTGTTTCCGGGTATGGGAAAGGCGTTCACGTTCAGCCACAGCGGAAAGCCAGCGCTGTTCCCGGAGGCATAAGAGGAGACGCTGCGATCAATGTCTGTGCGCGTCACGCCCAGCAGATTGAGGATGTTGGTTCCGGCAGGATCGGTGCTGCCCTCGTAGGGGGTGAGGAAGGGGCCACTCTGGAAGAGCAGAACGCCTCCGAGCTGCCAGGAGCCGACCAGGTTGTTTGCAGTCCGGCTGGGCAGTTTGAAGCGCTGCTTGGCACCGAAAGGGAGGTCGTAGGTAAAGGTTACCAGGAAGCGGTGGCGGCGATCGTAGGTGACGTTGCCATAGTCGAGTCCGGGATGGAAGCGGTCGGTCGACATGGAGCCGCCAACGCCAACAATGTTGCCGGGGTTGCCGCCTTGGGCGTTGGAGAGATCGCGGGTAAAGGTGTAGCTGACGTCGAACTGCAGGCCGCCGGAGAGGCGCTTGCTGGCGTCCACGGTGAAGCTGTTGTAGTTGGACTCGGCGTAGTTGCAGACGCAGTCGAGGACGCCCCAGGCTGGATAGGGTCGCTGGGCGGCGAGGGCGTTGTAGCCGACGGTATTCGGGGCGATCTGATTCATGTCCTCCTGGGAATCGAGATGCGTGCCGTGGTTGCCCATGTAGGTAAAGCGGAGGCCGATATCGCGCCCCACGGTGCGTTCCAGGGTGAGGTTCCACTCTTGGACGGTTGGATCAATATAGTGGAGCGGGAACACGTCGTAGAAGTTCGCCAAGCCGGGGACAAAGAGGTTGGATGGGAAGGGCGATGGAAACGTGAGTTCCGGCTGTCCGTTGGAGTTGTAGGCATTCTGGTAGTTGGCGAAGTAGCTGGTGCTCACCGCCCAGCCGGTATACGAGGAGAAGCCCAGGGGGATAGCGACGTAACGGCCGTATCCGCCGCGGAGCACCGTCTCGTCGTTGCCAAAGAGCCGCCAGGCGAAGCCGATCCGCGGCCCCCAGTCGGTTTTGTTGGTGTAGCGCAAGGTGGAGGGAATTCCGGCTTCCGCCGCCGTCAGGATGGGAGTGGGTGCGATCGACTGGGCGAAGCCGGGCTCGGTGAGCGCCAGTCCCTTCTGGTCGGGAACCGCCACGGCGCCATTGACGACCTGTCCATTGACCACCGAGGAGTAATCCGGCATGAACGCCGCTGTGTTGTGGTTCAACGCAGCGAGCGGGGGATGCAGTTCGTAGCGCATACCGATATTGATGGTCAGGGTGTTGGTTGCTCTCCACTCATCCTGGGCATAGAAGATGTAGGAATGGCCGATGCCGACCATGCCCGGATCGCTCACCTGCGCGAGCGAAACGATGTCGGGGTAGCCAAGCAGGAAGGCGGTGTAGGGATCGCCGATCTGCTGGCCGACGGGAGAGGAGGTGTCATAGGTGTAGGCACCCACCTCGGACCCGCCGAAGACATTGTCGTCCTGATAGCGCAGGCGGTTGAACTGGACACCGAATTTCATGCTGTGGTGGTTGTGATTCCAGCTCAGGTTGTCAATGAATTCGATGGTCTTATTCTTCTGCTCGCTGGCGTTGCCGCCGCCGGTGCTCACAAAGCCGTTGATGGAGAAGTTGGGAGCGGCGGCAAAGCTCGGGATCTGGGGCAGACCCTGGATACCGATCTGCTGCACGAGATTCGCCGCGTTGGCATTGAAGTTGGTGAGGTTGTCAGTGGAACTGAACCCGGCGCGGAATTCGTTTACCAGGGTAGGACGAATCACCCAGTTGTAGGCGCCCGTCAGATTCGAGAGAGTCTGTGGAGTTGCCACTGTTCCCAGGACCGGCGACCCGACGTTTAGCGGCGACTCGCTGGAACCCATCGACTTGTAGCTGTAGCGGACAAAGACGTTTTGATTGCCGTTGAAATAGTGGTCGATGCGCACGTCGCCCTGATCGCTGGAGATTGGAGTGGAGACATTCTGCTGGTAATTGTTTTGGTACGAATCGGCCGGGCCGAAGTTCGGCTGCGGGAAGAGGGTGTTCAGGGCATTCGCTGAAGTGGCCGACACGGGAACACTGCCGCAGGGAATGGGAGTGCCGTCTGGTTGGTATACCTGCGAAACACCCTGTCCGTTGAGGTAAGAGCAGAGATTTCCCTGGCGCATGGCCACCGAGGGGACGCTGACCAAGATCGGTTGCTGCTTGGGAAGCCGCAGTCCTTCATAGCTGGCGAAAAAGAACGTCCGGTTGTGGCCGTTGTAGACATGCGGAATGAGCAGCGGCCCGCCCAGGTACCCGCCGAAGTTGTGCATGTGGATGGAGGGCTTGGCCAGCGCGAACGGGTCTCCGGCATTGAAAGCTGTGTTTTCTTCATTGTCGAAGAGGCCGCCATGGAAGACGTTGGTGCCGCTGCGAGAGATGGTGGTCACGTCGGTGACGCCGCCGTACTCCGCGTTGTTATTGCTCTCTCCCACGCGGATCTCCGCAATAGAGTTGAAGGATGGGAAGAGTTCCGTGGCCGGCCCGCCGAACTCAACGTTCATGGTGCTGACGCCGTCGAGGGTGTAGGACTGCAGAGCGGGGGTTGAACCGGCGATCACCAGATTATTGCTTTCGTCGGTCTGCACGCCGGGCTGAGTGGTCAGGGTCGAATACGCGCTGGTCGAGCCGGTGGAGCGGGAGTAGATGGCAACCGGCAGGTCGACCAGAGACTGCCCCATCTTGGTGGCCGCTATCGAGGACTGGTCCGTATTGATTGCGCCGGCGGACGTTGCTTGCACGGTCACCATCGTCGTCTCGGAACCGATTTTCAGGTTTGCGTCCACGCGCACCACCTGGCGAGCCTGCAACAGGACATCGGTGAAGGTCTGAGCGACAAATCCCTTCGCCTCAACCGAGACGCTGTAGTGCGCCGGCTCCAGGTTCAGGAACGAATAGAATCCCCGCCCCCCGGTCGTGGCGGTCTGCGTGATCCCGGTGCCGATATTGGTCAGCCGTACCGTTGCTCCGGCAATCATACGCCCCGACGGGTCTTTCGCGGTACCGATGACGCTCCCGAAAGTCGACTGGCCTCTGGCCGGCAGGCCCCCGTTCAACCCGGCAAGAGCGAACAGTGCGAGGGTCAGCGCGATCCAGAGGCTCCGACCGGCCCCGAAAGTTCCCCCCAAACAATTGCGCGCCTTCACGTTTCCTCCATAAGACCTTCTGGTTGTAAAGCAGTGCAGGGACGGGGATCATTCCACGGGCGGAAACAGCACCTGGAGCCTGAAGTCTTAGGCGCACTTCGCGTTCCACTGCCTGAGTGTCTCGTCATTTACAACTTGACGATCTTCGCCGGGCGCGGGCTTTGTCAACTTTTTCACGGTGATTTCACTCGTTAAACACGGGGTGACACTGTTTGTTTCGTGTGTTATAAACGGAGCAAATGGTTGGAAACTGATGTCGGCCAGTGATACGCGGTCCGCAGCCGATCTGGAAGGGTCCGGCGATCCGCGATGGCAACTCGTGCGCAGAATCGCAGCCAGTCCCCATCTCAAGAGCTCTCCCCGTCTCTGCGAGTTTCTCTTCTACGCGGCCGGATGCGCCATTCGCGATGCTCCCGAGGAAGCCACAGAGCAGCAGATTGGGATTCATGTTTTTGGGCGAGCCCCCGGATATAACTCAAGTGAGGACAGCATTGTTCGAACCCACGCTCGTCTCTTGCGTCAAAAGCTCACCGAGTATTTCGCTGGTGAGGGTGCGACCGAACAAATCGTCGTAGAAATTCCCAAAGGCCATTACCTACCGATCTTTCGCACCGCTGGATCGAAAACCCCTTCTCCGAATCTAGCCAGGGTCATCCCCGTTCACGATGCAGAGCTCGTACCTGCCGTGCCAGTGTCCACGCCTGGGGCGCCCAGGGTAGGTCTATGGCGAATGATTACGTTGGGCCTGATCGCCCTCGCGCTGCTCTCTCTAGTGGCGCTCGAGCTCTGGCGCAAGTGGAGCCTTCCCGTCGCCCAGACATATTCTGCAATGGAAACCCTCTGGCGACCTTTCCTGTCCGGCACGCCACCGCTGGTCATCTACAGCAACGCATTATTCGACGGCAGTTCAAAAACCGGGCTGCGCTATGCCCACCCGACGGCGGATCGGGCGATATCAAGTTCCTACATCGACACCTATACCGGAATCGGCGAAGTTGCGGCGGTCTACCGGCTGACCCGCATGTTCGACGAGGATCACGCCCAGTTCGTCCTTAAACGCAGCCTTCTCGTCACCTGGGATGAGGCCAGCATCAAGAATTTGATTTTTATCGGATCGTCAGCGGAGAACCCCTCGTTGCGAGTCTTGCCCGACACCTCGGATTTCACGATGGTTGCCGACGATTCATTTGCAGGATTTCTGAATCACCATCCCAAACCCGGCGAACCGGCGATGTATTCCAGGCCAGAGCACCCGCTCACCAAGGATTATGCCGTCTTGGCCCTTTTACCCGGAATGCAGCCCGGCAAGCAAATCTTAATCTGCAGCGGTCTAACAACTTTCGGCACTCAGGCCGCCGTCGACTTCGCCACCAACCCGGAAAGTGTCGATCAACTGTTTCGGGCTGCAGGATTCGCCAAAGGAACCCTTCGGCCTTTTGAGGCGCTGCTTGAAACCACCGTCACCGGAGGAGTTCCCGTTCAGACCAGGCTGGTAACCGTGCACACGCACTAAGACTCGCGATTCGGAATACCCTCCCACTTGAGCCCAGCTATTGGGCCGGTTGAAGCGTCAATCGTTCCGCCGCATGAATCTTCGATACCAGGTCAACCTCGCGCTTGGCATTTTCCTCGTCTCCCATCTTGCGATAGGCCTGGCTTAGCAGCGCGTGAGTCATGTAGTTGTTCGGATCCATCTTTTCCGCGTGCCGCAAATACATGCTCGCCGTCTGCGCGTCGCCGCGGAGTAGCAGCACCTTCCCCATCAAAATGAAAGGACCCGTGCTGGAGGTATCGAGCGATAGCGCCTTCGTCAGCGCCTGCTGTGCTTCCTGGTATTGTCCCAGGTGGATGTACACGTCACCCAGGCGGTCAAACGTAGCGGGATAAGCCGGGTTGATGGCCCGCTCCTGCTCAAACTCCTGCAGCGCGCCGTTCACGTCGGACTTGAACAGGTCGACTTCTCCGATCATGAAATGCGCCAGCGGCAATTGCGGTGTCACTTTCAGCGCCCGCATGGCAGCCATTTTGGCTTGTTCCGGCAGGTTTGCCTGCATCAACATATTCCCAAGAAAAAGGTAGGCCGCCCCGGAATCTGCCGGAACCCCATATTGCTCGGCAAATGTTGTGCGAGCTTCGTCGTATCGCTGTGCATTCAGATAACAAAGTCCCAACACATGGTTCGCGTCGGCATCCGCATTCGGCATCCATTGCCGCACCCGTTTCAAATATGGAATCGCATCCGCAGGCCGCCCCAGCCGATACAGCGTCAATCCATGCAGCTGGACGGATTCCATGTCGTTGGGATCTTCTTGTTCAGCTTGCGTAAACGCCTGCAGCGCGTCTGTCAGTTTGCCGGTTCGGTAGTAGGCGACCCCCAGTTCATGCGCCGCGCCCTTCACCGGCGGAGTTGCATTGGCAAGCGGTTGCAGCAGCGCGATCGCAGCGCCCGGTTGACCGCCTTGCAACTTCTGCTGCGCGTCGGCCAACTGATCTTGCGGACTCTTGGGCACAACATTCGTCTGCCCCAAAACAATCATGCTCGACAAAAATAACGGAAGTATCAAATTCCGAATGCGCATCACTCCTCAGCATACCGCGCACACCGCGGGAACGCCTTCCTTCCGGTGGTACGATTCTTGCATGCCCCGCTGGCGCAACCTCTGTTCCATTGCGCTGTCGTTCTGTTCAACGATAGCCGTTGCGCAGTCCTTATCCGCCAAACCAGCGTCCATGCCCCGCGCCGCTCCCCGCGCTCGGTCGTCTCCTGATCCGTATCCGGCCGACCACAAACATCCCGGCCCTGCATGGTTTCAGGATGTCGCTGCCCAGGCAGGCCTGCATATGCTGAACGTGAATGGCGGAGTCGACCACAAGCAATACATTCTTGAGACAACCGGCAGCGGCGTTGCAGTCCTCGATTATGATCGCGACGGCTGGCCCGATATTTTCCTGGCAAACGGCGAGCGGCTCAATGTCAAAGGCGAGCCCCCACCCGCCGACCACCCAACGGGCCACCTCTACCACAATAATCACGATGGAACGTTCACCGATGTGACCCAGGCTGCCGGCCTTGCGACGACCGGCTGGGGCCAAGGCGCCTGTGTGGGTGATTACGATAATGACGGCTACGACGACCTGTACGTCACCTACTACGGCAAGAATCGCCTCTACCATAATCAGGGAAACGGAACGTTCAAGGAGGTCGCGGAACAATCTGGAGTTGCGGGCAATGGTGCCGACTGGAGCACCGGTTGCTCCTTTGTCGATTACGATCGCGATGGCAAGCTAGACCTGATGGTCGCGACCTATGTGAAATTCGATCTGGCCACGGCTCCCGTCCCCGGCCAGGGACTCACCTGCATCTGGAAAGGTACCCCGGTCGAGTGCGGCCCGCGCGGACTTCCCTACACCAACCAACTCCTCTATCACAACCTCGGAAATGGAAAGTTCGCCGACGTCAGTCGGACTTCCGGCATCGATAAGACCGACGCCCATTATTGCTTCAGCGTATCCACTCTCGACTTTAATCAGGATGGCTGGCCGGACATTTATATCGCCTGCGACAGCACCGCCAGTATTCTGTTCCGGAATAACAAGGATGGAACCTTCACCGATGTAGCGCCAGATGCCGGCGTTGCTTATAGCTCCGATGGCCGCGAGCAGGCAGGCATGGGTTCCACCGTCGGCGACTATGACAACGACGGCCTGCAGGACATTTTCAAAACAAACTTCTCCGATGACACCTCGTCTCTCTACCGCAACAATGGAGATGGAACTTTCACGCCGTCGATTGACGACGCCGGTCTCGGCCTGAACACGCAATATCTTGGGTGGGGAGCCATGTTTGTCGACGTCGAGAACGATAGCTGGCCGGATATCCTGATCGTCAATGGCCACGTCTATCCGGAGGTGGATACCGGTCATCTTGGTTCCACCTACAAGGAACCGAGACTTTTCTACTGGAATCAGGGAAATGGAAAATTCAAAGATTTGAGTCAGCAATGCGGTCCTGCCTGCACCGATCCGAAGTCCAGCCGCGGCATGGCCATCGCGGATTTCTGGAATGATGGTCGCGAATCCGCCGTGATCAACAACATGAGCGAACATCCGATGCTGCTGGTGAACGTCGCCGCCAACACCAATCACTGGCTGGGTGTCATCACCACGGGCACAAAGTCCAACCGCGACGGCATTGGAGCGCAGGTGACCGTGTTTTCCGGAAATCATAAGTGGATGCATGAAGTGCGCAGCGGTTCCAGCTATATTTCCAGCAGCGATCTTCGGCTGCACTTCGGCTTGGGTTCTGCCACCACCATCGACCGCATCGCTGTGCTCTGGCCGAGCGGGTTGCACGAGGTTTTTCGTTTCACAGGCAAAGATCAGGGTGTCGATCGCTTTGTCGCCCTGGTCGAAGGAAAGGGCGAGGCCGAATAGGCGGTCGTGTATGGATTGGACAATCGCGGCATCTCGACTCCTCCGTTTTGCGCTTTTCACCTGCGCACTGACAAGCGCTGCGGTAGGCGCTCCTATCCGCACGCATCTTCGCACCCAGCAAACTTCCATCACCCTCGAAGCCTCTGCTAACTCTCCCCGACTGATCCTGCTGCAAGGCGCCAACGGACAGAAGTGGATCAATGATCAACAAGAATCGCTGCTGCCATTCGTCTGGCAGAGGGACAAACGTGTCCCTCTGCGGTGGACTCTGGACACCGCAATGAACCGGAGCGATGCAAGCTCCGTCCAGCTTGTTTATGACGCGAAGCCCGTGCCATTGCGACTCACTTGGATCTGGCAGGTGCGCGCCGATATGGGTCCGATTGAGCATCGCATCCGGATTCAAAACCTCAGTCAGGAAGAGATTTGGATTCCGATGCAGGACAGCTTCCGCTTCTCCTGGCAGATCCCCTCAAGCAAGAATCTGCAAGGAATGTATATCGACAAGGGTGCGGGAAGACCAACAATGATCGGTACGCACGATGTCGATCTCCCCGTTGGATATCAATGGCAGGGCATGTCGAGCACCTACGCAACCGACGCGGCACCGCGAGAAATTATTCCGTGGATGATGGTGCAACAACCGCACACTGAAAGCGGCTGGTACGCTGGCATCGAATTCAGCGGTCGCACCCGCATGACGCTGCGGCGCAGCGCTAAGAGCCTGCACGGAGAAATCGGTTTGAATCCTGAACCCCACCCGTTTCGTACGCGGCTGGAACCCCAGGAAACCTTCGAGGCTCCGACCATATTTCTTGGCGCTTTCACCGGTGGCGCGGATGCCCTCGGCAATGTACTGCGTCCCTGGATTCGGACCGTACTGATGAACTCCGTGAGCTGGAAGAATCCCCAATTTCCCACGCTTGTGAACAATAGCTGGGGCAGCGGCATGGCCGTGAATGAGGCGATTGCAAAACGGATGATTCGCGACTCGGCCGAACTTGGCCTCGAGATGTTTCATCTGGATGCAGGCTGGTTCCGCGGTGTCGGCGACTGGGTTCCCGATCCGAAGAAATTTCCAAATGGCCTCGCCGGGATTTCTGACTACGCCCATGCGCATGGCCTGAAGTTTGGGCTTTGGGTCAACTGGGCTGAAGCTGGAGTCGATACAAATCCTGGCGCACTCAATGTCTTCAACCCCGCGACGCGCGACTGGCTGGTTGCAGACGTGCCCGCGAACTGGAAACCCGATCCTTTCGTGGGACGCACTGTCGATCTGGGAGTGCCTGCAGTGCACGACTACGCCCAGCGCGAAGTCCAGCGAATTGTCCACGACGATCGGCTCGACATGCTGGAGCATGATGGTTACGTCGTCGCCAAGAGCTGCGTCCGCACCGACCATCCCCACGCACCCGGCTCGTATCCCTCAACCGAGTTGAAAGAAGTCAGCGGTGTCGATCTTCCGATTCAGGCTTCTTCCACTGACGTCAGCTATCATTCCGTGCGTTCGTACTACGGCATCTATTCGCAGCTTCGCAGGATGCATCCCAGCCTGCTGCTTGAAATTTGTGACAATGGCGGACGCATGGTGGACTTCGGAAGTGCAGCTCACGGCGATTATTTCTCCATCACCGACAGCTACGATCCGTTGTCGAATCGCCAGGCATTCTATGACGCCAGCCATGTCCTTCCCCCAGCAATGCTGGAGGATTATGAGATGAAATGGCCCACGCCCCGCATTGAAAATTTCTTATACATGCTGCGCAGCGGCATGATGGGGTGGACCACAATCATGCAGGACACAACGGCCTGGACTGCGCAGCAGCATGCCGCAGCCAAGGAAGAGTTCGCGACCTACAAAAAGTTTCTACGACCCTTGATTCGCGATGCAGATCTCTATCACATCTCGCCGCGACCGGACGGTGTCCATTGGGACGGCATGGAATTTTTCCACCCGCCCGATGGCCACGGAGTCGTCTATGCCTTCCGAGGCTCTGTAGCGTCAGCGAGCACCCACATATTTCTGCTGCGCGGCTTATCCGCAACCAAACAATATCAGCTGCAGTTTCACGACCACACAAGTCCCGACCGCATCATGACTGGACTGGATCTGATGCAGAATGGCTTGCCCGTACATCTTCCGCTTCCAACCAGTTCGGAGCTGGTTTTTCTAAACGAGCAATGAGACGGATCGCGCTCCACGCCGCCATCGGAAACGTCGATCAAGACTGCAAAGCAGAAGAAATAACACAGGAGCGGAGCATAGCGCCGCTCCCGTCACCATCATCAAAGCACTACTTGCGGTGGTTCGCGTATTCCGCGGCCGCCTTCAATTCCTGAGACGCCTGGATCAACAATTCCTTGGCTTTCTGAGCATGATTACCAAGCTGGTCTCGATTTGCCTGTTGCGCGGCATCCGCTTCCTTATATGCCTGCGCAATGTGCGCCTGCGCAGCGGCGAGGTGTGCATGTTTATTCGGGTCGATATTCTGTACAGGCCCCTGAGCGAACATCATGGAAGTGCCAGCCAACATGGAATACATCACCAATGTACGAATCACATTATTCTTCGTCATGAGAGATCTCCTTGAATTAGGTGAGACGATTCCTCGTCCCCCGTCCCCCATGCCGCCCGGGAAACCCAGGAGCCGCCTCGTGGAGAGAGCCTATGATTCACCGCGCCAGCTTGTCAAGCGGACTGGCAAATACTCGCTTTTGCCGCCTAAACACGCGCCCTGGCGCGCACCTTAGATTGAAGCGCATTATGAAGTCTTTAATAGACCCGGTAATCTTTCTCCCGCCTTGCCAAGAATGATGCGGGTGAATGCGCGTGCGTTCACCGGTTCCTCGGGCCCCAAATAGTAGGTCCTCGCCGGCGCTCCGCGACGCGCTTTCGCCCAATGCACAAAACTTGCCGCAGGATGGACCGCGCCAGAAGTTCCCACCACGAGCAGGATCGTGCACCGATCAATCTCATGCTGAATTCGTGCCATTTCCATTGGAACTTCTCCAAACCATACGATATGAGGCCGCAAATGCGATCCACAAGCGCACCTTGGAATTTCGCACATGGAATTGTAACTGTGACTGTCCTCAATCGTGGGAGCGCCGCAGCCCGCCTCGCACCGAGACTTGAAAAGCTCTCCGTGCATGTGAACCAGGTTCTGCGAACCGGCCCGTTCATGCAAATCATCCACGTTCTGAGTGCAGAGGGAAAAGCGGCCCCCGATCTGCTTTTCCAAATCGGCCAGCGCATAGTGAGCGGCATTCGGCTGGCTCCCCCGCGCCTCTCGTCTACGCTGCGAATAGAATTGCCACACCAATTCCGGATTCGCGGCCCAGCCTTCCGGCGTCGCAACCGTCTCCACCCGGTAACCCGCCCACAATCCATTGCTGTCGCGAAATGTTCGCAGTCCGCTTTCCGCGCTGATGCCAGCTCCAGTCAGCACAAACACGCGATCGCTCACAGAAACTTCAATGGAATCGTTTGAATCGTTCGCGGTCAATTGGCGGCTCCTGATGCAAAACGTGCCAGGCCCCTGCACCCATACCCTATGGTTTGGACGCATCCTTCGGCTTGGGTTGCCATTTCTTTCGCTCCGGCGCGACTGCCATCGCGGCCTCATCGGGATTTGTCGCCGTAGCAGACCGCTCTGTCTCGACAGGGCTCACATTTGAGGACACCGGCTGTGTGATCTCACTTGCCACGGATGGTATGCCAACACCCGACGATGAAGACTCCAGAGGTGCTTCAGCAGGCTTCCCTGCCGGACGCCATTTCCTGCGCTCAACTTTCTCCGGCGCTTCCAGGGCCAGGCGATCCTGCACGGGTTCGATCTGAGCCTGGTCGGCTTTCACAGGAATATCCGTTGCCTTCGATTCGATTTTGCCGGGCTCGTTCGAACTCCTGGTGTCCTCTGTCTCCGCCGCGGCCACCGCAGCTCCTCCGGCCGGCTCGCTAGTTCGCGCTTCAATCAGCGCAATCCCACTTGGTACGCCTTTCTTTCTTTGCACACTTTCCAACAACAACTCGGCGACATCCTTGATCGCAATTCCATCGGCATCGCTCTTGCCGGGAGTACTACTGAGCATACTTTTGCAGAACGGGCAGCCCACAGCCAGCGTCTTCGCACTCGTTGCCGAATTCAGACGCCGCTCCGCTTCATGAAAGCGATTCTCTGATATTCGCTCGCTGCCCGCCTCTTCTTCTTTCCAGAATTGCGCTCCGCCCGCGCCGCAGCAAAATGCATTTTCCCGGCTCCGGTCCATTTCCAGCAATTCATGTCCCAGCACACGTAGAACATTTCGTGGCGCGTCGTAGACTCCGTTGTGCCGCCCAAGGTAACAAGGATCGTGGTACGTTATGCTTGCATCCAGCCGGTCCACATCCAGCTTGCCGGACGAAACCAGCGATTCAAGGAACTCGGTATGATGCATCACGTTGTATAAACCGCCGATCTGCCGGTATTCATTCCCGATCGCGTTCATGCAGTGCGGGCAGCTTGCCACAATAAGTTTTGGCTTTACGGCATTCAGCGTGGCAACATTCTGATCCGCCAGCTCCCTATACAACAGTTCATTTCCAGCTCTGCGCGCACTGTCGCCGGTGCAGCACTCCTTCTTACCCAGCACTGCAAAGTTCACACCAGCATAATTCAGCAGTTGAACCAGCGCCCGCGCTGTCTTTTGCGCCTGCGGATCGTAACTCGCCGCGCATCCCACCCAGTACAAAACATCCGCCTCCGGATTTTCATCCGTCGTCTTCACCAGCAATCCGTGGGCCCAGTCCATGCGCTTGTCATGGTTGATGCCCCAGGGGTTCTTCGATCGCTCCATCCCGCGAAACGCAGTTTGCAACTGCACGGGAAATTCGCCCTCCATCATCACCTGGTTGCGACGAATATCGATGATGTCGAGCATCTGTTCATCCTGCACGGGGCACACCTGCATGCAGGCGCCGCAGGTCGTGCATGCCCACGCGGCCTCTGGCGTAAGCGCGAACTGCAACAGCAGGTGCGGACTGCTCCTCCCAGTTTCGAATCCGGACGTACTTCCAGTCAGATCGTTCAGCTCCATCCGCTTATTAATTTCCATCGCTGCTGGGCTGAGTGATTTGCCCGTCGCGGTCGCGGGACACACATCCTGACAGCGATTACATTGGATGCAGGCGTAGGCATCGAGCAATCGCGGCCACGTCAGGTCTTCCAAACGCTTCGCGCCCATCTGCGGAATCTCTGCAGCCTGGCTTTCCGCTTCAAGATTGATATCCACCAGCGGCAGCACACCTGAACCGGAACGTCGCGCGAAGAAATACTTCATCGGCGCCATAAAAATATGAACGTGCTTCGTGTAGGGGAAATACGCGAGAAATAAGAGCACGCTCCCCAGCGCGCCCCAATACCCGAAAATCCGCCAGGCATACGCATTTTGTGCAGTAAACAGATGCGAAAGCGCCGTGGCGAAGGGCTGAAATTTGTCCGGCCCTCGATCGGCCAACCGCGCACCCGCTCCTATGGCCCGGCTCGTCACATGGAAGAGGATGAAAATCGAGACCAGCAGAGAATCCCAACTGATATATCCGCGCCGCACATCCGGATGCACCAGTGTGTTCGCGTTGAATCTAAAATCTCGTCGGGCAGGAAGGAAAAATCTGCGGATCACCAACGCCACAACTCCCACCAGCACCAGGAAGCTCAGCACATCCGCGAACAGGTTGTACATGTCTCCCGGAAAAGTGGTTGAAGAAATCGAAGCACCTGTATACCCTTCGACGGCGTCGACTGCATTCACCAGAATGTAGAAGACGAATCCATAGAAAATAAACGCGTGGAAGATGCTGACGATCGTCCGCTTCTTAAATGTGCGAGATTGACTCAGCGTGGTGCGAAGCGCAACCCAGAGACGCTGCGCAATGCGATCTGTTCGAACATCGTTGTCCGGACGCCCGCGGCGTACGCGCAAAAACAGCCGAAAGAAGCCATGCGCTCCCCACGCCATGGTAACAAGCGCGAACATCAGGAACGCGTACTTCTGAGAAAGTGGCAGCATCCGAACTTGGCCCCGAAACTGGAAAGAGTCTGTCTTGGCAGGATTACTTGCGAATCGCAGCAATCATTGCCGGAACAACCTGGTTCACATCGCCCACGATGCCGTAATCCGCTACTTTGAAAATCGGTGCGTCCGCATCTTTATTGATGGCAACAATGCATTTGCTTTTCCCCATACCCGAAAGGTGCTGCACTGCCCCGGAGATGCCAATGGCAATGTACGCCTTCGGCTGGACTGTCTTTCCGGTCTGCCCAACCTGTTCAGAATAAGGTCGCCACCCTGCATCGACAATCGCCCGCGTCGCACCAACAGCGGCGCCCAGTGCATCGGCCAACCCTTCAACCAGCGTTTGGAATCCCTCCGCGCTGCCAACTCCTCGGCCGCCGGCGACTACAATCTCCGCATCGGCGAGTGAAATGCGCGATGTCTTTTCCTGTGATTTTCCGGTAATCTGCACCCGAGGTTGCGGCAGCGACAGGTCCACATCAAACTGCTCCCCCGCCTCCGTGCCCGGTATCGCCACTGCAAATGCAGCCTGCTTCGGTGTGATCACAATGACCGGAGCATTCGTCGTGATCGTCTCCGTGATCCGCGACAAAAAAGTGTAGCGCTCCGCGGAGAGCCCACCTTCTTTTGGCCTGACGGTGACGACATCCTCCAGCAGCGGCGCATCCAGCCTGACCGCAACCCGAGGACTATACTCGCGCCCGCTCCGGCTACCGCTGATCAGCACGGTGTTTGCTTCTCCCTCGCTTGCAATCTGCGCGACCGCGGTCGACCAAACCTCCGGATCATACTGCACAAGGTCGGGGTGATCCGCAACGAGCACCTGATCCACTAGCAACGCGACCTCATTTGCAACAGTGAAAGTTGCAGATCCCAGCACCAGCGCCGCGACCGGCCCTTCCCTGCCCAGCTCGCGAGCACAAGTCACCATTTCGTACGTGCTTTTACTCACTTTTCCGTTCGCATGTTCCACAACGACCAGGATCATGCAATCACCCGCGCTTCTTCCCGCAGCAAGCAGACAAGTTCCGCGGCTGCGGCCGGCGCATCCTTTCCGTCCAGTATTTTGTATAAGCGGGTCTTCACCTGGATCTCCGCCCCGACGACTTTCAGCTTCGGCTCAACCTGGAAAGCGTCCAGCGACTCCATTCGAAGCTCCTTCTTTTTTGCCCGCATGATATTCGGCACAGTCGGATATCTCGGTTCATTCAACCCTTGCTGAGTCGTCAGCACCACGGGAAGCTGCACTCGAAACACTTCGCTCCCATCCTCAGCATCGTGCCGCCCGGTCAGCGTTTGCCCGTCCACCTGCAATGCGTTGACCCACGCCACCTGAGGCCATTGCAATCGTTCGGCAGTCGCCGCTCCAAGAGCATGACTGTCCCAGTCTGCCTGCTGACCACCGCAGAAAATCAGATCAACATTCTCTCGCTTCGCCACCTGCGCAGCTACTTTGCTCAGCGCAATCGGGTCGAGGAACAGTTCCGTCCGCACGTGAATCGCGCGGTCCGCTCCCATCGCTAGTACTGTCCGCAGCGCTTCCTGGCTTCGTTCTGGACCCACCGCCAGCGCAATTACTTCGGCGTCGACACCATTCTCACGAATACGCAACGCCTGCTCCACGCCATACTCATCCATGGTGTCGACCACCAATTTGCTGGCGCTCAGGTCCACCTCGCCGTCGCGCACGCGCACCGTCTCTTCCGCGTCCAACACCTGGCGAACGATCGCCAAAATCCGCATGTATCCTCCGACCCTTCACGTTGTACGATGTCGCGCCTTATACTGCAATGTGCAACCGCAACACGTAGAGATCACGTTTGTGGTCGCTTCTTTTCACCGCTGAAGAATTCACCGTGACAGCTTAATCTATCCTTGATAGTTTAGCTGCGCAACCCCAGGAAGAGGTTTCCTACCCAATGGAGAACATCGCTGCTGTAGATGGCGTCAGACTGCCGCTGACATCTTTGAGCTCCGAGGAACAAATCCTGCGGGATTCGGTTCGCAAATTCGCGCAGAATAAAATTGCGCCCTTGGTTCGCGAAATGGACGACGCGCAGAAGATTCATCCTTCCCTGCTGCCGCAAATGTTTGAGATGGGCATTCTCGGCATGGAGACTCCCGAGGAATATGGCGGGTTCGGGGGATCATTCCTTGGCTCGATTTTGGCCGTCGAAGAAATATCTGCCGTCGATCCCGCCATCGGCGTTATCGTCGACGTTCAGAATACGCTGACGGTGAACGCGCTGCTCCGCTATGGCAACGAGGAACAGAAGAAGAAATATCTGCCGCGAACCAATACCGACACCATCTGCGCCTACGCGCTCAGCGAGGCAAGCTCCGGGTCGGATGCATTCAGCCTTAAGACCCAGGCGCGTTTGGACGGTGACTCCTACATCCTGAATGGCCGCAAGCTTTGGATCTCAAACGCGGCGGAGGCGGATCTTTTCATCGTATTCGCGACTATCGATCCTGCCGCCGGATATAAAGGGATTACCGCATTTATCATCGAGCGCGACACGCCCGGTTTTCAGGTAGGCCATAAGGAAGACAAGCTTGGCATCCGCGCTTCATCCACGTGCGAACTGCTGCTCGATGATTGCCGCGTACCGGCAGCAAACGTTCTGGGTCAGCCCGGCAAGGGGTACAAACTCGCCATCGAAACGCTGAACGAAGGGCGCATCGGAATCGCTGCGCAAATGCTGGGGCTCGCGCAGGGTGCATGGAACCACGCCGCCAAATACAGCCAGGAGCGTCAACAGTTCGGCAAATCCATTGCCACGTTTCAGGCGGTTCAATTCACCCTGGCCGAGATGGCGATTGAGATTGAAGCCGCGCGCCTGATGGTCTACAACGCAGCGCGAATGAAAGACGCAGGCATCCCTTTTGTGAAAGAAGCGGCGATGGCAAAGTATTTCGTCTCCCAGGTTGCAGAGCGGGTCGCCAGCCAGGCGGTGGAGATCTTCGGCGGCTATGGATTCGTCAAAGATTATCCCGTTGAAAAGCTATACCGCGATGCCAAGATTGGAAAAATATACGAGGGCACGTCAAACATGCAACTGGCGACGATTGCGAAGCTGATCCTGGCCGGCTAAAGTGTGTAGCGACCCGCTTCAGTGATTGCCGTGGCGATTTCGCGGCTAAGGGCTACCGTATTTTCCGGCTCGCGCTTCGCAAATCGACGAAGGATCGCCATTCGCGTGCGCAGTATGTCACCCTCCGCAACGGCACCAAGAATTCTCTCCGCTGCCGTCTCCAGTACACGAAACGACCGAGCCGCATAATACTTCGTCATTCGCACGGCCAGCGGGCTGCGGACTTCCATCTTCTCCGCTCGCAGAATTGCGGACTCCAGCACCAACACCTCCATGATCATGTCTGCCAATGCACCCATGACCTCCTGCTGGTCCACCAATTCCGTACCAAATTTCTCTGAGGCGGCCCCTGCGCAAAAAAGAGTCATCTTTTTCGCATTGGCCAGCAAAAGATGCTGCGCCGCAAGCTGGCCGGTTCGCTCTTCACCGGCCTTTGGCCCCGCCATCACCTCATCCATCACCCGTTGAATAGCGGGCAACAGGCCCAGCCTTCCCTGCATTGCGCGCTTCAACATCCATCCGCTGATAATCAACCGATTGATCTCGTTGGTGCCCTCGAAAATTTTATTGATTCGCGAATCGCGATACGCACGCTCCGCGGGATAATCCTCGACATACCCGTAGCCACCGTGCAGTTGCACCATTTGATCAACCAGCCGCTCAAGCATTTCTGAGCACCACACCTTCACAACGGAGCACTCGATGGCGTATTCCTCAATATGCCTTTGCGTTTCCACCGTCGTCGCGGCCTCGCCATGTTCCATATCCGCCAGCGACGCGTCAATCGCTCCGATGACGCGATACACCAGCGATTCACCCGCATAAATCCCGGCCGCGCTATCGGCGATCATCTGCTGTACCAATCCGAAGGACGCGATCGGTCTCGAAAAAGCTATCCGTTCCTTGGCATAACGAACTCCGGAGCGAAAGGCATATTTTGCACCGCCGATTGCTGCCGCGCCCAGCTTGTATCGCCCCACATTCAAAATATTGAAAGCGATACGATGCCCTTGCCCGGCCTCACCCAATAGATTTTCAGCAGGCACCTTGCAATCCGCAAGCACCAGCGGGCAGGTGGAGGAGCCGCGAATTCCCATCTTGTGTTCTTCCGCGCCCACCGTCAGCCCAGCCGTCGTCGCCTCAATCAAAAACGCCGCAAACTTCTCTCCATCGATTTTCGCAAACACGGTGAACAGACCTGCAATACCGGCGTTCGAAGTCCACATCTTCTCGCCATTCAACACGTAGTGCTTCCCGTCTTCAGACAACGTCGCGCACGTGCGAATATTCATCGCATCGGACCCGGAACTTGCCTCCGATAGCGCATAGGCCGCCACGCACTCACCGGAAGCCAGTCGAGGTAGAAATCTTTTTTTCTGTTCCACCGTCCCGTACCAGACCAGCGGCAAAGTACCGATTCCTGCGTGCGCGCTGAAGGAGACGGAGAAGCTGCCGCAGATTGCAATTTTCTCCGCAATCAACGCCGACGTGACCTTATCCATTTGCAGGCCGTCGTACTCTTCCGGGATGTCGACTGCCATCAGCCCCAGGTCACCTGCTTCTCGGAGCAAGCGACATGTAACCTCAAGATCTTTCGCCTCAATCAACGCGATCTGCGGAAAAATCCGCTTTTCGGCAAATTCGACTGTAGTGCGCTCGATCTGGCGCTGTTCGTCGGAAAAGTCTTCCGCGGTAAAAATCGCATGTGGCTCAGTCTCCTCGACTAGAAAGCTGCCGCCTGTTCCATGCTTTATATCTTTCCGGTCCGGCCTATTCACGGGATTCTCCCCCTCGTTGCGAATGCTGGATCAAGTGGCCCTCAATCTTGAAGATTCTCAAAAATTCCCGCCGCGCCCATTCCGCCGCCAACGCACATCGTAACCAATCCATATTTCTTTTTCTGCCGCTGTAACTCGCGCAGGATTGTTGCCGTCAACTTTGCACCGGTGCAGCCGAGCGGATGTCCTAACGCAATCGCTCCTCCGTTCACGTTGACGCGTGCCGGATCCATTTGCAATAGCTTCATCACCGCCAGTGACTGCGCCGCAAAAGCTTCGTTCAGCTCAATCAAGTCCATCTGCTCCAATGTCAGTCCCGCCTGTTTCAGTGCCTTGGGTATCGCGTATACCGGCCCCACTCCCATTTCTTCCGGAAGACATCCGGATGTCGCGAACGCTAGCAGCCTGGCCAGAGGTTTCAGCCCTAGGGAAACGGCCATTTCCTCGGAAACAACAACGGCGGCCGCGGCCCCATCCGACATTTGCGAAGAATTCCCAGCAGTCACCACACCACGCGCATGAAATACTGGCCGAAGCTTCTCAAGAGCTTCGTACGAAGTGTCTGCGCGGGGCCCTTCATCAACTCGAAACTCAAATTCCCGCCGCACAGGTACACCGCCGGCGCGGGGATCGGAGATTGTAACCGCCACAGGCACAATTTCATCCTCAAATTTCCCGCCGCGGATTGCCGCCAGCGCTTTTTCATGGCTGTCGAGCGCAAACTGATCCGACTCCTCGCGTGAAATTTCATAATGCTTCGCAACGCGCTCCGCCGTCAGTCCCATCGACATGTAGGAATCGGGATAGTGCTCCACCAGCCACGGATTGGCCGCAACTTTATTGCCTCCCATGGGAATCATGGACATGGACTCTACCCCTCCCGCAACAATCACGTCCGCGGAACCCCCGCGAATTCGATCCGCCGCTAGCGCGATCGATTGCAGCCCGGAAGCGCAATATCGATTGATCGTCATCGCGGACGCTTCCACCGGTAACGTCGCCCGCAGAGAAATAATTCTGGCCAGGTTCAGGCCCTGCTCCGCCTCCGGCATCGCACAGCCAATAATGACATCGTCAATCCGTTTTGCGTCGAGCTGCGGAATTCGATCCAAAGCCCCCCGCACCGCGATGGCCCCCAGGTCATCCGGGCGCGTGAACCGAAGAGCGCCGTTGGGCGCTTTTCCCACGGCCGTCCTCACTGCGCTCACGATCAATGCATCTTTCATATGGGCCCTTTAGTTTCGCAGCGGCTTCCCGGTTTTCAACGTGGCCGTGATGCGTTCCACTGTCTTTGGTTCTCCGCAGAGTGACAAAAATGCTTCACGTTCCAAATCGAGAAAATATTGTTCGCTGACCTGCGTCGCCGCCGTAACTGCGCCGCCGCACATTACGTGGGCCACCAGTCTCGCGATCTTCACGTCGTGATCGCTAATGTATTCCGCCTCTCGCATCATATGGATGCCAAGTTTCAGGTTCGCGAGCATTCCGTCACCGGGCGCAGGGATGTCGATGCGCGGCATTGGCGGAACGTACCCCGCATCCGCCAGCCGCTCAGCTTCAGATTTCGCGTCGGAAAGCAGTCGCTCGCGATTCATCGTGATCCCGTCCGCCCCCCGCATCAGAGAAAGCCTCCTCGCTTCCGCCGCGGAACTGGAAACCTTGGCCATGGCAATCGTCTCGAATACAGCCCGCATCGCATCATGCATTTCTACCGAGTCACTGCGATGCCCATTCCGTACCGCATTCGCAATCTCAATCGCGCGCAACGTCATTTCCTTGCATCCGCCCCCCGCAGGCAGCAATCCAACGCTGGTTTCCACCAGTCCCATGTAAAGTTCGATATGCGATTGTCGCGCCGCAGCATGCAGCGCAATCTCCGCCCCGCCGCCCAGGCACATTCCAAAAGGAGCCGCAATTACTGGCCGCGCACAGAATCGAATCGCCTGCGTCATCGCCTGAAACTCGCGAACATACCGGTCCAGTTCATCCCACTCTTCATCCTGGACTGCCAGCAGCACCTGCATTAGATTTGCACCCACAGAAAAATTGGCCGAGTCGCCCGAAATGACAAAACCTTTGAAGTTTCGCGTCGCATCGCTATCCGCCCGCAGCGAGCGCTGGACAAAGCCGACAATATCTTCGCCCAAAGTGTTCATCTTGGAATGAAACTCGATGCACGCAATTCCATCGCCCAGATCAATCAAGGATGCTCCTGGATTTTTTTCCACCCCTCCATGCTCACGTTTGGCCCTCGCCACGCTCCACGTGCCGGACGGTTCCATAACGGGCCGATATTCTCCCGACGCAATATCGAAGAATTCCCCACCCGCATTGCGATACCAGGACGTCACACCGGCAGACTCCATGCGTTCTACTGCCGGAGGAATCGTCTGACCGCGTCGCCGCATCACCTCAATCGTGTCGATAAAGCCGGCAGCATCCCACATCTCAAACGGCCCCAGCTCCCAGTTGAATCCGGCTTTCATCGCACGATCGATATCGACCACCGTGTCCGCGACCTCTCCAATGCGATTGGCCGCGTACGCCCACAATTCCGGAAGAATCTGCCAGTAAAATTCCGCCGCGTGGTCGTTGTCTGGATTGGCCGCCAGTAAAGCTCGAATCCTCGCCGCAGCAGATTCATGGCTCTTCGCCATCTCCAGTGCGGGCAACTGCGGTCGGTCCGCGGGCCGATACTCCAGCGAATTTAAATCGAGAACGAGTCGCGTCTCTTTCCCATCCGCTCCGCGCTGCTTCTTATAAAAACCCTGGCCCGATTTATCTCCAAACCATTTGCGCTCGAATATCTGCTCCAGCGCTGCAGGAATCCCAATGTCTGCGCGTTCATCCTTAGAAATCGCGGCAAAATTCCGCGCAACGTTCACCAACACGTCGATGCCAACCATGTCCGCCAGCCGAAACGTCCCCGTTTTCGGCCACCCAATCGCGGCTCCCGTCAGCGCATCCGTTTCCTCAATGCTTAATCCCTGGTCCAACATGGTGCGAAATGTATTCAGCATGACAAACGTGCCGATACGATTGGCGATGAAGTTGGGCGTGTCGTGGGCGTGAACAACCAGCTTGCCCAGGTATACTTGCGCGAAGTTCTCAACCAATGCGACCGCCCGCGGATCCGTTTCCGTAGTCACGATCAATTCCATCAATCGCATATAACGCGGGGGATTGAAAAAATGGGTTCCGAACCATCGCCGCCGGAATGAGTCTGGCATGTCCTTCGCAATCAGTCCGACAGGCAGGCCGCTGGTATTAGTGGTTACGATGGCATTGTCGCGGATGTATGACGCAACCTTACTCAGCAGCGAACGTTTGATATCGAGATTCTCTGCGACTGCTTCGAGGACCCAATCGCACGTCTTCAGCTTCTCCAGGTCATCCTCAAAATTCCCGACCGTAATGTGACGCACTACTGCTGGATCGACAAACGCCGGAGGCTTTGCCTTCTTCAGGTTCTCCACGGATCGGGCGGCCAGGACATTTCGATCCGTCGCGCCCTCCGGTACCAAATCCAGAAGCACGACCGGAAATCCCGCATTCGCGATGTGCGCGGCAATGCGAGCGCCCATGGTCCCTGCGCCTAAGACAGCGACGCGTCCGATCGAAGAGTTTGCGTCAGCGGATGACATAACACCTTTGTACAAGAGGCAAGTCGCGGCGAACACAGTTCGGCCCGCGAAAATCTTATTTCGGCCGCTCCATATCGAACCTGTCTCGCGTTCGGGTATATGTGGAGCCCGCCATGCGACCAATCGCCTGCAGCTTCTCGGGATCAATTCGGAAATTATCCAGCAACGATGCGCTCACGTGGAATCGCAACACTTCTCCCAGCACCAGACTTCCGCCCAGCGGCTCCGTGCTGACGTGAATCACCTGCTGCAACCGGCACTCCATCTGCACATGTGACTCACCCACCCGCGGAGGCCTAACAACATCGCTCGCAACCGGCGTCAGGCCGGATACTAGAAACTCGTCGACCTCCGGCGGCAATTCCGCGGAGCAGGCATTCATCTGCGCCGCAAATTCTTCCGATACGATGTTCACCACAAATTCGCCTGTCGCGACGATGTTGCGCAACGTATCCTTCCTAAGCTGCAATCCGTGGTTCGCGGCCCCGCGCAACATGGGACAAAAGCACACAACCGGAGGATTGGCGCTCGCCACGGTAAAAAAACTGAACGGCGCCAGGTTCCGAGTACCATCCGCGTCTATCGATGAAACAAACGCAATCGGTCGCGGAACCACCGAGCCCACCAGCAATTTGTATATGTCCTGCGGCTTATGCTCCGCTGGGTCCAGCGTGGTCATTGCGCCCGATGTGGCAATTTCTGTCATCCAACCGGCTCCAGCTTCGCAGCTTCCTTGGCGCCCCAACTGGCCCAGTAATCCGCCCACTCCACTTTTTCACCGGCCGGCAGCACGTGGATGGGATTCAACCCGTCCAGCATCACGGCCGATTCATCCGTAAAACTTTTCGCCTTCTGGTTCGCCAGCGCCTTGGGGTGTGGACCATGATGAATCCCCCGCGGATGCAGCGTCGCATACCCGGGCTTTACATTGTCGCGGCTGAAGAAATCTCCATCGTGATAAAAAATGAATTCATCGTAATCTGTGTTGCGATGAAAAAACGGTACGCGCAGCGCATCCGGCTCCTGCTCCAGCGGTCGCGGTAGAAAACTGCACACCACCGCCCCCTGCGTCACAAACGTTGTATGCGCGCTCGGCGGCAGCGCGGCGCGATGACTGGAGACGGGCCGAATATCCCGCAGGTTGATCTTCCACGCTGTCAAATCGCCCTTCCAACCCACCACGTCAATTGGATTGAATGGATAAAACACCTTGGAAAATTCATTTTCATTCTTGATGCGAACTTCCCATTCGCGCGTGTCGTCCAGATACGGCGATGGCTCCGGCGTCGTGATCACGGCCGGATCATACAGAGCATGTTGCCCGAGCAGACCTTTATCGGGCTGCTCAAATTCCGTCTTCGACTGAAAGATCAGGAAAAAATTATCTTCCGTGTCCGGCACGACGCGATACGTCACCGCCCGTGGAAGATTGATGTAATCGCCCTTCTCAAATGGCAGCGGACCAAAGTCCGTCTCAATGATGCCGCTGCCGCGATGCACAAAATACATTTCATCCCCGTCGGCATTGCGAAAATAAAACGGCATCGGCTTCGATCGCCGCGAAACAGCCACAGTAATCTCGTTGTTACCAAGAAACTCAATCGGTGCGCCCTGCGCATCCTTCAGGTCCGTGGGCTCCAGCTTGTTCAAGTCGAATAGATGCGGCCGCAGCTTGCCCTCAAACCGTGTCCACCCGGTAGGCGCATGCGCGTGGTACAGGTGGCTCGCTTTCCCATAAAAACCCTTTCGCCCGTGCTCCTCTTCAAATGTGCCCTCGGGCAATCCAACGTGGGCTTGCAACGCGGTCTTTCCCTTATTCAGCGGATACATTCGCGATTCTCCTTTGCTGAAGCCCTTCAATCCTCGGATGTTCCGGACGCACCACGCGATTGCGCAGTACCCCAATCTTTTCAATTTCCAGTTCGATCACGTCCCCCGGCTGCACCCACCGATTCAGCTCCAGCCCGCAGCCCGTTCCAACTGTGCCGGAGCCAAGAATGTCTCCCGGATAAATCGTGTCGTCCTGCGAAAGAAATTCAATCATCTGCTCGAACTCCCAATGCATGTCGCGTGAGTTCCCCCGGGACCATTCCTCGCCATTCACCCGCGCCACCATCTCAAGCGAGTAAGGGTTCGGAATCTCATCCCGCGTCACCATCCACGGCCCAACGCCGCTAGCCCA
>JAJXZK010000089.1 GCA_021780095.1 Acidobacteriota bacterium | reverse complement strand
CGGGCGCGCTCGCCACCTGCGGCTACGGCACGGCACTCGGTGTGATTCGCGCCGCGGTCGAACGCGGACATAAGCTGCATGTCTATGCGGATGAAACCCGCCCCTTCCTACAGGGTGCGCGGCTCACCGCGTGGGAATTGCTGCATGACAATATTCCTACGACGGTCCTCTGCGACAACATGGCCGCCAGCCAAATGCGCGCCGGAAAAATTAAAGCTGTCATTGTCGGCGCAGACCGCATCGCCGCCAATGGCGACGTTGCCAACAAAATTGGCACCTACGGAGTTGCTGTCCTCGCCAAGGAACATGGCATTCCGTTTTACGTCGCCGCTCCCTGGTCGACGATCGATATGGCCACGCCGACTGGCGACCAGATTCCCATCGAAGAACGCGCCGCGAAAGAAGTCACCCACTTCAACGGCAAGCAGATCACGCCCTCGAATGCGGAAATTTCCAACCCCGCCTTCGATGTCACGCCTGCGAAATACGTTACCGCCATCATCACCGAGCTGGGTGTGCTGCAAGCACCGTATGACCAATCTCTACGCCTCGGCGCGGAACAGATTGCCCACGCCAACGCCGCCTCGTGAGTTGCGGAGTACGTCAATTAATTTATCGACATGATTTTCAACTGGCCGCCGAGGCTCAGCTTCGGCTCGGTTCCAAATCTGCGCCTGCTTCAGTAGATCTTTTTGCATAGGGTGGGTTACGCTTACCGCATGCCGTTCAAGAGAGGATCTGAGTTGCAGGCGGGAAAAACCTCCTTTCTTCAAGCTCCCGCACAGCTCTCCGACCGAGCCTCGGCCCACTTGAATATGCTGCGCGGCATCGCGGCATTCGCGGTCCTTTTGGAACATTGGCGCGGAGTGTTCTTCGTGAACTGGCCGCAGGTCCATCACAAGAACATCGCGTTGCTGCTTTTCTACGGCTCGACCAAGTTCGGCCATCAGGCGGTCGTCGTTTTCTTTGTCTTAAGCGGCTTCTTAATCGGACGCACTGTCTTGAAAGACGTGGCGATGGGGCGTTGGTCCACCCCGCGCTACGCCTTCCATCGGCTCATTCGCCTCCAGCTGGTTCTTTTGCCGGCGTTGCTGCTGTGCTGGGTTTGGGACGCCACCGGCATCCACCTTTTCTCGCCCTCACCCACCTACCTCGGCACCAGCGGCATTCCCATGCTTGCCTACAACGTCGCCAATTGGAGCACCCTTCCCATCTTCCTCGGCAACCTGGCCTTCCTGCAAACTCTGCTCGTGCCTCCGTTCGGGTCGAACAATCCTCTGTGGAGCTTAGCGAATGAATTCTGGTATTACATTCTGTTTCCCTGCCTGGTCCTCTTGGTCGCGCCCAGCTCCTCCAGGCTACGTCGTTCGATCGCCGGCATCGTCCTGGTCGCAGTAGCCCTCTTCATAGGGTGGATGCTGGCTGGCTTTTTCATCTGGCTGCTCGGCGTGGCTTTGATTTTTCTCCCACGGCCCCGTCCTCTCCAGCCGCGGCAACATTCGTTCTTCCTACTGCTCGCTTTCGCCTTCGTAATCGTCCAGCTTGTATTCACCTACCAATGGACTTGGCTTGAGGGCGGTCTCAACACCGACTACATCCTCTCCGCTTTCGTGGCCATTCTGCTGTACCTGTTGCTGCACGATCCCCGTCCCGTCAGCAAACTGTATCGATCGGTCGCCAGCCACGCCGCCGGTTTCTCCTACACCCTCTATCTCACCCATCTACCGCTTCTTGTCTTCTTCGCCGCGCTGCTGAATCGCCGCGTCCTTCCCACTCCGAGAAACTTCATCATGCCCACCGCGATTCTGCTTCTCACCCTCGCATACTCTTATGGAATTGCCGTCCTGTTCGAACACAATACAGATCGGATTCGCAAGAAGTTGGAATCTAAACTTGGCTTGCTGACGAAAGCCCCATCAACTTCACACTCCCGCTGACGATCAGCTTCGGCTCGGTTGCCGCCTGCACTTCGCCGACAGTAATTCCCTGGGCGATTTCTTCCAGCACCAGCCCTTGCGGCGTGACGCGAATGTATGCCAGCTCGGTCACGATGGTATCCACCACGCCCACACCAGTCAGCGGCAGCGTGCAGCGCGTTAGAATTTTTGGACGCCCATCGCGCGTGGTGTGTTCCATGGCGACGATCACGCGGCGTGCGCTGGCGACCAGATCCATCGCTCCACCCATGCCTTTCACCATCTTGCCGGGAATCATCCAGTTCGCCAGGTTGCCCTTCTCATCGACTTCCATCGCGCCCAGCACGCTCAGGTCGACATGGCCGCCGCGAATCATCGCGAACGATTCCGCACTGGAAAAATATGCCGTACCCGGCAGCTCGCTCACCGTCTCTTTGCCTGCGTTGATCAGGTCCGGGTCTTCCTGCCCAGCCAGCGGATAGGGCCCTACGCCCAGCATTCCATTCTCCGACTGCAGTACCACTTCCATTCCCGCCGGAACATGATTCGCCACCAGTGTCGGCATGCCGATGCCAAGATTCACATAAAAACCATCGCGCAATTCCTGCGCTACCCGCTTCGCAATCCCCGCAACCAGCTGCGCGCGCTTGTCTGCGGACTCCGACTTGTCCCGCTTCGGTTCCCCACCCGCGTTGGAATTCGATAGAGTGTTCATGATGGGTCTGTTC
>JAJXZK010000163.1 GCA_021780095.1 Acidobacteriota bacterium | reverse complement strand
GACAGTCGCCAAGGTGTTTTCCGCACGCACTCACCGTGACTACGGTTATCTGGCTATTCTCTCTCTGCTGATGATGCTGGCCAGCGCCGTGCTGACAATCCGGACAACTTTTCTATTCTTCTTTACACTCTACGCCCTGTTTGCAATCGCCACGTTGGTCAGCTACGAAATCAAACGATCGCTTGAAGACTCGCGCGGTCCCATCTCGGACCAGCAACCCATTTTGCCAGGCGAGCGGGCCAGGCTTGAGCGCGCTTTGGGGAAGACGTCAGCGGGTCTTGGGCTGGGAATTATTGCGGCGGCGGCGTTGCTCTTTTTTGCCATCCCGCGCTATCGATCAGGGTATCTCACGGCACTTGGCAATCAACCTGAAAACATCACGGGATTTTCCGAAAGCGTCAAGCTGGGCGATCTGAGCCGCATCATGCGTTCAAACGCCGTGGTCTTCCGCGTCCTGCCGGAGGGGAATCCACGCGCGTATATTGGCACCAAGTGGCGCGGCCTTGCGTTGGACAGCTTTGATGGAAGGCACTGGTACAACGACAATACCAGGCAAACGGCTGTGCCGCCTGTTTCCTACGGCCTGTTCAATGTTCCACGCGAGGCAGGCGCCGAATATCGCCCGGAAAAGACGCTGCGCTACAAAGTTTTACTTTCCCCGATCTCTTCTGACGTGATTTTCGCCGCTGCTTCTGCCCGAAGGATCAGCGGTCGGGTGCGCCTGCTGACCCTCGACGAAACCGATTCACTGCATGCCCCTCAGCACATCTTGACGCCAATTCGGTATGAAGTGGTTTCACAGGTCGGGCTTCCTTCGCCTGCGTCGCTGCGCAGCGCCCCGCAAGACTATTCCAGATCAATCAGCCTGCTCTATCTTCGCCTTCCTCCCCGGCTCGATCCTCGAATTCGTGAGCTCGCGGAAAAGATCACGGCTTCCGCCGGCAACAACTATGATCGCGCGATGGAAATTCAAATTTACCTTCGCGACAATTTCGGCTACGCCCTGGAACCGCAAAAGATCAACCCATCGGACCCGATTGGCAGCTTCCTGTTCAACAACCGGAAAGGCTATTGCGAATACTTTGCCTCAGCGATGGCCATTATGCTGCGGACTATCGGGATCCCGGCCCGCCTGGTGAACGGATTCCAGACGGGGACCTACAACCGCTATGGCAAGGACTTCGTGGTTCGTGCGCGCGACGCCCATAGCTGGGTGGAAGTATATTTCCCGCGTTATGGATGGATCCCATTTGACCCCACTCCCCCGGACCCGCACCCGGTCATCGCATCGGAACTGGATGATTACATCGACGCGCTCAGCCTCTTCTGGAACGAGTGGATCATCAACTACGACTTTTCCCATCAAATGCAGCTCGCAACGCAGGCGGAGGTGCAATCGCACAGGCTTCAAGGTGAAGTCAGCCATCAATTCGACCACCTGCAGGCCAGACTGGCCCATCTTGCATTGCTGTTTGAAGGAAGCCTGGTGGCCCACAAGTTACTCCTGCTGCTCTTCCTGGCTGGAATTGTGGTGGGACTCGTCATCGGAGGCAAATACTGGGACCTTCAGGAGCTGAGGTTCCTGTGGGCCTGCAATTTTGCGCGTTCTGACAGGCCGCTGACCTTGCAGGAAGCAACCTTCAGCTACCGTCGTTTTCTGCACATCCTTGAGGGAAAGGGATTTCGCAAGCGCCCATCAGAAACACCCGAGGAATTTGCGATCGGGCTCAACCGGCCGCCTTTTGCCCTCCGCGCACGGGAATTCACCCGGCTTTACAATGCAGTCCGGTACGGCGGCGAGCAGCCCTCGCTTGCGCTGCTCAGAAGAATGCTTCAGGAAATTTCTGAACTGCCAGCGAAAAACATCGGCAGCCCTCGGCCAGGCGTTATGGAATGGATTTTCCACCGTCCACGGGGAAAATCTGCCCGGTAATGAAATCGCCGTGACATGCAAGGTGCAAGGCCATCTGTGCGATGTCTTCTGCGCTGCCGGCTTTTCTGAGGGGGGTTGCCCGGATCACGTTCTCAATCATCCGGCTCTTTTTCTCATTCGGAAACAGGATTGTTCCGGGTGCGATGCTGTTCACTCGAATATGGGGGGCAAGCGCTTTGGCCAGACAACGCGTCAGCATAATCAGGCCCGCCTTCGACGAACAGTAGTGTGCGTAGTCCGGCCATGCCTGTAACCCGCCGAGTGACGAAATGTTGATAATCTGCCCACTCTTTTGCCGCATCATCAGCCGGGCGGCTTCCTGCGCGCAGAAAAACGGCCCCTTCAGATTGACGCCGAGAAACAGGTCCCAATGCGTCTCCGTCAGTTTGTCCCAGGATACGGGAAAGAAGATCCCCGCATTGTTGACCAGCAAATCCAGCCGTCCGAACCGTTGCTGGACCAACTGAAACATGCGCCGCACTTGCGCGGGGTGCGAGACATCGGCCCGCATGGCGATGGCATGGCCACCGCCATCTTTGATCCCCTGCACAGTCGCGTGTGCGTCGGCACGGGACTGTTTGTAGTTTACAACGACGCTCGCACCGGCCCGGCCAAGCGTCAGAGCAATCTCCCGCCCGATGCGCCGCCCCGCACCGGTCACCACTGCCACCTGCCCCTCAAGGGCGCAATGCTGAATTTCGTCTGACATCATTACC
>JAJXZK010000118.1 GCA_021780095.1 Acidobacteriota bacterium | reverse complement strand
GCGTAATGGTGGGATCATCCACTTCGCTGTGACCGTAGCGGCGGTAGCCAATCAGGTCGATGACAACATCGGTGTGAAATTGGTAGCGGTATTCCACGGCGAGAGCTGCGACACGGATTACCGCATTCACATCCTCCGCATTCACATGAAAGATGGGAATGGGCAAACGCCGTGCCAGGTCGGAAGAAAAGCGGGAGGAGTTGTACTCGTCGGGCTCCGCAGTAAACCCAATCAAGTTGTTCGCAATCACCTGAATGCTGCCGCCGACAGAATATCCTTCGAGCGAGCCAAGGTTCATGGTCTCCGCCCAGATGCCCTGTCCGGCAAAAGCTGCATCTCCGTGGATGATGATCGGCAGGACGCGTTCGCGCCCATCGGATCCGTAGCGCATTTGCTTTGCATACGCGCGCCCCATGGCAACGGGATCGACGGCTTCCAAGTGGCTGGGGTTGGACACGAGATGCAGCCCGGTTTCCTTACCCGATCGACTGGTGAAGGTCCCGGTTGCGCCCACGTGATATTTCACATCGCCGCTGCCCAGGCTGCTGCGCGGGTCAGCATCTTCAAACTTCGAGAAAATGGCGGAGGCAGACTTGCCCAGCGTGTTCACCATGACATTCAGGCGGCCACGATGACTCATCGCCATCACCGATTTCTCCGCGCCCTGCGCTGCCGCAGATTCCAAAACCGCATCCAGAAACGGGATTAGCGCGGTGACCCCTTCGAGGGAAAATCGCTTTGTTCCCAGGTAGCGTTTCTGGATGACTTGCTCAAAAATGTCCGCCTCGACCAGCAAGTCGAGTGTGCGTTGCAAGTCCGGTACGGCCGCGCTTGCCTCCATGCGCTCTTGAATCCAGCCTCGCCGCTGCGGATCGGCAATATGCATAAACTCCACACCAACCGACCCACAATAGAGGGCGCGGGCCTGATCGGCAGATCCCCCCGTCGGCTTCAGTTCTTCCGGCGGCTGGGCCGCAAGATATTGTTGCAATGGATCGAGCTGCGCCTGCAGATATCCCCAGCGCCGAAAGGGGTCAAACACCTGCTCGCGGGTCAATGCGGCGACTGAATTGGATTGGGTGAGGGTCGTTTCCAGGGAGGATGTACTCATACAAATCGAACCGATCTATTTCAATTGTCGCAGAGTGATCAGATGGCGGCAACGACGCGAGGCGCAACGACGCGTGAATCACAGAATATTGTGAGGACTAATGGAGACCCTTGAAGCAAGCCATCGACCGTTGCGACTGGCTATCGCTTGGCGGGGACCCTTGTGCTTAATTTTGTCGCCAGCGCCACCAGGTCGGATGGAAGAATCGGCTTGGCGCGGAAGGTGATATCTAATCCTTCGTAGTCGGCTTCGGCTTCAGCAAGACCGCTCAGCACCATGACCGCCAATCCCGCCCTGCGTTCCCAAAGCCGCTCCACAAAGTGGTGGCCAGATTCGCCAGGCATAATGTGGTCTGTGATAACCAGATTGATCTCGCGTTTCTCATCTGTCTGGAGAGCGTCAAAGGCGGCTTCAGCGGAGTAGGCTGTACGCACCTCCAGCCCGGCACGGCTGAGGATGGCTTTGCGCGTGAGCGCTTGTACCGGGTTATCATCAACAACAAGAATCACAGAGGGAACTTTCTAGGCCTAAAAGGACTGATGTTGTTTTCTACGAAAAAGTTGTCTTGGTCAATAACTAACTGCAAATAAAAGATATCGAAATAGATTACCTACGGGTTGCCACCTTCGATACCAGAGATACTTTAGCGCCTAAAACCCCTCATTGGCCATCCCTGGGAAAGCCGATATTGGCACGCCGCATGGCCCGTCCGACCGTATATGTGATCCAACGGCGGGGTAGCAGCGTGAGGATAATAACCAGCAGTCGATTTGGCGTGCCCGTGACCACCGCTGATTTTTTGCGCTCAACGGCGCGCAACGACTCCTGCACAACTTCCGCCGAGGTCTGCATGCGGGCACGATGACTGAGCGGGCTTTCACCGGCTACGCGGAAGAAGTTCGTTTCCGTCGTTCCCGGGTGGACGGCCATGACATGCACTCCGCGGTGGCGCGCCTCCTCAAACAGCGCGTCGGAAAAGCTTCTGACGAATGCCTTGGTGGCGGCATATACGGTGGAGTATGGAAGTGGAGCAAATCCCGCGACGGAAGCGATATTGACGATGCCACCGCGACGGCGCTGTAGCATCGGCTGCATGTAGAGATGAGCTAATTCGACCAGCGCGACAATATTCAGGTCGAGCATCTGGCGAACGCGGCCAAGATCGAGCGACGCAAATTCCGAAAAGGCCCCAAAGCCTGCGTTGTTGATGAGCAGTTCCACGTCGAGGTGAGCCGCCTGTGTCCGTTGAAACAGATCGACGGGTATGCCGGGAACGGTGAGGTTCAACGGTATCGCCACGACGTCGATGCCCATGTGAGCGGACATCAACTCGCTTCGAATTTTTTCCAGCTGATCCCCCGAGCGGGCGACCAGAATCAGAGACCATCCCTGGGCGGCGAGTTGGCGTGCAAACTCTTCGCCAATGCCGGAGCTTGCGCCCGTGATCAATGCGTATCCTTGCGGCTGCATCCTCTGCGATCCTTTCCCTGGGCTAAGCGATACGTGTTTCAAGTCACCCGGCTCGGGGGCGATTCTCCCTTGTGAATTTTTACACTCGGTCTTCTATGAGATGGAACGCGCTAGCAGAAAGGCCCCCACGCCTAAAAAGAAGAGTACGCGATAACGAATGCCATGGGCGCGATTGACTTCTGGCAACAGATCGGTCGCGGCCACATACAGGGCTACGCCCGCAGACAATGGCAACCCGATGCCGGCCAAGGTCGGCAGAAAATGGATGGCAGCCACACCGGCCACAGTGGCGGCGCCTAAAACGCAAGCCGCGGAAAGGGCGATTCGCGCACTCCGGCCGCTGGCCAGCATCACGCTTCCGACCGTAAAACCTTCGGGGAGTTTATGCAGCAGCATTCCGGTGAAGATAAGCCAGCCGAGTGCGCTGGAAAACGCAAAACCGCTGGCGATGGCGATGCCGTCAAAAAATGTATGCGCCGCCAAGCCGAACGTCAGTGAGTAAGCGGTAGAACGATGCAGGAATTCCTCGGAGTGAGTCTCCTCGCCGAAGTGAAAATGCGCGACCAGGGTATGTTCCAGCAGATGTACGCCGCAGAAGCCGGCAAGGATCCACAGCGGTGCAGCGATGGGAGCGGCGCGAAAACTTTCCGGAATCATTTCCACCAGCGCCACGGCAATCAGGAAGCCCGCGCCGAAAGCGATGAAGTCGCGCAGGAAGCGTTCCGCGGGCATGCGCAGCAGTAGCAAGCCGCCGACAACGTCAGCCATGCCTGCGATGAGACCGAGTAGCAGAACAATCCAGAAAGGTGTCGCAACGTGCGCCATGATCTTGCTATCCGCTGTGACGAATGTGCATCACGTCACCATCCTGCACAATGTAATCCTTGCCTTCGAGGCGCAGCGTGCCATGCGACCGCGCCACGGCTTCAGATCCTGCTTCAAGCAGCGTATCCCAATGGATCGTTTCGGCGCGGATGAAATGCTTTTCCAGGTCGGAATGGATGGCTCCCGCAGCGGCCTGCGCACGCGAGTTGACGGGAATGGTCCAGGCGCGGCACTCGTCTTCGCCTACGGTAAAAAACGAGATCAATCCCAGCAGCTCATAGCTCTTGCGAATCAAGCGCCGCAAACCGCTCTCTCCCAGTCCATAGCTCGACAAAAATTCTTCCGCCTCTTCATCGGGCATCTCCGCCAGTTCCGCTTCCACCTTGCCGCAGATGGCGGTGGCTCCGGTGCCCGGCCGTTTTGCGATGGTCGCAAGACCGTATTTTTCGACCGCGTTCTCCAGATCGGCGCCGAGAGTGGTGCTCTCAGAAATATTCAGCACATACAAGACTGGTTTTTGGCTCAGGAACATGTAGCCGCGAATCAACTTCTTTTCGTCGGCCGTCATTTCCATGGCACGCAGGGGTTGTTCTGCTTCCAAATGTGGCTTGGCTCGCAGCAGCAGGGCTTGCTCGGATTCCAACTCCGGAGTGCGACCTTTCTTCAGGTCTTTTTCCAGCCGCTCCATGCGCTTTTCGATTTGCGTCAGATCGCTCAACATCAGGTCAAACTCGACGTCCTGAATTTCCTTTAGAGGATCGATGGGACCGGAGAGCGGCACAGAAGGATCGTCGAAGACGCGCAGCACGTGGATCAATGCGTCCACATTGCGCAGGCTGGCGAGCAAGCTGGGCTCCTTCAACGCTTCCTGGCCGATGGCGCCTACGTCGGCGTACTCAACCGTGGCAAAAACGGTTTTCTTCGGTTGATAGAGCGCGGCGAGTTTCTCCAGGCGATCGTCGGGCACGCGCGCCATACCCAGGTGAACTTCCTTGGGATTCGAATAGCCGCGGTCTTCCAGTTTTGCCTTGGTCAGAATCTTGAACAGCGAGGTCTTGCCTACCTGTGGCAGGCCGATAATTCCGGTCTTCATGCTTGTCCTGTGAGGGAGATTGTTTGACGGTTCCTACGAAAGTTTACGCTGTTTCCGATGTCTAATCGCGCGAGCCCATGCCTTTAGCTGACAGGTTCCGGTCGCGCGTACAAGACGATCAGCCCAATGCCACACAACAGCACGATGCCTTCGAGCGAGGTGGAAAGATTGTGCAGGCGATTGAAATCCACCCGCGCGGGATTGGTCGACGCCGGGTCGGCCATGGCCGCACCGGCGTCGATGCGAAGTGTTTCCATGCGCGGGATCACAGAATATTGAGAATAAGCCGTCAGGCCCAACATGACGACGATCAGCACTAACGGCGGTCCAATGGAACGTCGCGTCGCTCGCGTCACGCGCTCCACGATGCACAGCAGCAGCAGCACCAAGCCGCAGACGATGCCAAGGGCATGCAGATGCAACAACGAGTTCCGCACCATGGTGCCCGCAACATGCAGGCCGACCGACGGAACCGGAAACATGGGCACGAGCGTTCCAAACGCGACCGGTGCCACGACGGCGCCGAAAAATAATAATCCGCCAACCCATACCACGATGGCCAACTGGATCAAACTGCGCAAAAGTGTTCTCATCGGCTGAAGCTGGCCAAAAGCGGCCTCCCTTTCTTTCATCTTTAAAAGTAGTTGCGTCAGTTCGTTGTCATTACTGTCCGCTAACGGAGCTGCGACCAATCAGGCGCTCAATCCGCTTTTGCATCGGTGGATGGGTCGAGAACAGGTTGGTGAACATGCCCCCGCCCACCAACGGCTGTGCGATGAATAGATGCGCGCTCGACGGCGAGGCGATCATCGGCACTCGTCTGGAGTAGGCATCGATCTTTTCCAGGGCACTGGCCAGCGCATAGGGATTTCCGGTGGTTTTGGCGCCGGTTGCATCGGCCTCGTATTCGCGCGAACGCGAAACGGCCAGTTGAATCAACATGGCGGCGATCGGAGCCAGGACCAGCATGAACAGCCCGCTGATTCCCCCACCGCGCTCACGTCGGCCGCCTCCGCCGCCAAAGCCGCCAAAAACCTCTCCCCAGTAGGCCATGCGCGCGATCAATGTAATTGCTCCAGCTAGTGTTGCCGCGATGGAGCTGGTGAGAATATCCCGGTTCTGCACGTGTCCCAGTTCGTGCGCCAAGACGCCTTCCAGTTCTTCGTCGTTCAGCAGGGACAGGATGCCATGGGTCATGGCCACCGATGCGTGTTGTGGATTTCTTCCGGTCGCGAATGCATTCGGAGACTCGGTGGGAATGACGTACATCTTCGGCATTGGAATGCCCATGCGCTGCGTCATCCGCTCGACAACTTCGTACGCGCGCGGTAACTCTTCCCGCGTGACCGGCTGAGCCTTATACATTTTCAGGGCCAGCTTGTCGGAGTAGAAATAGGTAAAGAAATTCATTCCCGCAGCAAAAAGAAATCCAAGGATCAGACCGTTCCGCCCGCCGAAATGCTCGCCGATCAAGACCAGCAGCACAGTCAGCAACGTCAGAAGAAATGCGGTTTTCGCAGTGTTTCCCATATCATTCCCATTCTATTCCTCTGGCTGGCGCGGCAGGAGGATGCGAAGCCAACCGGAAACTTGTAGCATCTATAAGCAGGTGGATGGTTTCCGGCCTCCGAAGTCACCTACATTGTTATGGTGGAACGCAGCGCAATTGTCGAGCAGTGGCGCAACCGGCAGGATGACACAGCCGTGCTAGCCACGCTGGTGCGCGTGGAGGGATCATCCTATCGCCGTCCGGGCGCGCGCATGTACATTCACTCGACCGGCTCTGTGGGCGCCATCAGCGGTGGGTGCCTGGAAGGCGAAGTGACCCGCAAAGCGGGATGGATTGTGCGCAACGGCCCTGCGATCGAACGATATTCCACCCTGTTCGATGAAATTCTGGACGAGACAAACTCACTCGATACCCGCGAGATTCCCTACGGGCTGGGTTGCGGCGGGGTCATGGATGTGTTGCTTGAGCCGGTTGGGTCGCCAGAAACAAATGCCATGCTGCGGGCGCTGGAGTTGGCCGAGCGCGGGGAAACGCTCTACTCTGCTACGGTGCTGCCTTCTGCGGCGCAGGACAGCATTCCACTTGCGCGCGTGATCGTGCGCGAGGATGAATCTATTTTCTTTGCGAGTTCGCACCTCAATGCGGAGGCCAAGGCGCATCTGGCGTCGCTGGAGCGCATCGGGAATGAAGCGAACACAATTTTCATGTCGCTTGATATAGAAGAGCGAAATGTCTTTCTAGAGCCGATCATGCCGCCACAACGGCTGATAATTTTCGGTGCAGGCGATGATGCTCGGCCGCTGGTTCAGATGGCGAATCTATTGGGATGGCGTGTTACTGTGGCGGATGGACGAGCTTGGCTGGCGCAGGCGGCGCGATTCCCAGAAGCTGAACGGGTACTGATGCTGACTGAAAGCGCGGCGACCTTTGAGCAGATTGCTCTGTCGGGCCGCGATGCTGTTGCCCTGTTGACCCACAGTTTTGAGCAGGACAGAAACTTGCTAGGCAAACTGCTGCCACTCGATCTGCGCTATCTCGGATTGTTGGGAGCGCGGCATCGCAGTCGGCTATTGTTGACGGAAGCTGCGTCGCGGCTTGGCTGGTCGCCGGAAGAGGCCCTGCAACGGGTGCATGCGCCCATCGGTCTCGACCTGGGCGGGGACAATCCGGAGATGGTGGCGCTAGCCATCCTTGCGGAGATTCAGGCCGCCCTTCAACAGAAAACTGCAATCTCGCGCGGCATGTCGAAAGAAGATTTTCTTGCCGTCCCGGATCGCCCTTACATTCCGGTGCAATGCAGCCTCGACTCGCCGCGGGGGCCGCAGGAATCCAGCGATCCCGTTCATGCCATTGAAACCGCTCGCTGATTTGATTCCTGTGCCGGCAATCTTGCTGGCTGCAGGCGCCTCCACTCGCCTTGGCCAGCCGAAGCAGTTGTTGCGACTGCCCGCGTTCGGTAGCGAAACGCTGCTGGATCGTGCGGTCGCCCTGGCGCGGGCCGCCGGTGCCGCACCCATTTTCGTAGTCCTGGGCGCGCATGCGGAAAAAATTCATCTTGAGTGTGAATTGCTGGATTGCATCGTGATGCACAATGAGGCGTGGACCGAAGGCATGGCGAGTTCCTTGCGGGTCGGGATTGCGGCGGTGCTCGAAAATGCTCCTGCTGCTACGGGCGCACTGGTTCTTGTGTGCGATCAGCCGGGCTTATCCGAGGAACACTTGCGCAGCTTGCTCGCCGCCCACCAAGCAGATGCAGATCGCATCGTGGCCTCTCGTTATGCAGGACGCACAGGTGTGCCGGCAGTTTTTCCACGCGCTTTGTTTGCTTCATTGCTGGAACTGCGGGGAGACCAAGGCGCGCGTGCGTTACTGCAACAAGCTGGAACGGCAGTTCATGCCATTAATTTTCCTGGGGGCGAGTTGGATCTCGATTTGCCGGACGATGTAGAACGGTTGCAAGTGAATGGGTCGGCTCGGCCACCAAGAAAATGAATTAATTTGTGACGATGTTTTCTTCCTGCTCATCGTCCAGAGCAGCCATTGGGGCGGCGGGGAGGGTGAAGAAAAATGTGCTTCCGCGATTCAATTCGCTCTCTGCTCGGACGGCGCCGCCATGAGCGAGAATAATGTGTTTCGCGATGGAAAGGCCCAGGCCCGTGCCTCCGGACTCGCGCGATCGGCCTTTGTCGACACGGTAAAAGCGCTCAAAGATGCGGGTGAGATGCTCGGACGCGATGCCCGCGCCAAAATCCTGAACATAGAATTCGACCGCCCCTGGTACGGGCCGCGCTCCGATGACGATGCGTTCTCCGCCGCCATATTTCACAGCATTCTCCAGCAGGTTTGAGAGCACTTGCAGAATGGAGTCAGTATCCGCCATGACTTTCTGGCGGGTACTCTCACCTTTTTCCAGCACCAAATTTCTGTCCATCAGAAGTCCGGTCAAAATGGCTGCGGCCTCATCGATCAGCAGCTCCGCTTCGACCGGCCGGCGATTCAACTTGTACTCGCCGGACTCAATTCGCGCCAGCGCCAGCAGGTCTTCGGTGAGGCGTGTCATCCGCGCAGCGTTGCGGCAGATGATCGAAAGAAAATCGCGCGCCTGGGTCGGCAGCCCGTCGTCCTCTTCCAGCATGGTTTCGGCATAGCCGGAAATTGAGGTGAGGGGCGTGCGCAACTCGTGGGAGACGTTCGCAATAAAGTCGCGCCGGGTTTTTTCCACGCGGTCGATTTCGGTCACGTCATGCAACACCACCACAGCGCTGCCACCCAGCATAGGCGCCGCGCTCACGTCGAAGATGCGTCCGGGCAGCACCGTGCGAGCTCGCACATGCGCGGTCACTCGCCGACTGAGCGCCTTTTCGACGCAAGCCAGCAGATCCGGATCGCGAACCGTCTGCACCAATGCATTTCCGGGTTTTACGGTTCCACCCATCATTCGTTCCATCACGCGGTTCGCCCAGTGGACGCGGCTCTGAGCATCGACTGCGATCACGGCCTCTTCCATACTGTCGAGCACCGTTTCCATTTCCTTGCGACTGTCTTGCAAGGTGCGAAAGACCTCTTCCACCCGGGCCGCTGTCGCATCGAGGGCGTTCGCGACCGCCGCAATTTCGTCGCCACCGCGATCGACAATCCGCGCGCCAAAATCTCCGCGTGCCAGCCGATGCGCAAAATCGACAATCCGGGCGAGGCGGCGGGATACTGCCTGCGCCAGCAGAGCTGCCAAGAAAATTGCCAGCAACAATCCCAGCAACGTGGCCCATAACAAACTGCGCCGCACCATGTGCAGCGTTTCGTACACGTCGTGCATGGGGTAACCGAGACGCACGATGTAGTCTCCCGCCGGGGACGTCACGTAGAGCGTGCCCTGCTTGACGGCTTTCCCGAATGCGCGATGCTGCACGGTAATGGCGCGCATCTCTGAACTGTTCATCGAGATCATCGAAGCGGCGCTCGCGCCTATCTCAGCGCCGCCGGGGGCGTAGTCGGCGATCACGGCGCCATCTTTATTCAGGATGGTCACACGCGCATTGACGGCTCGCGCATCTTCTTGTGCCAGCGATCCCAGGTTCGCAGCTGGACTAAGGACGACATGCTGCGCCAATGCCTGCGCACTCTCGGTCAGGCTCCGCACCAGTTGATTTTGTAAGGAGGATTCCAGGATGTTCTGCTGCGAGATGTCGAGCATCGCGGCGGCTGCCAGCACCACCAGCACCATTGCCGCAAGAAGTTTAAAAAAAACTCTCTGCCTCATTTAGCTTTTAGCTCCTGGCGATTAGCTTCTAGCTGCAGACCATACGCTAGAAACCATCAGCCGCAGGGTCTCTTTCTGCACTGCTGGCCTTTTAGCTAGGTGCTAAAAGCTAACGGCTAAAAGCTGCTTTCTAGAGGCTGTCCTTTGGCATCTCAAAGCGGTAGCCGGCGCCGCGCACGGTTTTAAGATACTGCGGATTCTCCGGGTCCGACTCAATTTTCTCGCGGATGCGCCGCACGTATACGTCGACCGAGCGGGGCGTAACAAATCGCGCGTCTCCCCAAACCGCATCCAGCAGATGATCTCGGCTGAAGACTCGGCCGGGATGGCGGGCCAGGTATTCCAACAAGCGGAATTCCGTCGCCGTCGTCGCCATCAGTTCCCCACCGACCTTCAACTGCATGGCGCTGACATCAATTTCGACCTGTCCAAAATGCAGCGCAGTGGGAGCGGTCGGACGCTCGAACCGGCGCAACACGGCCTTGATCCGCGCAATCAATTCTCGCGGTGAAAATGGTTTGGTAATGTAATCATCGGCACCCAACTCCAGACCCAGGACGCGGTCGCTTTCGCTGGTTCGCGCCGTCAGGAAAATCACGGGCGTGACGGCCAGCGCAGGGCGCTTTCGATTGCGCCGGCAAA
>JAJXZK010000080.1 GCA_021780095.1 Acidobacteriota bacterium | reverse complement strand
GGACGACATCAGCTACGACGACCATGCGCAGTTGCTCTATAAACTCGCACGTCAACTCGTTCAGCACCTCCAGTCGTACCTGTCTAATGAAGACGACGTTCGCAACGTATTGCAGTATCACCAGGGTGAGCTGGTTCGGCTCGTTCACACGCAGATGAACCAGCACTACATCGAAAAGGCTACGGAATACCAAGTGACTGTTGCGCGCGGATTTCAGCGGCTCAGCTCAAGAAGCGCGGAGGTTGAACTTGGAAAGAATGCGAGGAATTTCCGCCAACCCGTCGAGGACAAGCTTTACATCCGCAGTCTCGTGTTCAGCGGATTCAGCAAGTGCTTGTATCCAGCAGTGAAATTCGACTCCGATCCGGAGCGGCGATTTGCCACGGTTCTGGAAGACGACAGCGACGTCATGAAGTGGCTCAAACCGCCGAAGGACCTGCTGAAAATCCAGTATGCCGACGAAGACAACTACAACCCTGATTTCATTGTCGAGACAAAGAGCGGACGATTCCTTTGCGAGATTAAGCGAGCCAGTGATGTAGAAGACTCCAAGGTTCAGAAGAAGGCGAAGGCTGCAATCCAGTGGTGTGACCGTGCATCCGGCGTCAGCGACAAGCCTTGGCGCTATGCCCTTATTCCTCACGATGTTGTTCAGATCAACCGAACCTTCCAGAGCCTTGTTCGATTGTGACTACGGTTCGGACTGCGTAGCCTCCTTTCCGTATCCCGTTACGCTGGCGGGGAGCTGTCACGATAGCGCCGTACTTGCCGTCAATGACGCTGTTTTGGCTCCCCCACTCCTTCGTCGTGGTACCTCCAAAAAGCTATGACTGCTGCGCTTGTCACGGCGGCTTTGTGCCTGCTCTCGCCCCCGCCGCGGGGGACACTTCAACGAAAGAGGCACAACATGACGAACGTAGCTACCCGTTCGCTTAATGAAGCGTGACCTGCTTTTCGTTTTGGAGAAGCTGACCAGTCCGTTTCGTGGAGGCCGCGATTCTTGAGTTCAGTGGACTGATCGCTCCGTCGATTGAGGATACAAGCGCAGGGCTGCCAGTTTTGGCATAGGCCTCTTCGCTGTGGAGTGATCCCAAAATGTGGCAGAATTCTACACGGAGGATGAACGGATGACTCGTACGGAAGAAATGGATGCGGCATACAGAGCGGGCGATATCACCGAACTAATTAGGCTCGCCAACATGATGGCTATCCGCATCACGAATGGCGACGAAGAAGCCGCAGAAGCCGCAGTCGATGAGATCGTCACGGCGTTGGTGAAGGGCGAAGCAATAAACAATTTCCCGGCTTGGGCGCGCATAGTCATCAGGCGCACAGCATGGAAGATATGGGCTGACCGGAGGATAAGCGATATCAGTCTAAACGAAGTGGAAGACGAGTCCATCAAAGACAGCTTGGAGGCGATGATGGTTCGCCTGAATTGGGAACGCGATGAAGACATGCGAGACGATGGGGGTTGGACATCGTCGCATATTGAAGACTTCGAGGATTACTTCCCATCAGCAGATGCGTTCCGAGCCTTTCGTATGCAAGTTGACGGCAAGAGCACTGCAGAAATTGCGGCAGAATTCGGAGTAACCCCCGGAAACATGCGAGTCAAGATGTACCGCTGGGCAAAGCAAGCCGCTTCCCGCCATCGAAAGCAACTTGCTGGTTGGCGCAGCGCTCATTTGGCATATGCCGCGAAAAGACGATCAGAAGCAACGGAAAATAATGTGTAACAAACTCGGCGTGATTGACACTAAGTGGATGTGGGGAACGAAGACTCCCCTCAGGCGTTTGTTTCGCTCCTCCAATAAAAGGCTGCTAGGCACCCACCACTAGGTGCTTGGTGGCCTTTTACTTTGGAAGCGAATATGCGCAACAAGCTCTTCAATTGTTTAAAGCTGAAATTCCCAATGAGAACATCATGGATAACGTTGAGTGTTTGATTAGACTGCCGGAGGTCATGCGCCAGTGCGGACTATCCAAGGCAGCAGTTTACGCACGTATGAAACGAGGTCAGTTCCCGCAGAACATGAAGCTGGGCGAGAGGTGCTCTGCCTGGAGGCTGGCGGAAGTGCAGGACTGGGTCGGCGCAAGGATTGCGCAACGTGAATGCTTGCGCCCCTAACCAATCCGCGATTAGGGACGCAATCAGCAGCGCGTTAGTGCCTTCGCGCCCACGCTTCACTCTGCCATCGGTAGTCTGCACAATCTGCAGACCATGGCGCGCACAGCGACCGATACGTCTTTCCTACATTTCCAATATCGGCAGAGTTGGGATGGCTTGCACAGGCTTGCAGGCGTCCCGCACACAACCTCGGAAATAAATGATTCACACTCAAAGGAGAATACCGTAATGGCAATTCGCACAAACGAAGGAAACAGAGTTAGGTTCGTCCCCACAGACTATGGTGAGATCGCACAGGACATTACAGGGATGGGTGATGCTGAAGAATTGGTCTATCACCGCTTCATGCTTTTTTACATGAGCAAGGGGCATTTGCCTGCCGACGAGGAAGGATTGAAACGCATCGCACGAATCAACGGTACTGATGACGAGGTAAATCGGGCCATTATGGCGTTTACGGATCTAGAGATTGTCTACCGCGACGAATTGGTCGACAAGGATTCTGGCGAAGTTCGAGCGATCATTCGACACGAGGAATGGGACAACATGCTGGCCGAGGCTCGAGCCAAAGTGGATGAGTATACCAACCGCACAAAGAAAGCTAGAGAAGCCAAGGCTGCGAAGAACGGGGGCGGCAATGAGGGTTAGGAGACGCACTGTCACAATGTCTGTCACAGAGGCGATAGATAGAGAGATAGATAAAAGGAGTGAGCGATCGACTGATCTACCGACTAACAGAAAGAGCGAGCGAGCGATGAATCTACCGACAAAAGAACCGATGGAACAAATGATCGAGACAGAGGCGAATCTGCCGACAAACCGAAATACCGATCATCTGACCACAGTAGGACATAACAGGACGGAAGGTGTCCTCACTGGTGGCGGTTGTTCAGATAATATCTGTCCCTCACTCCAACTACAGAATCCACAGAAATCCGCGAAAGAGGCAGCTACCGTGCCGCTCCAAGCGGCGGCAGTCAAGATCCCCGCAGGTTATCCGGTGACAGCAGAGGAAACCAGACCGTTGTCGCCATGGCAATTCATGCAATGTGTTCCGTCAGAGATCCCAATCGCGGATACGCTGACCTGCTGGAAGGCTCTACTCGATTCGCTGGGAGCAGAGACAACTGCCAGCATGCCGAGCCCGAAATTGCAGAGCGCATTCATGCGGCGTCTGCTAAAGCTGAGGGCAGATTACGCCGTTCCCGTTCACCATTGAGTAAACACGAGAGGATTTAGAGACGTGAAATCAAAACGAATTATGAACCCCCTGACCGAAGAGCAACGCAACTTTATCAGCCGCTTCAATCGGATGGCAGCTAGCATCGAGCGCAAGGAAGGTGGCAGAGAGGAGCCATGGAAAGATGCTTTGAGCAAGGCGCGCCTTGCATTGCGTTCACTCGTAAATTACTGGCAGCAAACATAACCGGATTGTGCAAAATGTGCAGTCCAACCGAGCTACTACCGCTCCTGATTTCCATGGGAATCATTTTGGGAGTTCCAGGCAAGTCGCGTAGTAGAGCAATGCTGTCGACATTCAGTAGGGATTCAGCACGAATTCTATAGGGTTTTTGCTAGGATCTATCGACTTAAGTATATGTTTCTAAATTACTTACAGCTCTCGTGCAGAAAATCGACACTCAGATGTCTGAAGAGGTCCCGCACAGGTTTGACCTCAGTGCAGGGCCTCCCAGGCATTAATCTAGAATTCGCTTCACGGGCGCCATTTCGTGGACTCTTATTCCTTTGGGCGTTCAATTCTCCAACGATTTCACTCCCCTAGGCTTGTATGCGGGGAAGGGGTTTGAACGGTTGCACGTTGTGGACGTCTGACTAATCCGGGATATTACTCACGCCGATGCCTCTTGCGGTAGTCGTTCGGGATTCCATATTTGTTCGGCCAGCTTTCGATACAGTTCCTGACGATCATCCAGGTCTGCTTTCTTAAAATTCTCATGCGCTTTGAAAGGTAGTCCACTTTCTTTAACAAAGCGGAGAAAGCCCGGATTGTGCTCGTATGCCCTTTCATTTAGACTGCGCGCCAGCAGATTTTGGCTATCGTAATGCTTTCGCTTCTTCAGGTAGGAAAGGTCACCATAGCTCGCATTGAAGCTTTTTGGGAGCAGCAATAGGTCTCCGATTCGATTTCGGTATTCCTCGAAATCGGTGGGATGGGAAAACTCATCCTTGTGCTGTTCCGGATGATTTGACCAGATGTGCTCAATCTCATACCCATGTTTTCCGCTGCGGTGGTTGTATTCTTCATACCGTGACGCCATACCAGAACTGGTCTCGATGTAGTCAGTCATACGAGCCAACAGTCGGTGAATTTGCCGACCATTCATTCCATGGAGCTGGAATCGATCGTTGCTCTCGAAAGAGACTTCTGATTCCGAATCGAGCTTTTGCCCAAGAATCTCTACAAGTTCATCTACGCTCTTGTCCCTGATGTCACGCATCACCACGAACATTGCATACTGCATTGTCGAATAGTCGATCGCACGGAAATTCCAAATTCTGCGGTGAATCAAAATGTCGATATATGTAGCGACCACCCGGATCTTCCGTAGCAAGACAGCTTCAGTATCTTCAAATCGAAGGGGCGCAAGGAGAACCGCATATTGCAATGTAAAGTTGTGCTGAGCGTTAAAGTGGATCGTTTCTAGGCCAGTGGTCATGTTGTCGGCGGCGTGGCGCAGCCGCTCGTACCAGCGACTATAGAAGGCGAAGTCGCGGTCAATAAAGCGAAAGAAGTCGAGACTTGACTGAAGACCGAGTGCTTCCTCGTGATCGCGCACCCAACGGTGAAACTCGGTCCCGATGAGGTCGAAATCCTGGGGTGCCGCGCCGCGTTTGCGTTCACGGATACTTTCAGCATGCTGGCTGCGCAACCACGACTTAATGCCATCTGCATCTTCGTCTTTGCCGATGTCAAGAAGTGCGCTCACACGTGCCTTCCACGTCTGGCTAGCGGCGTTACGATGACTCTGGTCCGTAATGTTCGCCAACAGGTAGCCTTTGAGCATATCAGCTGGCGTAAGAGAGAGCCCACGATCGTTCATTGTCTCAAAGATGGTATAGGCATCATCATCGGAATAGGCTGTGATCTCAACAAGGTGAACGTTCTCGATAAGCCAATCCACGAAGTATGGCAATACCGAGCCAAGCAAATCTCCAGGAAAATTCTCTTCGATGTCTGCGTAACGCGCGAGGATGTTGGCAACTGATTCTGATTGACCGCTTTCTTCATAGCGCAATCCCGCGTACAAGGATTCCATGCAAGCACTCCGCTCCGGAATGTCCAGATTGAAGGAGCGTTTCCCATATTTCTGGGAAAAGATTAAGTCTGCAACTTGCGCTTTCTGGTCTTCGTCGGGCGTGCGCCTCTGTACAAAAATCATGAGTAGCGTCATTGTGGTGAGACGCTGTTGACCGTCGATAATAAATTTCTCTCCGTCTTTATCGCTGACGATAATTGAACCGAGAAAATAGTGACCATATTCAGCGACAGCGCTTCGTTCGTTACCATCTTCGTAACTTTCGCGAAACTTGCCGCTCAGGTCCTCAATCAGCTCCATAACCTGCTTCGACTGCCACTTGTATTCACGTTGGTAATAGTCAATGGAGTATTTGCGTCCGCCCAAGAGTTCACGGACGGTCCGGCCCTTCCCATCCACTTCCCGCGTCTGGCGACGTTCTGTTGTCATTTGTTCGGCCCTTGATTCGATCTCGTGATTGGTCTGCCCGACAATGAGATTGTCAGTGTAGCGCAACGGTGATCGGATCAGTATCTCTGTACCAAACCTGAAGTTACTCTTCTGCTGGTTAGATTCCAGTCAGTTCGCGGATTAACTCCAATAGTGCGCCATTACCTCTTGAGTGCGCCCAGGTTTTCCTTGATCCGTTCGTCGGTCGGATAATTGCTCTTTATATTCATATTCTCTCCAGATCGCGTTTCCCTACCGGCGAATTAAATTCCGGCTGCGGAGTTCCTTAATCTAGCTGTCTCCGATTTGCCACATTCGCCGAATGATGTGGCGATTTGTCGAAAACTCAACAACCATTGGTTGCGCCACACCCTCTTGGAAATATCGACCGAGTCCTCACCTAGTTGACAATCGGAAACTGATTTTTTGAGAGTGAATTGTCTGAAAGGCTCCAGGAGATTTTCGTAGGGGCCCAGGCTCCCCCCGGCATCGGTCTAGGATTTTGTCCAAGGGGACCCAGATCGCGGCTATTGTCATGCACCGTGAAAATTCTGCCAGTCAGAATGGCAGCCACCACTGTGCATGTGTAGGGTTGAATTTTTCATTCGCAGTCGCACTGGGCCGTAATCTGAGGAACAAACATCGCAATGCGCGCCGTCGACAAAGTTGCCTAAGGGTTGACTATTTGCTGGTAATCACGATGGTATCCGAAAGATTGCTCGCCAATCAATTGTTTATTATCTATGGTTTGCGTCTCTAGATTGGCTCCTCAGGTAGGACTCGAACCTACAACCCTTCGGTTAACAGCCGAATGCTCTGCCATTGAGCTACTGAGGAGTGGGGACGCGGTGGGATTCGTCTATGTCGTAAGGTAACAAATCGCCGAACCATCGTCAAAGCGATCTCCCAACATTTTCCGTCCTTCGTAACGGTTTCCGGCGCGGGCCGTGACCGGCGACAACCTCGATTGCTATCATCGAAGCTGGAGAGGATTATGGAAACCATCACCCCCAGAATTTCGCGGCTGCGCCGCGACCAGGTCACCGCCGAGACCGGCGTCATCTACGATCGCTATCTGCAGCAGCGCGGGAATGTACCCAACATGTTTCGTACGGTCGCCCACCGACCCGAGATTTTTCAGACCATGATCGCGCATTTTGAGGCTGTTCTGCACAGCGGCACACTGCCGCTCAAGCTAAAGGAATTGGCCATCGTGCGCACCTCTCAGTTGAACCAATGCAACTATTGTCTGGCATCGCACTCGCGGATTTGCAGAAAGCTTGGATGGAGCGACGACCAGCTGGTAAATCTCGCCGACTACGCCAACCGAACCGACTTTACGCATCAAGAAAAAGTGGCGCTGCAACTGGCGGAGTGGATGACGCACAACGAACACCCGCTCACCGAGGAGCAATGGCAGCAGCTCCGCGACGTGTTCTCTGAAGGCGAAGTTGTGGAATTGATGGCCGCGATCGGATTGTTCAACTACTTCAACCGCTTCAACAATCTACTCGACATGGAACCGACCGCGCCGGCATCGTAGTGCGGGACCGACTCAAAATAAAAGAATCACAATCTGATAGGCCGTAAAGCCGTTCTGATTCGCAGGCCGGCATGCTCCCACGCTCGCGCTCCGATACGCGCCCGCGGCCATTCCTTGTTTCACCCGGTTCGGCAATTGGCTCAGGTCCACCGTGCTATACCGCATAATCAGCCTGGGCAGCGGCCGTTGCGGTCGCGGTTCTCCATCGCAATACCCTCTCGCTCGGGCATCTCCCGGCCGCACCCGCAGTCCACGCTTGGCCAGTTGGGAGGCGACTTGTTCTTCCTGCTGCGGACGCGTAAACGATTGTACTTGACGGGCAAAATCTTGCACTGCGTACAACTCCCGGCCGCGCTGGACAACCGCAACGCCCACCGTGTTCACCCGTGGATCCAGCAGATTCGCGCGATGCGGCGGTGAATGCATCCACTCATCATTAATCTGTCCGGCTGTGGGGGCTTCCGCAACATTCTCCGCAACTGTGCTGCAATGCAGGCCTACCTTTTGCACCCGAATGATCAGGTCTGGCTCGCCCGGCAGTTGATGCGACAACCTTCCCGACGCCACCATGCGCAGCGCGTGCTCCCACGCCGCTTGGGTCAAGGCTCGATCTGCATGCACCGGCGGCAACCCGCGCAAAGCTCGATCTTGATTTGCAGCCTGTACCAGTTCGGCGGAGGCATTTCGCTCCGTCTCATTCATGGAGGACCGATGTGCCCGTGCGATCAACGGCCACGCCAAAACAAACATCGTCAATAACATCAGAACCCGCTTGTTGCACAACATGGAACACCTCATCATTGTTTGTCTGCGAACTTGCGTCTGGTTCCCTACGCCGACCGAACCTACACCACACCCGAGCCAGGATTCGCTTTCGCTGCCGCATACGTCCGGCGAATTCCCTCTTCAAGGCGGGTCTTCGCGCTCCAGCCCAGCGAACGAATGCGACTCACATCCAGCAGTTTTTGCGGCGTGCCATCCGGTTGCGCGGTATTGAACGTCAGCTCCCCTTGATAATCCAGCAGGCGGCCGATCAACTCGGCCAGTTCGCGAATGCTGATGTCCTCGCCAACGCCAATGTTGATCAGCGGCGGCCCCTCTGCCTGCAGCAGCGTGTCGAGTTTCTTCTCTGAAAGCCCCAAGAGAAACACGCACGCCTCGGCCAGATCGTCGCTATACAGAAATTCTCTGCGCGGTGTGCCTGTGCCCCACACCTCGACATGCCCAGATCGCTCGGCTTTCGCGGTCGCAATCTTGCGCAACAACGCCGGTAATACGTGAGAATTCGCCAGGTCGAAATTATCTTCGGGCCCATACAGATTGGTCGGCATCGCCGCAAGAAATCGGGTTCCATATTCGCGGTTGTAGGCCCAGCATTGCTCAATTCCTGCAATCTTCGCCACAGCGTATGGACGATTCGTCGGCTCCAGCGGCCCGGTCAGCAAATACTCTTCGCGAATCGGCTGTGGACACAGTTTGGGATAGATGCAGCTGGAGCCTAGAAACAGCAGTCGCTTCACTCCAAATTCGTAACAAGCATCAATTACGTTGGTCTGGATCAGCAGGTTGTCGCGAAGAAACTCCACCGGGTATTTGCTGTTGGCTTGGATTCCACCCACCTTCGCCGCCGCCAGCACCACATATTCCGGACACTGCTCCGTGAAAAACTCCCACACCGCGCCGCGCTCCGTCAGATCCAGTTCTGTGCTGGTTCGCAACAACAATCTCTCATAGCCCGCCGCTGTCAGGTGGCGACAAATCGCGGAACCGACCAACCCGCGATGCCCCGCGACAAAAACCCGCGTTCCTGGCTGCATCCCATTCCCGCCTATCGACGCTTGGGTCATAATTTGGCCGACGCCTTCCCTGCGGCTTCCAGCACGCCTGCTTCCGATCCAATAAAATCCTCCGGCGCGTCCTGCCTCCAGTCCACCATCGCCTGTTCCAGCGTGTAGTTGAATTGGTAGCCCGCCTCGCGCAGACGAAGTGGCTCGATATACGTAGACTGCGACAGCTTCCGCATTCGAACGGGATTGACTGACGTGTGAATCCCAAATAACTGCGCGATGCCGGCCACGGGATAGGACGCGGCTACCAGCAGACTCCGCGGAGCCGACAAACGTGGACGGCGATAGTGTGTCGCCGCGCAAATCGCATTCACAAAATCCTCCAGCGTCGGCGGCGGATCCATCGAAACATTCCACAGCAACACTGGCTCCCCGGTTTTTTCCTGGTGCTCCAGCGCAAACAGCAGCACCCCGCACAGCTCCTTCACATAAACGCCCGCCTTGCGCGTCTCTCGATTGCCCATGTAGACAAAATATCCGCGAGCCAGGCTGCGAACCAGGCGCGCAACGTTGGCATGTTCTCCTGGCCCAAACACAACACCGGGGCGAAGCACAACCAATCGCCGGTTTGGATTAGCATTCTGCCACGCGGTATGAATCTTTTCTGCAACCAGTTTTGAGCCGCCATACGCCGTCTCCGGGATCGGAAGCGAATCTTCATTTCTCGCTTCATCGCTCGAACCATATGGAGAAATGCTGCTCGTAAACACAATCCGAAAACATCCGGCATGCGTCGCATACGCGCAAATATGCTCTGCACCAGGTAGGTTGGTCTGGTAGTATTCGCTCGGCTCGTGGCCCGGTTCGCGATGCACGGCAGCCAGATTGATGATCAAATCCGCCTGCTGGGGCAGCGACACTGCATCCAGCGGCAGACGCACGTCACAGGGAACATACACAACACGCGGCAGCGTCCGATCCTTCGACTCCATCCAGCGCAGCAGCGGCTTCACGTACTCTTCCTGGCGAGGCGGACGAATATCGGCAAGGTAAATTCGTTCTACCTCGGTGTGCTGCAGCAGATGCTTGGCGATATGTGTCCCGATACATCCGGTGCCGCCAAAAATCACGCAGGTGCGAAGGTTCATGCAGGCGCTCCAACCTTCATCTAGCGGGCCTCGCTCTGGGCTGCCGTCGTTTCCCGCACCGGTTCGCGCTTCATCGGTCGCGGGTCTTCCAGAGCGGCTTCTTCCCCGGTCGCCAGCC
>JAJXZK010000461.1:19848-41945 GCA_021780095.1 Acidobacteriota bacterium | reverse complement strand
CTGGGAGGGCGGGCCACCGACGCCGCACAGCATCCGCGAAATCAGCTTGACGGGAATGTATTTGCTGACAGAAGAGCGATGGTATCTGGGCACAGTGCTGATGATGAGGCTGGAACAGTCGGACAGCGCTGAAAAAGACCCTGAGCAATCGATTGCGGTTCATGCCAAGGCTGTTCGGCATGGGGCAGATGGCGTAGGTATGGAATTTTTGCCGTTGACGGAGAAGTTTTCGCAGAATGGCCACGACCCTCGAGGCCATGCAGGGGGTCAGAAGTCACTAGAGAAATTTGTTCAGCGGATTGAATGAAGAGGGTCAAGAGTGTTGGAGCATGACGCCAAGAGCGCCCAGCACCAAACACTCAAGATAGGCAGTAGATGTGGGGCGCGAACGGATGGCACGCGTTTGGACGAGAATGCGACGTCTGCGGCATCCGGGGGAGGAAGTCATGAAATTAGCCACTAAGCTGAAAGACGAAAGCGGTCAGGCCATGATACTCACGCTGCTGTGCATGACCTGCCTGCTTGGTTTTGTGGGGTTCGCGGCCGACGTGGGGACACTGTTCCACGCCAAACGAAATTTGCAGATCGCAGCCGACAGCGCCGCCGTTGCCGGAGCGGCGGAACTGAACTATGGAGATATGACAACGGCGGCTGACACAGCCGCGGCCCAGAACGGCGTAATCATTGGAACGAACGGAGGTGCTGTTGCGGTCAACAGCCCGCCGACAGAGGGGGCCTACGTTGGCCAGTCGGGCTATGTGGAAGCGATCGTCTCGCAGACGCAGCCCACGTTCTTCATGAGGGTCTTCGGCATTGCATCGCAGACGGTCGCTGCCCGAGCGGTTGCCTGGAATGGAGGTTCGTCCAACGACTGCGTGTACGTATGTAACCCATCGGCGGTGGGTGCCATGACCTTGCAGGGATCGTTCGACGTATCCGCGCCGAAATGCGGTGTGATTGTCGATTCCAACAATACTGATGCGCTGCAGTTTACGGGCGGCGGAGGGACACTCACGGCGGGTTCGGTGGGCGTCGTCGGCGGAGATGGCGGCCAGACCGGCGACAGCACTCCAGCTGCGGTTACTGGGGTCGCACCGGTGACTTGTCCTTTCGGTAACCTGGTGTTTCCGGACCCGACTACCATGAGCTGTACGACGCCAGCCGGCGGCAATCTTACCGGGTCAATATCCGCTGGCTGTTACAGCGTGCCTCCGCTTAGCAACGGAGGGTTGGGAACCTTGAATATCAGCAATGCGACTTTGGGTGCGGGGACATACGTATTCGAGGGTAACGTGAACCTAAGCGGTAGCATCACTTCTGCCGCGGGAGGCACAACCCTGGACATCTACAATGGGGCACTCACGGAGGGCACCAACACTGTACTGCATATTGTCGCGCCTACTTCAGGTCCGTACAACGGGATCGCCATAGCGGAACCGGCGCCGAACGCGAACCAGTTGCTGTTTGACTTCGGAAGCTCCAGCGGGCTGATCGAGGGGATTATTTACGCCCCCGACGCTCAACTGGTACTACACGACAGCGGCGGCGACACGAGCGGGGGGTTGCAATTGATCACTGATTTGATTGTGGGCACTCTCTATGACCAAACGGCAACCCTGTCGATTACAAGCTATTCTCAAACTGTCGGCAATTCCCCGCTGACAACGATTGCTCTGGTGGAGTAGATCATGTCAGACGCTCAGAGAAGAAGTTTGCCGATCAATGCCGCAAAAAAATCGAGCCGGACTGTTACTCGTCATGTGGGAGCGCGCAGCGACGCCGGCCAGTCCTTGGTAGAGCTGGCGCTGATCTTTCCGATATTCATTCTCTTGCTGGTAGGAGCCGCGGAATTTGGACGCCTGGCCTACGCCGCCATCGAAGTGAGCAATGCCGCGCGCGCCGGCGCTTCGTATGGATCCCTGAGTCGCAGTAGGGCAGCCGACTTGCCCAACATCGAGCTGGTGGCTATCACGGATGCAGCTAACCTGACGGGAGTGACCGCCGTAGCCAGCAATTCATGCGCCTGCTCCACGGGAGGAACCATCGTGTGCTTGACCGCTCTTACTACTACATGCCCTAGTCCCGCGCGGGTTATCGACTATCTTCAGGTGAATACGAGCGCTTCCTTCGACCCTCTCATTCATCTTCCAGGAATTCCAACCACATTCGCACTTAAAGGACAGGCAATTATGCGAGTTGCAGATCAGTAATGCAGACGCGAACAAAACTCGGCGTCATCCCTTCACGGAGGCTATCGCAGACACCTCAGCTAGAAGCCGGCCGCAGAAGTCCGCGCGTTGCCAGCGAGGAAGGATCGTCGATGGTTGAAATGGCTCTGAGCATGATCGTTCTGTTAACGATATTGTTCGGTCTGATTGAAATGTGCATGGCTCTATATACCTATCACTACGTGTCCGATGCCGCACGGGAGGGCAGCCGGTACGCCATCGTTCATGGCTCGACCTGCACGGTTTCCGGGGTTTCATGTACAGTTACTGCCCCCCAGATCCAGACCTATGTCCAGAATCTCGGCTACCCAGGAATTACTACCTCAGCCATGACGGTGACGACGACTTACTCGGCCTATCCTGCTGGAGGAACCTGTGTAGCGGTTGGCTGCAATGGTCCGGGCGACCTGGCGACGGTGACGGCGCAGTACAGGTTTCCTTTGTCCATCCCGTTTGTCCCAAGCCGCACACTCACGCTAAGCAGCACGTCTTCGATGGTGATTTCACAGTGACGGCGCCGCATCCAACATAGACTTGGGCAAGTGAACTATTCCGTTTCTTCTGGAATAATTAGCAGCACCTCAACAGCAGTCGATTGTCCATTCTGCGCGGCCGGGCGGAATTGCCATTGTTGGAGCGCGGCAAGAACAAACTTGCTCTGGGCAAATTGCGCGGGGAAGACTATGGCCAGTTTCTCGAAGCGTCCCGCAGCATCGATGAATCCATGCACCAGCAGGGCGTCGCTGTCAGCGTCACCGGGAGGGAGGTGCGGCGTCACGATAAGGTACGGCCATGGCGCGTCAGGTCGGGTAGAGTTGCCCGCGGCTTGCACCACACGAGGCACGCAATATTGGAGGATCCAACTTTTCGCAGCGCCTACATGCAGGTACACCGTGTAGGCGAGCCTGTCGGCCCATATTCCAGCCGCTTCCGGATATTGGTCGGCGACCGAATCTCCCACCACGACTACCCCGAAATGGCCGTCCTTTGGGCGGGTGATGCGATCGATCGATGCTCCGTTTCCTGACGGAAGTCCTGAGTCCGATCCGGAGTTAGATCCTGCCTGTTTTTCCCCCGGTGGCCCCACTGCAGTTTCTTTCTGGTCGCCGTGGTTGCCTGAAGTCGCTCCTAATGCATTTCCATTCTGCTGGCCGACTGCTGCGCCGTCACCCGTTTGGGATGTACTCTTGGGCCGTCCAGGTGCGAAGGAATCGGAGATGGATGCCGCTGCAGTTTCGTTGGCGGGTGGCAATGCAACGGTTCCTTTCGACAGAAGCACGTCGGAGACGGACAAGACAGTGGCCGGCGTGGGTTCCGTCGATGGGTTGGACGCCGTTTGTGGCACCTGCGACAACGACTGTCCGGGCAAGATGATGGGCGAGGTCGTGCTGGCTGGGATCGGAATTGTCTGCGAAACGAATGAGGCAGAGGCGAGCTGGATGTTAGCAACATGCGCTTCGTGGTTGGGCATGGAGAGGGAAGGCCGTACGTTAGCCGCGGCTCTGATTTTAGGCGGAGGCGGAACAATCTTCTCGACGGGGAGATTCGGTGGAGTCCACATCACTATCAGCGGAATCGGAGCCTTGAGCGGCAATAATATATTCTGCGCGATGTCCGGTTGCACTAGCGTGATGGGTGCTGAAACTCGATAAGCAAGCGATTGGGGCGCGACGGCCGCAACGTGCCGTTCCCCGGAGCTAGCCGCGCGCATCTCCGCGTGCGAAGTAGGTTGTGCAGCGCTGGTTCCAGGAGACCATCGCAGTTGCGGATCCGTCGCTTGCAGCTTGACAATCCTGGTTGTATATCGTCGTTTAACTGGCGAGTCGTCCACTCTCGGCGCATCCATGACGGCAAGTACCGCGATGCTAAATGCCAATCCGTGCATCAGGATCGAGGCCATGAAGAAGCCAGGTTCAGTGTGCGAACGCTGTTGAGTGGTAAATAGCGTGTTGATTTGAGAAGAGGCCAATGATGTAGTAACTCCCGCTTCCGGGCGCTGGGTTTCCGTCGTCTCCTGCAGAAGAACTCACTTATCGCCACTGCAAGCGCGAATGTCGCTTTCGCCCAGGACTCCATGAAATCTAACAGCAATTCTCAGGCCAACTGACAGGCGCGTAAGTTTCTGCAATTGGGAAATGGAGCGTCTGAGGCGTGTCTGCGCGGCTACACCGCGGGCACAAAGTGGTATACACACGTTCACACTTGCTTCACGGCTTGCCCGCTAAAGTCCTCATTTGCCGACTTTCGTTCTTTTGGCCCAACAATTGCGATCAGGTGAAGGGAAATCAAGACTGTCTTCAAAGCCAGTTTGAGAAGGGGACTGAATGAACCGAAGATTAATGGCTATCCTGTTGATCGCTTTTGTTGTAGCCATCGGATGCAGTTACCTCGTCTTCCGCATTGTTGGGAACCGCCTCGGCGCGCCTCATCATCAAGTTACGCGTGTAGTAGCCGCTGCAAGGGACATTAAACTGGGTAGCGTTCTGAGCAGCGCCGATCTAACCACGATCGAGATTGCAGGCACGCTTCCGCAAGGCGCCATACTCAAGTCTGCGGATGCGCTCAACAGAGGCGTACTCTCCGACCTGTATCTGGGCGAACCTATTTTGAATAGCCGTCTCGCCGCACCAGGATCGGGCGGCGGTCTCGCGGCAACCATTCCCGACGGGATGCGCGCATGTGCGGTGAAAGTGGATGAGGTCGTCGGCGTGGCCGGCTTCGCAACGCCAGGAATGCGGGTAGATGTGTTGATCTCCGGCAATCCGCCAGGGACGGTGAACACAGCTCAAGGGTCGCAGGTACGGACGTTGCTGCAGAACATACAGGTTCTTTCCGCCGGAACAGACATTCAGAGAGACGCGGAAGGGAAGCCACAGCAGGTTCAGGTAGTCAATCTGCTTGTCACGCCGCAGCAGGCGGAGGCGTTGAGCCTGGCTAGCAATCAAACAAAAATTCAGCTCGTGCTGAGGAACCCGCTGGACACCAAGCTTGCGCAGACGCCAGGTACAGGCTTGGCGCGCCTCTACGGCCAGGATAATGTTCCGGTAGGACCGCCGCGGCCTGCGCAGATGGTCCGCAGAAGGTCCGCTCCTGCGGCCCGCGTGTATTTGATTGAAGTCTTCAACGGATCGAAAAAAACTGAAACTAAATTTGCCTCACACGAGGGAAAACAGTGAGAGCGAAAATTGGAATAGCAATTTTGTGTTTCTATGCCCTTTCGTGTGTGTTGAGTTTGGGGACAGCCCTTCATGCAGAGAATGCAAGCGCTCCCCAACAATCTGCGGAGATCTCCAGTCAAGACTCCGCCAATGAACTCTTTGTCACTGTGGGACAGTCGGTACTCGTCGATACTACCCAGCCGATTGTCCGCGTGGCTGTGGGGATGGGGGACATAGCCGAGGCCACAGCAACGAGTCCAACCGAGGTGATGGTGAACGGAAAGGCCCCCGGCGTAACGAGCCTGATCGTTTGGGAAGCACAAGGGGGGCGACAATTTTTCAAGGTCATGGTCCGCCCTAGTTCTTATGTCGAGAACGATACAATGGCGGGCATTCAGCGCGAGCTGCGTATGGAACTACCGGGACAACATCTGAAGCTCAGCTCGGAGGGTGGGCTGATATTTCTGCGCGGCACGGTGAAAGACCTGAACAGCTCGCAGCGCGCGTTTCAAATCGCGTCTACCGCGGGCAAAGTCATCAATCTGCTGTATGTTGATGTCCCGCCGCCTGCACCACAGATTCTTTTGAAGGTGCGTTTTGCCAGCGTCGACCTGACGCAACTGAGACAGCTCGGCATAAACATTTTCAGCGTGGGAGCAGCCAATACTATCGGTACCGTGACGACAGGACAATTTGCGGCGCCAACAGTTTCCACTCCAACGACTGGCTCCGCCGTCGCAACCATAGCCAACGCATTGAACCTCTCGTTATTCCGCCAAGACCTCGGTTTAGGCGCAACCATTCAGGCTTTGGAGAATGACGGAGTGATTCAGGTCCTGTCACAACCCAACCTGTTGGCCGCAGATGGGAAACAGGCGAGTTTCCTCGCTGGCGGAGAATATCCCTATCCCGTTGTTCAAGGAGTTACAGGGGGCGGTTTAGGCGCGGTGACGATTCAATTTCAGGAGTTTGGCGTGCGCTTGAACTTCATCCCTACCATTACTCCCCGCAATACAATTCGTCTTCAAGTCGCTCCTGAGGTCAGTTCTTTGGATTTTACCAATGGCGTGCAGATTTCTGGATTCACAGTCCCAGCATTAGACGTTCGCAAGATGAACACCGAGGTCGAAATGGCCGAGGGTCAGAGCCTTGCCATCGGCGGACTGCTGGACAATCGCGAAACCCAGAATCTAGAAAAGGTTCCATTCATCGGCGATATACCCATACTCGGCAAGCTGTTTCAATCGATATCGAAGACAAGAACAAAGACCGAACTGATCGTCATTGTGACGCCGGAGATCGTTGCGCCGATGCCCGCTGGCGCTCCTCTGCCGAAATTGAATTATCCAGAGAAGTTCATACCGCCGAACTCCAAAATACCGATGACAAATCCAGGGCCCGATGTGACTGGAGCGAAACCTCTTCAGCCTTCGCCGGCAAATATTCCCATCGAGAAACTGATGGAGAGTATGAAGCCCGAGAAACCGCTCATCATACAGAGCGAATCAGGGTACGGGGGAGTCGGAAGCACCACAACTTCTGGAGGTCCGCCGCAGCAGTAAGTATGCAATGTTGCAATCGACCGGCGTAGCAGTATGACAGCGTCTCCAACGCCGGCGAGAAACTTTGTGGATGGGGCTGCGCAGACGCACCGCCAGGCATTGCGGCCTAGGCTGGGCCCTGAACGGCGGGGCTGGAGGCTCGGTCTGCACAGCAACCTATCCCGTCGGCGCCACCGTCATCTTGACAGCGCCGGCTGGCGGGGCGGCCTTTGGCGGATGGTCCTGGAACTGCGTGCCAAGCGATATAAACGGCAATACGACGAATCCACCGCCGATCACTGCCGCTGGACCGAACTACTGCAAGGTGACGTTGACGACGGACGATACGGTGGGGGCGATCTTCAATTGAGGTGAAGGGATTGAAGCACGAACATGAATGCTGCGCGCCGAATGTTTGGCAAGCTTACCGGGGGTCGCCGCGAGGAGCCGCATCCGCGTTGGAAAATTTCCAATCTTACCCGCGGGACCGTTCTTGCGGAAGGGGTGGAAACCGCGCACAATGGAGCGACCCGACGAAAAGGGTTGCTAGGCCGCGACGGCCTGGCGCCGGGAGAGGGACTATGGATCGTTCCTTGTGAATCTGTGCATACCTTCTTCATGCGGTTCGCGATCGACCTTGTGTACGTAGACCGCGGCAAGCGAGTGAAAAAAGTGCGCAGCAATGTGGCACCCTGGAGAATGTCCGCGTGCCTCTCCGCCCATTCTGTAATTGAGTTGACCGCCGGAATAGTTCGAGAAACGCAGACGCAGGTCGGGGATAAACTCGAAATTATTCCTGCAGATCAACACAAGGATGTCAAATGGCGACGGCACAGTTTGACAGGCCCGGTGGCGCAACTGAACCCATCGGCGCTGGGTCGCAAATCACAGTAACACCGGCGCAAGCGGTCTTTGGTGGACTTGCCGGGCGGATCATCCTCTGCATTTTTTTCCTGGTTTCCGGCGTGACTGCATTGTGGGCACTCTCTACCATGTTGCGCGGAACCTCTGTCGGCTTTCGCGATGTTATCTCCTATTGGGCGGCTGCAAAGCTACTGCTGCACGGGGCAAATCCTTATAGCGCCAGCGCCGTAGCCGCTTTGGAGAGCGCGGCGGGACGTAGGGGAGCAAACCTGTCGCTCATCATGCGCAACCCACCTTCCGCATTGTTCGTGGTGATTCCGTTGGGTTGGATGGGTGGGCGTGACGGATCGATTCTCTGGTCACTACTGCTCATAGTCTGCCTGGGAGGCTCCCTTCGCATGATTTGGAGGATGAATGGCAGCCTGACCACCCCCCTTTATCTCTTCGGCTATCTCTTCGCACCAGCTCTTGCATGTCTGGCAATGGGACAGACCGGCATTTTTGCGCTGCTTGGAGTTGTCCTGTTTTTGCGCTTCTACGATTCGAAGCCGATGTTAGCTGGGATGGCGCTCTCCCTTTGCGCTTTGAAGCCGCACCTCTTTTTGCCCTTCGCGGTCGCGCTGTTCGCGTGGATCTTGACACGCAAGGTATATAGCATTCTTGCTGGCTCCGCGCTTGCAATGGGCGTGTGCTGCGCTATCCCGCTTTTTTGGGATCGATCTGTCTGGTCGCAATATGTCCGCATGGCGCAAACGTCGGGTATCAAGAGTGAATTCATGCCAGACCTTTCCACGATTCTTCGCTTTGCCATCGACCGCGATGCCATGTGGCTTCAATTCCTGCCCGTAGCGGCGGCCTGCATCTGGGCGCTTTGGTACTTCCATCGTCATCGCGCGGATTGGGACTGGCAAACGCATGGCTCGCTCCTGATGCTTGTCTCTGTTCTCGCCGCACCTTATTCATGGTTCTCCGACCAGGTGATCCTGCTGCCTGCTCTCTTCCACGGTATTTATTCGGGAAAATCTCTTGTGGCGCTTCTCGCGCTGACAAGCGCAACCGTCATCGAGATGATGTTCGGGGTTTCGATGCACTCGCCGCTGCATTGTTGGCCCGCCGTGGCCTGGCTGGTTTGGTATCTCTGGTCTGCGCGGGATCGCCTGAACTCAGAAAGCCTCCCGGCAAGGGCTTGAATCGCCCGGAAGAGAAAGCCACTTCTGCGCCGTGTATACGGACGTTTCTGCCCGGCTCACCCCGTAAACAGCCGTTCACATCCCCAAGCAGCAGTCACAGTCGTAAGTTCTTGCATTATTGGACCTATGCCCGCTGCCAGAAATGGCGCGTGGCTTGCTTCAATCAGGGCAAGACCAGCCTACGGCTGGAATATCAATCCTACGGGAACGGGGGAACATGTCACATGAAAGATCTACTGATCAAGATGTCGGTGAAGATGTATCTGCTGAAGGATGCGTTGAAAGACGAACAGGGCCAGGACCTGATCGAGTACGCGTTGTTGGTTGCACTTATCGCTTTCGCGGCAACAGTCGGAATGAAGGCGCTGGCTACCGATATCAACGCTGCATTTGGCACCATTGGTACCGATCTGCAAACCGCCGTCGGCTAAGGACCGGCGAAGGCAGGTTAGTACAACAAGCACTCTGTCGTACTGGGAGAGATACCCGGAGCAGGTCGAGTTCACCGGCATGCTCTCCCTTGTACTTTATTTAAGCTTGGGAGATGTTCGATGCTCCTTTCTATTGTGATTCCGGTGCTGAACGAGGCACAAGTCATACCTCTGCTGCTGGAGCGCCTGCGCGATACTCTGCATGAAGTAGAGTGGGAAGTCATTTTCGTGGACGATGGCAGCACGGATGCCACGTCTAGCGTACTGGGGCGCGAGGCATTGAAAGATGAGCGGGTCAAGGTGATTCGGTTCAGCCGGAACTTTGGCCACCAGGCCGCGGTCACGGCGGGATTGGATTTTGCGAACGGAGATGCGGTGGTGGTGATGGATGCGGATCTCCAGGACCCTCCGGAATTGTTGCCGCGAATGTTGAATCTGTTTGAGCGGGGATACGACATCGTGTCGCCGCAGCGTAACTCCCGCGAAGGAGAAACGAGGTTCAAGCGCTGGACAGCGAAACTGTTCTATCGAGTTCTGTCGCGCATGGCGGACCAGCCGATGACGCCCGACGTCGGAGATTTTCGTTTGTTCAGCCGCAGGGCGGTGCTGGCCATTCGCTCTCTTCGAGAACAGCATCGGTACATGCGCGGTATGGTGGCATGGCTTGGATTGAAGGAAGTGATGCTTCCGTTCGATCGGAAGGCTCGTGCCGCGGGCCAGACCAACTATCCCTTGCTGAAGATGCTGCGATTCGCCTGGACCGGCGTCACATCATTCTCGGCATTTCCACTGCGCATCAGCATTGCGGCTGGCTGCGCACTCAGTGGGGCCGGCTCTCTCTATTTCCTGCGAGTGATGTATCTAGCGCTATGGAGCAGGACTGTTGTACCGGGATGGGCCTCGGTCGTCGCCCTGCAATGCGTCTTCTCTGGAATGATCCTGTTGGCGCTGGGCGCCATCGGGGATTATGTCGCCAGAAACTACGAGGAAGCCAAAGAGCGTCCGCTCTATGTGGTGACGGAAGCGCGCAACGTTTTTGTCGCGGAGAAAGCTTTGCCTCGTGCCGTCATCCTGGCCGATCTCGACCCGCCATTGGGTCCGTTCGTGATGGATGATACAGACCGCGCGGTAGCCATATCTGCCAATGCGCCGTCATATCAGCCTCTCGCCGGCGCGCGGGCGTAACCCTTTGCATGCACATCATTCGGATGGCACAACCGTGGAATTGAGCGTCGAAGAACTGCCGCCGATGATTTGTGGAGACAGCGAGAGCGTCGTCTCTCCTCCGCCTCTGCGTGCCCCAGCGCATAAATTATGGGCACACACCCCCATCCAATACCTGCTCTTTACCATCTGTGCCGGCATTTATCTGCTGCCGTTCATGCGACTTGTCTTTATGGGAAGCGACGAGGGAACGCTTGTGGAGGGTGCGGTGAGGATCCTGCATGGGCAGGTGTTCGCTCGCGACTTCTTTGAGGTGATAGGTCCGGGTACCTTCTACTCGCTGGCAGCGATGTTCAAGCTATTTGGCGCAACTTTCTTTGTGGATCGGCTTTACCTTTTTTTAACCTCCATCGGAACTTTTCTGGCGATGTACTTCCTATCACGCCGAGTGTGCGGAAGGTACGCGATTCTTCCTCCAGCGCTTCTGGTAGGTGTGTACTTCAGTACGATGTGGCCGATGGTCAACCATCATGTGGACAGTAATTTCACTGCGTTGGTGTCGGTCGTCTGCATGGTCCTGTGGCAGGAGAAGCGCAAGAAGAGCCTTTTAGTTGGCGCTGGTGTTTTGGCAGGAGTAACTACCTGCATCTTGCAGCCCAAGGGAGTGCTGCTACTGCTAGCAGTATTCGTGTGGCTTTGGGTCCAGCAACGTAGACGTTCAACGTTGCCATCTTCGGTGGTTTTAGTCGCTGCAGGCTACTGCAGCGTCGTCGGACTTACATTGGTCTACTTCTGGAGTCGTGGTGCCCTATGGGATTTGATCTACATGAACTTCGTGTGGCCCTCCCAGAACTACGCCACGGTGAATACCATTCCGTATGCAACAGGCATTCTCCAATTTTGGACTCATTGGGCTATTCCTCTCCACGGCGTTCGCTGGTTAACCCCGCTGGGAGTAGTTTTGATTACGCCGTTCGTCCTGGTGGCGGCGCTACCGGCGCTGGTGCCCGCCGTCGGCCTTCCCCATGGCAAAGATAATTTGAGGCCGGAGGTTTTACTTTATTGGCTGTGCGCTTGGGGCTTATGGCTCTCCGAATTTCACCGGAGGGACATCGCTCACCTCACATCCGGGTCGCCATTGCTAATCATTCTATGTGTCCACTTCTTAGTGGACTATAGGGGAAAGATTGCCGGTTGGATTCTGCAGCTTCTTACAGTCAGCGCGGGTGGATTAGCTGCTGTCAATCTGTTCGTCGTTCTATGCGCGCAATCCGTACCCACCCGCGTGGGCCGGGTCGCCATGTTCAAGCCGGATCCTGTGCTCATGTTTCTGGATAGCCGTGTAGCCCCTGGGACAGAGATCTTTTCCTACCCATATTGCCCGATGTATTACTTCCTCTCCGCCACAACAAATCCGACACGCTACAGTCTACTGATCTATAACTACAACACTCCCTCCCAGTTTCGTGAGGCGATCCGCGTACTCGATCGGCAGCAGGTGCGCTATGTAGTGTGGAACACCAACTTCGCCAAAAAATCTGGATTCTACTTCTCCGCATCTTTTAACCGGCCTGCCGGCGGCTTGCTGATGGAACCTTATCTGGAATCGCACTATCGACTTGCGAAGGAGATCGACGGCTTCCGCATCATGGAGCGAAAGGCGGGCAACCATGGTAACTAGCGCGAGTCCATTGCGTGAGTTCGACAACTATGCTCCCGCCTATAGTGATCTGCTCGACGATCCCATCCGCAACCGTTTCGCGCAGGATCCGCTCCATTTTCACCGCAGAAAATGGCTTCTTCTGCAGCGGATATTGAGACGCGCCAACGTATCGATCGCAAAACAAAGATGGCTTGATGTTGGCTGCGGACGGGGGGAGTTACTGGAGTTGGCGGGTCACAACTTTGCGAAGGCCATGGGATGCGATCCATCCGCAGGCATGATCTCCCAATCAGATGAATATCGAAGGACGCATCAGCCCTCTTTATCGGAACTGCCATTCGACGATGCCTCAGTGGATTTTGTAACAGCGGTGTGCGTCTACCATCACGTGCATGGGGCTGCCAGGATGTCGCTATCCAGGGAAATCAAACGTGTGCTGGCACCGGGGGGATTGTGTTGCGTCATCGAACACAATCCGCTGAATCCCATTACGCGCGCAATTGTACGGAGATGTCCAGTTGATGTGGATGCCGAACTCCTCACAGCGCCAGACACGAAGAGGCTGCTTTTGCGCGCCGGGTTTGAAGCACCCCGTGTGGATTATTTCCTGTATTTTCCTGAGATGATTTTCAATCGAGTAGGTCAAGTGGAAGGTATGCTCAGGAAAGTGTCGCTTGGCGGCCAATACGCGTTGCTTGCCAGAGCCCCAGGTAAAAGGCATTGAGTTAGCTTGCGCAGGGCTTTTGATTTGAGCGGGGACCGCGATCTTTTCTAGATTATGCGCGCCTATTGCATCGGCAAAGCCTCATACGGCATCCACAAACTTTTCACAAGCCGCTTTTACGTCGGAGAGTTTGAGTGGGGCGGAGAGACCCTCCCCAGGGGACGCACCCGGTCCTCGTTCCCCCCCAGCTCTTTGCTCAGGTGGAGGTGGTGCTTGCTGGGCACAATCGTCCCAAGTACAACGGAACATCGCGTTTCGCGGGTGATGAACTGTGCTCATGACGGCTGCATGTTGACCGGTGAAGTGAACTGGCAAACAAGTCTTATTTTCTGTGTCTTAGTCGGGATTCCTTCGAAAAAGCCAAACTGCTCAGAATGTTGTGTTTGAACTTTTCTGCGGGTGACGCAAGCGTAACGGACGCGTATAGATACCCATTCGATGTCATCTTCAAGAGGGCTAAAACGAAAGAATGGTCGGGGAGAGAGGATTTGAACCTCCGACCCCCTGGTCCCGAACCAGGTGCTCTACCAGGCTGAGCCACTCCCCGAAAACTGCGATGATTGCTAAGCGGAAGGGCGCGAGCGGGAACAATCCTGGCCGCCGACGCTTTCAAAAGTGTAACAGAATCGGAGCTTCCAGACGGCATGGCGAAGCCAACGCGAGTGCGAGATTTGGAACGCTCACCGAGCAGGTCGGTCATGTAACAATAAAAGTGTCCCTCTTCCTGGAAAACAATGAAATCTGCGTCCTCTTCTGCGACTCCTTTACCGGCACAGATCACGCCGGAGCTGCTGGCCCAGCATGGCATTACGGCTAATGAATATCAGCGCATCCTGGACTCGCTGGGACGAGTCCCCAGCTTCACGGAACTTGGAATATATAGCGTGATGTGGAGCGAGCATTGCTCCTATAAGTCGTCGCGCGTGCATTTGAAGCGTCTGCCAACGCAGAGTGAACGCGTCGTGCAGGGGCCGGGAGAGAACGCCGGCATTATCGACGTAGGGGATGGCTGGGCGTGCGCTTTCAAGATTGAATCGCACAATCATCCTTCCTATATAGAGCCCTACCAGGGGGCGGCGACAGGAGTGGGCGGGATTTTGCGCGACATTTTTACCATGGGCGCGCGACCGCTGGCGGTGATGGACTCGTTGCGATTTGGGCCGATCGTTGCGGAGGGTTCGGGGAAAGCGGATGGGAAAAATTCGACATCGATCCCACTGCTGAACAAAAATCACCAGATTTTGGAAGGCGTGGTGAGCGGCATTGCCGGCTATGGCAACTGCTTTGGAGTTCCAAACCTGGGCGGCGAGACTCGTTTTGAGCCGTGCTATTCCGGGAATCCGTTGGTGAATGCCTTTGCGCTGGGCATGGTGCGCAAGGACGAGATTTTTTACGGCAAGGCGACCGGCGTCGGCAACCCAGTGTTGTACGTGGGCGCGAAAACGGGACGCGACGGAATCCACGGCGCGACGATGGCCAGCGAGGAGTTCCACGAAGGGTCCGAGCAGAAGCGCCCGAACGTGCAGATGGGCGATCCGTTCATGGAAAAACTACTGCTGGAAGCCTGCCTGGAGGCGATGCAAACGGGCGCGATCGTCGGTATTCAGGACATGGGCGCGGCAGGGCTGACGTCATCCTCCTGCGAGATGGGCGGTCGCGGCGGGGTTGGCATCGAGATGGAACTGGACCGGGTGCCGCAGCGTGAGACCGGTATGACTGCATATGAAATGATGCTGTCGGAATCGCAGGAACGCATGCTGCTGGTTGCGGACAAGGGCCGTGAAGAGGAAGTCACGCGAGTGTTCGCAAAGTGGGGACTGGACGCGGTGACGGTGGGCACGGTGATTGCTGAATCGCGGCTGCGCATTTTGCACCATGGCGAATTGGTTGCGGACATTCCAAATGCATCGTTAACGGATGAAGCGCCGCGATATCATCGGCCGATTGGAACGTGGAAGGCGCCGGTGCCGAGTGAACCTTCGGCAGAAACCCTGAAGCAATTGCATGCCAAGCGCGACTTGACCGCTGATTTGAAGAAGCTGCTGGCGTCGTCGAACATTTGCGACAAGCGGTGGGTTTTCGAGCAATATGACACTATGGTGCAGACCAATACGGCGCAGGGACCGGGCGGAGAAGCGGGGGTGATGCGGCTGAAAGGCACGCAGCGCGGACTGGCAATGGCGCTCGATGGCAACAGCCGGTGGTGCTATCTCGATCCAAAGCTGGGTGCGGCTCATGCGGTGGCGGAAGCGGCGCGCAAGGTGGCGTGTACTGGAGCGACGCCGATTGCGGCGACTAACTGCTTGAACTTCGGCAACCCGGAAAAGCCTGAAATCATGGCGCAGCTTTCCAGTGCTATCGACGGCATTGCGGAAGCTTGCGAGGCGCTGGGTACGCCGATCACGGGCGGCAATGTTTCGCTCTACAACGAGACTAAAGGGGAAGCGATTTATCCGTCGCCGGTTCTTGGGATTGTGGGGATTCTGGAAGATGTTTCGAAGGCGGTGCCGGCAGATTTTCAGCGCGTGGGCGATACGGTTCTACTGCTGCGCGGGAATGCACCCGCGGCGGACGCCTCCAGCGTGAAGGAATTCGGTTCCTCAGAATACGCGAAGCTTTTTCTGAATACTTTGTGGGGCATGCCACCAGCATTGTCCCTAGCGGCGGAAGCCGAACTGCACAAATGTCTGGCGAAGTTGTCGGATGAAGGATTGTTGCATTCGGCGCGCGATATTTCTGACGGCGGTATTGCGGTTGCGTTGGCGGAAGGATGCTTTGCGCACCAAATCGGAGTGCGCGTTTCAATCGCTGAGGAAGTTGTCGACAATATCATTGCCCGAACCCTGTTCGGCGAGAACGCGAGCCAGGTGATTGTCACCTGTGCGGCCGAATCCGTAGTGAAAATCAAGAAAATTGCCGGCGCTTTTGGCTTCGTCACGGTGGTTCCATTAGGCTCGACGATTGCCGATCAGGTGGAGATCGGCGTCAGCGGTGAGGCCATGATTTCTGAATCGATCGCAAGTCTTTTTGATCCGTGGCGCCGTGGCCTGTCCGATGCGCTGGAGTCCACATTTCATCGCGAAAGTTCCGCGATGGATCAGGCATAATGAACGCATACAACTCATCGATGGATCCAATGCCCATACCCGAGCATGACCCCGTTCCATTCGACAAGCTCCGCGAAGAGTGCGGCGTCGTGGCCATTCACAACCACCCGGATGCGGCGCGCCAGGCGTATTTGGCTCTCTATTCTTTACAGCATCGAGGGCAGGAATCTGCAGGCATTGCCACGGCCGACTACGAAAATTTGTGGAACATCAAGGGCATGGGCCTGGTGGCAGAAATCTTTACGGACGATGTTCTGGCCAAGCTGCCGGGTTCTTTAGCCATCGGACATACGCGCTATTCGACCACGGGAGATTCGGCGCTGTTGAATGCGCAGCCAATTCGGGTGGACTCCACCAAGGGCCTGATTGCGATTGCCCACAATGGAAACCTGGTGCATCTCGGCAACCTGCGCACGCAGCTGGAACGTGAAGGCGCGATTTTCCAGACCACCAGCGATTCGGAAATTATTGTGCAGCTGATCGCGCACTCGAAAGAGCCGACGCTGATCGATGCCATCGCCGACTCCCTGCGCCAGGTAGAGGGAGCCTTCTCCATCGTAATGATGACGCGGGATCGAATCTTCGCCGCCCGCGATCCACGCGGCTTTCGCCCGCTCTCGATGGGACGCATCGCCAATGCCGACGGCACCGAGACGATTGTGTTTGCATCGGAAACCTGCGCCTTCGACCTGCTGCGCGCTACCTACGATCGTGAAGTGAAGCCGGGCGAGCTGGTGATGGTTTCGCGCGAGGGTGTCACCTGTCGGCAATTCGCCAGCGGATTTCCGCAGGCAAGTTGCGTGTTTGAGCATGTGTATTTTTCGCGCCCTGACAGCAAGGTGTTTGGACGCTGGGTGCAGGAGAGCCGCGAGGAGATGGGACGCCAACTGGCGCGAGAATCCGGCGTCGAGGCCGACCTGGTGGTTCCGGTACCGGACTCCGGCGTGACGGCGGCGATTGGATATGCGGCGGAGAGCGGAATTCCATTCCGTTTCGGGCTGATTCGCAATCATTATGTGGGGCGAACGTTTATTGAGCCGGAGCAGCGGGTGCGCGATTTCGGCGTGAAGCTGAAGCTGAACCCGGTGCGCAATCTGCTGGAAGGTAAGCGAGTGATTTTGATTGACGACTCGATTATTCGCGGCACCACGAGTCGAAAAATCGTGCGTATGGTGCGCGGCGCCGGGGCGACCGAGGTTCATCTTCGCATCAGTTGCCCGCCGACGACGTCGCCTTGTTTTTACGGCGTGGACACTCCCAGCAAGCGCGAGTTGATTGCCGCTAATCAATCGGTGCAGGAAATTTGTGAATTTATTGAGGCAGATTCTCTGGCGTATCTGTCGCTGCCAGGACTGCTGCAAGCCTGCGATGGGGCCGACGGCAATCGCTACTGCACCGCTTGTTATACGGGTGTATATCCAACGGAGTGGGTCGATGTGGATTCTATTCTTCCCGCGCCTGCCGTCGAAGTATGAACGTCCAGATTCGCGAGTTTCAACCCGGAGATGAACTCGCTTTCCGCGCGTTGAACGAAGCCTGGATCATTGCATCCTTCAAACTGGAAGAAGAGGACGTTGTAGTTCTTGGCGATCCGCAACATCACATCCTGGACGCGGGGGGGCATATATATTTCGCCGTGCAGCCGCAAGCCGGTGAAGTGATCGGCTGCTGTGCTTTGCTGGCAATGGAACAGGGTTGCTTTGAAGTCGCGAAGATGGCGATTGATGAGCGTTATCGCGGGCAGGGACTGGGAAGACAAATGCTGCGTGGCACGATTGATGCCGCCCGCAAGCTGGGAGCGCGGCGACTCTACCTGGTGACGCATCATTCGTTGAAGAATGCCATCGGACTGTACGAGTCGGAAGGCTTTGTGCACCTTCGCCCGGAAGATGCACCGCCTTCGCCGTATGCCCGCGCGACCGTTTTTATGGAGAAGCTTCTGTAGCCGATTTTGCGCGATTCGCGTTTATCCCAGGTCGAACAACAGGATTTCCGCGTTGCTGGTTGCGACCACTTGTACCGAGCCCTCCCCGTCAATTGCCAGACCATCGCCAGCTTTCAGCGTGTTGCCATTCGCAGTTACGTCGCCCGCGGCGACCTGCAGCCAGCCGTGATTGCCGTCCAGCGATTGATCGATGGTCGTCCCTGCGTCCAGCTTGCCCGCGTACACCTCGGCGTCGCTGCGGATGAGAAACGACCCATCGCGGCCATCGCGGGAAGCGATCAAGTGCAGCGTGTTCGGCTGTGTTTCGATTGGAAAAGATTTCTGCTCATATTTCGGATCGAGCCCGTTCCGATTCGGCAGCAGCCAAATTTGCAGCATGTGCGTCGTCTCGGTCGGCGACGGATTGGCTTCGCTGTGACGGATGCCGGTACCCGCGGACATGAACTGCACCTCCCCATGACGGATGACGCCGCCGGAGCCGAGCGAATCTTGATGGCCCAGCTCCCCGCTGAGAACGTAGGACAGAATCTCCATGTCCTGATGCGGGTGCGCGCCGAAGCCCCTGCCGGGCGCGATGAAATCTTCATTGATCACGCGCAGGGCGCGGAAACCCAAATGCTCGGGGTCATAGTAGTTGGAAAAAGAAAATGTAAAGTGGGTGTCCAGCCAGCCATGGTTGGCGTGTCCGCGATCCTCGTTTAAACGAATATTTAGCATCAAACTACCTCCCAATTTCCGTTTCTTTAGATGGAGGACGACTGAAAAAGATTCATCCAGATCAAAGCCGCGTGCGGGAGGCACAGGGAGGCCGGTGGGGGAGGAGCTACCTTCACGCAACGGTTTCGCCGGGGGAAGCGAAGCCGTTGCGCCATCTTGCCGCAAGCGGCGGAGGCAGGGTCTTTCGGGTTAGACGTGCGCCGGGGTCGCTACCGCAGGCTTCGCCGCTTCGCTGGTCTTAGATTCGGATGCGGCTGGCTTGCGAATATCGATGCCACCCTTGAAATAGGCGCCATCCTCAATGCTGATGCGCTGGGCAACCACATCGCCAGTCAGTGAACCCTCATTGCGAATGTCAACGCGATCGCTGGCATTGATATTTCCATTGACCTTGCCAAGAACTACGACTTCGCGGGCAGAGATATTTGCGGCGACCTGACCATTGCGGCCGACCACGACGCGATTACCAGGCAGGTTAACGGAGCCTTCCACGTGACCGTCGATATAAAGGCCTTCGCTTCCGGTGATTTCGCCTTTAATGGTGAGGGATTTGCCAATCGTCGCCTGCTCGGTTGTGGAACTAGACGGGGTTGGGTTGGGACGCTGTGCCACCGGTTCCGGGTTCATCGGGGTCGGTGTTTGCGGACGGATCGGGTCCGAAGGGGAAGTGGGGCTGGTGCCAGGCTGATTCGGTTTCCACATTGCGCTCATAAATCCTTTCTATTGTTGCATTCGTCCGTCTGCCAACGCACCATCGATCGTCCCAGGCATCATTATTTGCAGAGCGGGTCTTCGGTTTGAATTTTGAAATCTCGCGGGGGAATGAATACCCGGGCGAGTCGCACAGTCCTGTCGAGTTACTCAAATTTTACTGACTCTATCGCAAAATGGGGAATCAATCCTAAGAGAATTTGCAATCTTCATTCGCAGGGTAACATCATGGTCAATGCTTACCCCTTTGGTTCGAAGGCCTGGGGGGCGTGCAATTCTGAGGCTGGACGGATGACAGACAAGGAACTTTTGGAGCGCGTTTCCCGGTCGGCGGGTCAGCGCGCGGGGTATAAGCAGCTGGTTCGAGAGCTTGGGCTGGGTGGGGGCCGGGAGCGGCGCCTACTGCTGGAGCAACTGGATCGCCTGACTGCCAGTGGACAACTGGTCAAGCTGGATCGCGAATTCTGGGGGGTGCCTCGCCATGGGGAGCGGGCCTCCACCGTACGCAAGCGCAATGACTGGATCAGCGGACGTCTGGACCTGCATCGAGACGGCTATGGCTTTGTCCGCCCCGACACCCGCGAAAAAACCGAGGAAGAGGACATCTTCATTCCTCCGGACAGCATAGAAAGCGCCATGCAGGGCGACCTGGTACTGGTGGAACTGCTTCCCTCGCGGGGAGATGGCCGTCGGGCGGGTCGCATTCTGCGAGTGCTGGAGCGGCACAATCCCACGGTGGTCGGCATTTTCCACTATGCCAACGGAAGGCGCACGGCTCGGGGCGATCGCATGTCGGGCAACTTTGTTACGCCGCTGAATGCGCGCATCAGCGATGCGATTCTGGTACCGTTTGGGGCCGAGATTCCAGAGCATGGAGGGACGCTGGATCGCGTGCTCGGGGCCGAGGCAACCGAACTGTATGAGAACTATGAGGACCTGGAGGGACTGGTCGTCGATGTCGCAATCACCGATTGGCCGACCTCAACTCGACCGGCGCGGGGCCGCGTGATTGACGTGCTGGGGGATCGGGATGCTTTCGGGGTTGACGTTGAGATTCTGATTCGCAAGCACTTTTTGCCGCATATCTTCCCCGACCGGGCGTTGCAGGAAGCCCGCGCGGTTGCGGTGCCACCCGCGAGCAATTCGAGCGGATGGGAACACAGTGGTAGGCCGCGCCGCGATTTTCGCGATCTGCCGATTGTCACGATCGACGGGGAGACGGCCAAGGACTTCGACGATGCGGTGCTGGTTCGCGAGCTGGAAGATGGCAGGTATGAGCTGCAGGTGCATATCGCAGACGTGGCGCATTATGTTCGTCCGGGAACGGCGCTCGATCTGGAAGCGCGGTTGCGCGGCAACTCTGTCTACTTTCCGGATCGCGCGATTCCGATGCTGCCGATGGAACTGTCGACCGATATTTGCAGTTTGCGTCCCAATGAGGATCGGCTGGTGCTTTCCTGCGTGATGCAGTTGGGTCCGGATGGAACCGTGTTGTCGTCTGAGGTTTTAGAGGGCGTCATCCGCTCTGCCCGACGCATGACGTACACCCAGGTCCACAATATTCTGCAGGGCGATCCAGAGACGCGAAAAGAATTTTCATCGCTGGTTCCGGAGTTTGATCGCATGATGGAACTGGCGCAGAAGATGAACGCGCGGCGAGGGCAGCGGGGATCGATCGACTTCGATTTGCCGGAGCCGGTCATTGAATTCGACGAGCAGGGGCGAATGCGCGGCATTGTTCGCTCCGAACGCACGTGGGCAAATCGACTGATCGAGGAATTTATGCTGGCGGCCAACGAATGCGTGGCCAGCTGGATCGAATCGCAGGGCGTGCCCAGTATCTATCGCATTCACGAAAAGCCGGACGCTAAGCGGGTGGCAAACTTCGAAGAGATCGCAGCGCATTTTGGCTATTCGCTTGGCGTGGGCGCATTGCCGGTGAAACGCGTCGAATTGCGCGGCGATCGCCGGGACCGCATGCGCAGCGGCGGCCGAGACAAACACATGCGGGAAATTCCCGAGGACATTCCGGTGACGCCGCAGATGTATCAAAAGCTGACGGAGCGGCTGGCGGGCAAGCCGGAGGAGCGGATTCTGACGTACCTGATGTTGCGATCACTGAAGCAGGCGCGATACAGCGAAAAGAATGAAGGCCACTTTGCGCTGGCAACGCGTAGCTACACGCATTTCACGTCGCCGATTCGGCGCTATGCCGATCTGATCGTGCATCGCATCACGAAATCTCTGTTGGCTGCGGGAGTGGATGGTCATCGAGAACTGCCGCGAAGAGATGCGACTTCCGCTGCCCATAGGCGGCCACAGGGCCGTCGACAAGATGAGCCCGCGGTTCAAGCTCCGGTGGACGAGCAGGAGTTGGCGGCCATTGCCCAGGAAGTGAGCCAGTGCGAACGTCGGGCCGCCGACGCGGAGCGAGAACTGATTGAGTGGAAGAAAATCCGCTTCATGCAGGACAAAATCGGCGAGGAATTTTCTGGAATTATCCTGAACGTTACCAAGTATGGGATGTTCGTTGAGCTGGATGACTTGTTCGTGGAAGGCCTGATTCCACTGGCAACGCTGCAGGGAGACCGCTACCGATTCAATGAGAACAGCCGCCAGATTCTGGGAGGATCGAGCGGCCACCGGATCTCTGT
>JAJXZK010000461.1:0-19838 GCA_021780095.1 Acidobacteriota bacterium | reverse complement strand
GTGCGCGTAATTCTGGACCGCATCGATGCGGTGGAAAACAAGCTGCAGTTTGCCCTGGTGGAGCCGGTCTCCGCCGTCGTCGCGAAAAAACTCTCCGACCGCAAGTCGACGGGACAGCCCGGCACGCATCCAAGCAAAAAGAGGCAAACGAAGCGGTCGCGAACGAAGTCAAAGAAGCGGCGCTAACTTGGAATTCGAATGCCAACGTCGCCGAAATCTAAGCATGTGCTTCGGCGCGAAAGGGGGAAATCTGTCGGGACTGAAACGGAATGTGTCGAGAACCGCATGCCTATTGCTTTTTATCGTTTCGTCTATGGCTGCCACGGCTCAAGTGGGGCTGTATGGCGAATTCAGCGCAACAAAACTGAACGTTCCAAACACAAGCTGGATCTACGGGCCGACATTCGGCGGCTATCTGGATAAAGGTCACTTCTGGGTTTTCAGCTCCGGTGTGGACGCTCGCGGGGCAATTCTCGGAAGCGGATCAACCACGCTGGACAGCGGGTTGGTGGGTCCTCGCGCGGTGTTTCGTCCGCATATTCTGCCGATCCAGCCGTATGTGGAAGCGCTGATTGGATTAGGTCACGCCGACTACGGGCAGGGAGTTGCACACGTCAGCGCCACGAAGTTTGAGTATCAGTTTCTCGGTGGACTGGATTTGACGATTCTGCCGCGCATTGACTGGCGCGTGGTGGAATTCAGTTATGGGGGATTGTCCGGGCTGGGCAGCAGCTTCAACCCAGAAACGATCAGTACGGGCATTGTGGTCCGCTTGCCTTAGGGCCTCATTTGAGCCTGGCTGCAATCGATGAAAGTGAACGCGGAATACACAAGGAGAAAGACATGGTCCATCTGGAAGATGCACGAAGGATTATCGCAGCGGCAGAAAAGAAAGCCAAGGAAATCGGCCAGCCCATGAACATCGCCGTTGCGGATGGGGGCGGCAACCTGGTCGCCCATGTTCGCATGGATGGCGCATGGCTGGGCAGCATCGATATCTCCATTAAGAAGGCCTACACGGCTCGCGCGTTCGACATCAGCACGAAGGAGCTGGCGACGCTTAGCCAGTCGGGCGAACAGTTTTTTGGCATTCACGCATCGAACGACGGCAAGATTATGATTTTTGCCGGTGGCATTCCTCTAAAGCGCGATGGTAAAGTTGTCGGCGCGGTCGGCGTCAGCGGCGGAATGGGTGCGCAGGACCACGCGGTCGCCGAAGCTGGAGCGGCGGCGTACTAACTGCAGATTCAAAATTCATCTTCTCGGTTCAACAGTTCTGCCGCGAGGTTCTTGTTGCAAGAATTTGCCTGGCAAGGCTGCCGTCGGGAAAACTTTTTTAAGTATGCCCAATTCGAAAGGACGGTTATTTATGGCTACAAATCGCGGAGTCGTTTTTCTCGGCCCAGGCAAGGTCGAAGTGCAGTCCATCGATTATCCCAAGATGCAGAATCCGGCGGGGAAAGCGATCACCCACGGGGTCATTCTAAAGATTGTGTCCACCAATATATGCGGCTCCGATCAGCATATGGTGCGTGGCCGCACGACGGCGCCGACAGGGCTGGTGCTGGGGCATGAGATTACCGGCGAAATCATCGAAAAAGGGAAAGATGTCGAGTATCTTAACGTCGGTGACCTGGTCACCGTTCCCTTCAACGTTGCCTGCGGCCGATGCCGGACCTGTCGCGCGGGTGAGACGGGTGTTTGCCTCAACGTGAATCCCGGTCGCGCGGGGGGAGCGTATGGCTATGTCGACATGGGCGGCTGGGTCGGCGGCCAGGCGGAATATGTGATGGTGCCGTATGCGGACTTTAACCTGATCAAGTTCCCAGACAAAGCGCAGGCAATGGAGAAGATCAGGGATTTGACGATGCTGTCCGACATTTTGCCAACCGGATTCCATGGCGCGGTGAATGCGGGCGTAGGCGTGGGCTCGACGGTCTATATCGCCGGTGCGGGGCCGGTGGGTCTGGCTGCGGCGGCCTCGGCGCAGATTCTTGGCGCGGCGGTTGTGATGATTGGCGACATGAATCAGGAACGATTGCAGCACGCCAAGAAGGTGGGCTTCGAGCCGATCGACTTAACCAAGAGCGACAAGCTGGAGGACCTGATTGCCGCGGTGGTCGGCGTGCCGGAGGTGGATGCGGCCATCGACTGCGTTGGCTTTGAAGCGCATGGGCACGGTTCGCAGCATGACACCGAGGCGCCGGCGACTGTGTTGAACTCGCTGATGGCCATTACCCGCGCCGCAGGGAGTATCGGGATTCCGGGACTCTACGTGACGGAAGATCCTGGATCCAAGGATGAGGCTTCGCAGAAGGGGAACCTTCGCATGCGCTTTGGACTCGGCTGGGCGAAATCGCAGCGCTTCTTCACCGGGCAAACTCCGGTGCTGAAGTACAACCGGCAGCTGATGCAGGCGATACTGCACGATCGTCTGCCGATTGCGAAAATCGTGAATGCTACGGTGATTCGTTTGGACGATGCGCCGAAGGGCTACCAGGATTTTGACAAGGGTGTGGCCAAGAAATTTGTCATTGATCCGCATGGGGCACTCGGCAAGACTGCTTAACCTAAGGGCAGAGCTAGTGGAGCAGGCGGGCCAATGGGGATTGCGCCCGCCTGTTCGACGAAAAATCAACCGATGAAAACGATACACGTCGGAGTGCCGACCGGCGTGTACTGACCTGTAAAGTTGAGCAAGCCGGTCCGCTTGTCGATGCGGAACGAGGTAATCTGGTCGCTCCGCTGGTTGCACACGTAGAGGAAAGTTCCGCTTGGATCGATATTGAACTGAGGGGGATAATCGCCCAGCGTAGGAGTTTCGCCAAGGTGCTTCAACTTTCCGCTACTACCGATCGAAAACACGGCGATGGTGTTGTGCAGCCGGTTGGCGGCATACAGGGCGCGGCCGTCTGGCGACACTCGAATTCCAGAGGCAAAACTGGTTCCGGCAAAGCCGTTCGGAAGACTCGAAAGGGTCTGCTGCGCGGCCATCGATCCAGTGGACGGATCGAAGTGAAAGAACACGACGGTCGAGGCTTCTTCCTGAATGGAGTAGAGCCATCGCCCATTGGGATGAAACGCAAAGTGACGCGGCCCGTCTCCGGAGGGAAGCGAGACGAATGGCGTCGAGGCCGGCGTGAGCTTACCCGTCTGATTGTCGAATTTATGGACGTAGATGCGATCCTGTCCTAGATCCGTCTGCAAAACAAAGCGATTGCCAGGATCCGCGCCGATCATGTGGGCGTGAGGCCGGTCGTGTCCGCTAATGGCAAAGCTACCCGGAGGCGCGCTGGTGGCTTTTTGGCTTCCAACATTGTCCTCGTCCCGATGCGTGAAGGTGGGGGCGCCCAGCGATCCGTCGGGCGAAATAGGAAATACGGCGATGCTTCCGTTCCCATAATTGGCCACGAAGACATATTTCCCTGAAACGTCAACACTCAGATGTGCCGGACCTGTACCTTGCGAGCTGACTGTGTTCAGCAGTCGGAGATCGCCGTTGGATTGGTCCACGGCAAATGCGCTGACCGAACCGTTCTTGCCTTGAAAGTCTGAGATTTCATTGACGGTGTATAGATATCGCTGCGAGGGATCGAGACAGAGCCAGGAGGGATTTCTCGCCTCCGCAGCCAGCTTGATGAGCGATAACTGCCCGCTGCTGGACTCCATCTCGAACAGATAAATGCCCTTTCCGTTGCCTTTGCCATCGATGGCGCTGGTATCCGTACCGACATACGCAAACACTTTGCCTCCATTGGCGCGGCCTTGAAGGTTCAACGCCGAGCTGATTTGTGAATTGGCGAGAGCCAGGGCGGAAGCGCCCTGGATAAATTTGCGGCGGGAAGTGCTTCGGGATGAATCACTCGATAGCATCGAATCTCGACGGCTCACTTTTTGTTCCTGCTCCTTGAGCGGATTTCCTATTACTATAACGATTTGAGTCGAAGGATGGCTGGCTTGCCGGGGTGAGGCGCGGGTGGATTGCCCGCTTCAACTGACGCCAATAGGAAATCCGCAGTCTTATGTGGGCGAAGACGCGCGAGATTCCCCGAGGGCTGCGATGCACGAAATCTCCTGCCCGGCTCGATGAGCGGATAGGAGTGGGAGTACGGCCGTGCTAGACCTGCACATTGCCGGAATCCCCGGCATTGCCGAGAATCACTTTGATATCCATTCGCTTTTGACCGCGATAGATGGTGACGGTGACGGTCTGGCCGGCCTGGTGACCATCCATAATCTCCGCGATGTCCTGGTCGTTTGTCACCTGATCGCCGTCTATCGCAACGATCAGGTCTCCGCCAATGTAGATGGGCGTGTTGCCGAGATAGGCTTGCTGCTTTCCGCCCAGGATGCCGGCGTGATCGGCGGGTCCGCCAGGAACGGTGCGCTCCACCAGGACACCGGGAACAGCGGGCAATCCAAGCTGGTTGGCGATGTCGGGTCCGATCGACAGATAACGAGCTCCAAGGGTGGGCCGAAGCACTTTGCCATAGCGGGCAAAGTCGTTCAGCGCGGCCTTGGCTGCGTCGATGGGAATCGCAAAGCCGATGCCGGCATTTTGATTGGCGCCCCCGCCAGTGTCGATCATGGTATTCATGCCAATGACATCGCCCTTCGAATCAAGCAACGGGCCGCCGGAGTTGCCGGGATTGATGGCGGCATCGGTCTGAATTGCGTCGGAGATCAAATTTCCCATGGGACCGCGTACCGAGCGGATAGAACTGATGATGCCGCGCGTCATGGTGCCGCTGAGGCCGAACGGATTGCCGATGGCGTAGACAAGCTGGCCGACTTGCAAGCCACGAGAGATGGCAAGGGTGGCCGGTTGCAGGTCCGGAGCATCAATTTTGATCAGCGCGAGATCGTGCGCCTTGTCGGTCATCAGTACTTGGGCCTTGTACTGGTGCTTGTTGTAAAGCGTCACCTGCAGGGACTGGGCGTTCGAAACCACGTGGTAGTTGGTGAGGATGTCGCCTTTTTTATTCAGGATGAAACCGGAGCCTTGGCCTTGTTCCGGGACCGCGCCATAAAAGAAGTCGTAGGTAACCATGCTGGAGGTGATATTCACAACCGAGGGCAAGGCTTTCTTGTAGACCGCGATATTGTTCTGTTCGGCGGGCAAGAGGGCCGGGGCCGCATGGGCGTCGGTGATTTCCATGCCGCCCGACAATGGTCCGTTGTTCTGCGCGGAGGTTATGCTGGCGGCGCGAGTAAACCATCCACGCCCGGCGGCGGTAGAAAAAGTGTGGGTGGTGACGAAGTAAAACCCGCCCAGAATGGCAAGGGTCAAAATCAACAAGCGTGCTTTCATCGATCCAGGGCTCTCAATCTTCTGTTGCCAAAACGTGGGCTTCGCAAGTCACGGCAACAGAATTGATAGTCGGGCTTCACCCCACCATGTCTGATTGGATTCAGATCTGGCATTTTCGTTGCGTCCCGCTCAACGTGTGGCAGGTGTCGCTCCTTCAATTTTCCGTCGCGCATTTTCCTGGTGCAACTGTTGTAGGATCATCTCCACCTCGGATTCCAGGTGTTCGAGCGATCCCGAATTTTCAATGACGAAATCGCACAGAGGAGCTTTTTCCCTGTCCGTCATCTGCATGGCAATTCGTTTTCGGCCGTCTTCCTGAAGCGCAGCCAGTTCTTCCGCTGAAAGGACCTGGCCTCCCCGAGTTGTGTATCGAGCGAGTCGAACATCCTGCGGAGCGGTCACCAGAATTAACTTATCAAATCTATGGCTGAACCCGGGAGCCGTTTTGGCACGGTCCGCTTCAAAGATGAGTGCGGACTCGACCATCACGATAGCGTCCGGGTCTGCCGCGGAGATGAGCTGCATGCGCCGTTCCTGCTCTGCGACCACCGGAGGATGGACGATTCGGCTGAGTTCATCGAGCTTGCCCGTCGATAACACGTAGCGGGCGAGCGCCGAACGGTCGAGTTGTCCATCCGCAAGGGTCAACGTTGGTGTGTCGGGATAGCCGTGGAAGTGAGCCAGGATTGCATCGTAGACCGCCTGCCCAGGCTGCATCAGCTCGCGACCGATCTGATCCGCGTTGACGATATGGACGCCGCGGCGAGCAAACAGACTGGCGACTGTGCTCTTTCCGCTTGCAAGTCCTCCCGTAAGGCCGACGCGCAGCATATCGTATTCTCCCCGAAGAACTACGCTGCCAGTCCGCGGCGCAGGCGGGCCGCGCGGACGGTATTCGCCATCAACATGGCGATGGTTAGCGGGCCGACGCCACCCGGGACTGGAGTGTAGTGGCTGGCAAGGGCGAACGCGTGCGGGTCGATATCGCCCATCAGCACGGAGCCTTTTTCCTTGAAGGTCTTTTCTCGCTTGGCGTTGCCGGCAAAAAAGCGGTCGAAATCCTCTTGGGAGGTGATGCGGTTCATGCCTACATCGACCAGGACGGCGCCGGGGCGAACCATGTCTGGGCGAATGATGCCGGCTTTTCCGATAGCGGCGACGAGAATGTCGGCGGAGCGGCAGAAGGCTGCAAGATCGCGCGTTTTGCTGTGGCAGATGGTTACGGTGGCATTTTCATGCAGCAGCAGCATCGCCATGGGTTTGCCCACAATATCGCTGCGACCAACCACCACCGCATTCTGACCGGAGATGGGGATTCCGCTCCGCTTGAGCATCTGAATGATCCCGGCTGGGGTGCAGGGCGCTAGCGACGGCTGCCCACTCTGCAAGCGGCCGACGTTCACCGGATGAAAACCATCGACATCTTTTTCCGGAGAAACGGCCTGGTCCAGCAATTTTTTGTCGACCTGCGGCGGGAGGGGCGTTTGGATGAGGATTCCGTCGACGTCGTCGCGGGCGTTCAGCCGCGCGATCAAAGTGAGCATTTCTTCCGTGGAGATGGATGCCGGTGGAGTGATCAGCTCACTGTTCATGCCCAGTTCGGCGCTGGTCTTTACTTTATTTCGTACATAGACTTCCGATGCCGGGTGATTGCCGACCATCACGACCACAAGGCCCGGTCGAATGCTTTGGGCGTGCAACTGCCGTATGTCTGCAGCCACTTCCGCTTTGATCACGGAGGCGATGGCATTTCCGTCTAAAGATTGAGGGATCAGGGTGGTGGTCATGGCTTCTCCTTATGGTACTGGAAGCGGGCGTGGCGAGTGGTGAGGTATCGAAGCAGATGATGGAATCAGGTCTTGGTAACCGTGGAAGAATGACGAAAGTTTTTCTGTTGCGCGTTGATCCGCTGCCGATGAGGGATTTATAGATTCTTCCAATCCAAATTAATTCCGGCCTCGTAGCAACAAAGAGTGGGCATATCGAGTCTTATTAGGCAGGGGAGTTGTGTTGCGATGGCGATCGGATGCGTGATGGGGAAAAGCGGAGGCGAAATGCCGGCTGGCAGAGACATTGAGAAATTCCCGACGTTGGAGCTACAGGAGCTGAGAGATGGCCTATTGCAGCAAGGGCTGGACAGCTGGCAGGCGGCCGACCTGATCAGCAGCTTTCTTGCTGGACGCGGCTATGGTGTTTCGCGGCAGAGCGCTCGCGATGCCGTGCTACGGGGCGACGGGATTTCGCACTCGATTGATGGCATACAGGCAGAACTGGAAAAGCTGGCGATGGTGATGTAAACGTCGTCATTCGGCGGAGGTGCGGGTGCCGACTTTTGTCCCCTCCAGCGTTCCAGAAGACATAAAGCGTTCCAGCGCCTTGGAAGCGCAGCCTTCTCCGCAAACGTGGTAGGCGTCTGGATTTCTCGACTGGTCCTCATTCCAGAGTAAAAGCGTAAAGTGTCGGGAGGGCTGGCCCTCGTCAAAGCAAAACACGCTTCCCAGGGTAACCATCCACCAGTGGTTCGACTCAAGCTTGACCGTGCCGCAGATATTGCAAATAAACGACTCGTCCCATGCCATTGTGTCCCTCCAAAGATTGCTGTTACACGACTCCAAGTAGATGCAGCAAAAGGATTTTCGTCGCCACTAGCAGCAAGAAAACAGTGAATCGCGCAGAATCTTTTGCCGAGATTCTCTAGGAAGAATCACCTGTACCATACGATAATTACTACATCCGTGGAGTTACTACTCAATCTTTTGTGGCTGGCGGCTTCGGTGAGCTTGGGTGTGGCACTGCTCCGCTCCAGAAGTCGACGCAGCGTCGCGTCGAAAGATTGTATTCACTCGCATTCGGCGGCGTGGGTTTCCTACCTGATTTTGGTCGCGATGTTGCTGCCCGTCATCTCCATGACGGACGACCTGCAGGCCATGGTGACGCCCGCGGATGGCGAACAGATTGTACGCCGAATGGAAGCCGCCGTCCCTGGTCACTCGCCGGTTCATCTTCATCCGACAGTGTTTCTGCAAGAGCGAAGCGCAGGGCTCGCCCCTATGTTCGAGGCTCGTCCGCTAGAATCTGCTCGAGAGTTTCATCCCTCCTATTGCTGGCGCCGGCAAACGACTCAGGGTCGCGCTCCCCCAGTTTCCGCCTAGTTGCGCTACTTCCAGAATTCTTTTGTTGTCCTTACAAGTTTCTATTCACTCTTCGCCTAGGTTCGTGGTGAGTGAGTTGTAAGTGATATTTCTCCGGCTGGATCTGCCTGCGCCGTGCAACGGATTGCAAAGGACAAGGAATCTTCATGATGCTCTCCCGGAAATTGCGTGGAGGAATCTGTGCATTTTTGCTGCTTGGCTGGCTGCATGTCGAGGCACAGACGACGGTTGCCGTTTCGGCCCCGCTGACCATGCAGCAGGCGGTGGCGCTGGCTTTGCGCAAGAACCCGACGTTGCTGGCGGCGCAGCGGAACCTGGAATCGACACGCTCCCAAGAGATTACCGCCGGATTGCGGCAGAATCCGGTCTTCACCTTCAGCGGGTCAGATGTCACGCTACCGGCCAACAACCCTGCTAGTCCGTATGCGTACACAGGCGACGTCTCGCGCCTGTTTGAGCGCGGTCAGAAGCGACGCTGGCGGCTGGAGAGCGCGCGTGCTTTTACGCGAGTGACGGAGAGCCAATACCACGATCTCGAGCGGCAAACCGTTCTGGCGGTGAAGAATGCATTCACCGGTCTGTTGTTGGCCGAAGCGGCACTAAAACTCGCGGATAGCAACTTGACCAGCTACCGCAAAACGGTCGACTTGACTCATGTACGCCTGGAAGCGGGCTCAATTAGCCAGACCGACTTCGATCGGATCGATCTGCAATTGGCGGCCTTCGAGTCCGATTACGAGAATGCCCAGGTCAATCTGGTTCAAAGCAGCGACCAGCTGCAGCAATTGCTTGGATTCGAGAGTCCGAGCCGCGATTTCGCGATACTCGGAACGCTGGACCCCCCGCAACTTACGCTATCTTTGCCGGACCTGGAACAAAAGGCCCTGGCGGCACGGCCGGATTTTCGTGCGGCGCAACAGTCCATTCTGGCGGCAGATGCCAACGTGAAACTGGCGGACGCCAACGGCACCGTCGATCCCACGTTAGACGCCGGATATACCCGAAGCGGCACCTACAATTCGGCGGGCTTTTATGTCAGCATCCCGCTGCGTATTTTCGATCGCAACCAAGGCGAAAAGCAGGCGGCGCGATTTACTGCGCAAGCAGATCGTTTTTCAGAGATTGCGGCGCGCAGCCAGGTGCTGTCGGATGTCGATCAGGCCTGGGCGGCATACCTGGCCGCACAGAAATTGGCTCAGCGCTATAACACGCATTATGTGCAGGAAGCTGGAAATATATTGAACAACCTGGAGTTTGGCTATCGGCACGGCAGCTACACGCTGCTGGATTATCTGAATGCGCTGCATGACGATCGGCAAACAAATCTGGATGCATTGAACGCGAACGCGCAGGTATGGCTGAGTCTTCATCAGCTTAGCGATGCAACCGCAACGGAGATTCTCCCATGAAAACGGTCCACATGGCCTTGGCAACAATGTTCCTCGCGCTATGCGGGGTAGGTTGCAGTTCGGATTCCGCATCGAACCTGCCGCCGCCGGCGTCGAAAACCATTGTGCAAACAATCGTTGTGCATAGTCAGAAGGTCGTCGACCAGATCAATATTCCGGCGCGGGTGGTTGCCAACCCGACGAAAGTGGTGCAGGTGTTTCCGCCGCTGAGTGGACGCCTGGTGCGGTTTTCGGTGTTGCCTGGACAAGCTGTCCAGGCTGGACAAACGATCGCGGTGCTGCAGAGTGGCGACATCGCGCAGGCGCGCTCCGATTTTGAAAAAGCCAAGATCCAGGTGCTTCTGGCAGACCAGGCGCTGAACCGCGGCAAACTGCTGCTACAGCATGAAGTGATGGCGAAGGCGGATTACGAACAGCTGGTCGCGGCCGATGAAGCGGCTCATTCGGAGCAGGAACGAGCGCGGCAGCTGATTCACGAGTTGGGTTTTTCAGAGAACAACAATAGCGATCAAGCCCCGATCCGCGCTCCCATCAGCGGTGTTGTGCTCGACACCGGTACCGCTGTAGGGGAATGGCAGCGTTCGCTGGACAACGCGACTCCGTTGGCCACGATTGCAAATCTGGATCACGTCTGGGTTCTGGGAGATGCCTATCAGAGCGATTTGGCCAGCATTCGAGTGGGCCGACCAGTGACAGTGAAGTTTCCGGCGTATCCGGATTTATCGCTGGCGGGTAAGGTCGACAACTTGTCGCAATCGCTGGATCCCAGCACGCTCGCGGTGAAAGTGCGGGTGGTGGTGGCGAATCCGCAGATGAAGCTGAAGCCGCAGATGTTCGCCAACATTCTGATCGACCGCTCCTCGACAGAGGGAGTTCTTGTGCCGTCCGCGGCAGTGATTCACGAGAATAATTTCGATTCTGTTTTTGTCCAGACTTCTCCAGGCCAGTACGAGCGGCGTGCCGTGAAAGTTGGACAGATGCAGCAGCAGAACATTGTCGTTCTGAGCGGTCTGCACGATGGCGATCAGGTCGTAACACTTGGGGCGGCGCTGTTGCGCGCGCCTGCAGGAGAATAGCTATGGGCGGGCTAATTCGCAAGCTCATTGAATACCGTGTCATCGTAGTGGTGATTTTTGTCGCCATGCTGATGGTCGGCGGATATGCCTGTACCCAACTTGACATTGAAGCCTATCCCGACCCTTCGCCGCCGCTGGTAGAAATCATTACGCAAAACCCGGCATGGTCCGCGGAAGAGATGGAGCAGCAGGTCACGATCCCGGTCGAAAATGCCGTATACGGCTCTCCGCACCTGGAACAAGTGCGTTCGATCAGCATTTTTGGCCTGAGCGATGTGAAGCTTTATTTCAGCTTCGACAGCGACTATTTCCATGATCGCGAAGAAGTGCTGTACCACTTGCAGACACTGACGTTGCCGAACAATCTGCAGCCGACGCTCTCGCCCACGTCGCCGATCGGTGAAATTTATCGATACATCCTGACCGGTCCCGGGTATTCGCTGAATGAGCTGAAAGCAACACAAGACTGGCTGGTCACGCGGGAAATCAAACAGGTTCCGGGCATTATCGATGTGACCACGTTTGGCGGAACGACGCGGCAATACCAGGTGGTCGTAGATCCGAACAGCTTGCTGGCGCACAACGTGACATTGACTCAGGTGGTGAATGCCATCCAGAACAGCAACGCCAACGTAGGCGGCGACTATCTTGCACTGGGCGCGCAAAATGTGAACGTGCGCTCCATCGGGCTGTTAAAAACCATCGATGATATTCAGCACATTGTGGTTGCTGAGCACAATAACGTTCCTGTTCTGGTACGCGACGTCGCCACGGTGAAAAAAGGCTTTCAGCCGCCGTTAGGGCGTGTGGGGCACAACAACGACAGCAACGTTGTCGAAGGCATTGTTTTGCTGCAGAAGGGCGAGCAATCTTTACCGGCGTTGCGAGCACTGAAGCAGAAGGTTTTGCATTTGAACCACGGCAACTTGCTGCCGCCGGGGATGCAAATCAAACCGTATTACGATCGCACCAAATTGATCCACATTACGACCGACACGGTCGAGCACATTATTCTGACGGGGCTGGTTCTGGTCACCCTGGTGCTCGTGGTGACCATCGGAGACTTCCGAACGACGCTGCTGACGACCCTCACCATTCCGTTCTCGGTACTGTTTGCCGTGACGCTAATGGTACTGACGGATCACTCCGCCAATCTGATATCGATTGGAGCGATTGATTTTGGGATTCTCGTTCATGCTGCAATCATTGTGCTGGAGAATATTTATCGCAAATTGACCAACCGGCTGGAGGATGAATCGACGGCTGATCTGATCGTCGAAGGCATTAAGCAAGGCGCGACGCCCGTGATATTTTCGACGACGATCATTCTGACGTCGTTTCTTCCACTTTTCACGATGGAAGGCGTTCCGGGCAAGATTTTCGCTCCCATGTCGATGACGTACGGCTTTGCGCTGGTTGGAGCCTTGATTTATGCCGTGATCTTTGCGCCTGTACTGGGGTTCATCACAGCTTCGAAAGAGATTACAACAGGGAAGGAGACTTGGCTGATTCGGCACGCGCTCCGCGTGTATGAGCCATGGCTCAAGTTCGCGCTGAAGTTCTCTCGCGCGGTACTGATTGGCGCCGTGATGCTGATGCTGGCGACGATCTTCATTTTCCGATTTGTGGGTGGAGAATTCATGCCCGCCCTGGAAGAGGGCAACCTGTGGATTCGTGCTACGTTGCCGCAGGACATCTCCTTTCGCCAGTCTGTTGCTATTGCGGATTCGATGCGCACCACGTTGGATAAGTTTCCCGAAGTCACACAGACAGTTTCGCAAGTGGGCCGGCCGGATGATGGCACGGACGTGACGACATTCAACAATGTGGAGATTTATACAGATCTGAAGCCGGAAAAGGAGTGGCCGGCATACCTGCACGGCAGCAAAGACAAGCTGATCGAGGAGATGCAGTCGAAGCTGGCGAAGTATCCCGGCGTGGTGCTGGGATTTTCGCAGAATATTCAGGACAACGTGGAAGAAGCGATGTCCGGCGTCAAAGGCGAAAACTCCCTGAAGTTGTTCGGCAATGACTTCGACACGTTGTCGACTCTGTCGGAGCAAATCCTGAAGATCATGAAATCTGTGCCGGGCGTGCAGGACGCGGGCATCTTCAAGGTAGGCGGGCAGCCCAATCTGTTGATCCAGATCGACCGGGGCAAAGCGGCCCGCTATGGACTGGCGGCGCAGGACATCAACAATGCGATTCAGGCTGCAGTCGGCGGTACGCCCATCACGCAAATGATCCTCGGAGATCGGCGCTTCGACCTGGTGGTTCGTTATCCGCTCGCAGACCGGGACAATCCGGATGTGATCCGCAAGATTCTGCTGCCGTCGCCCGATGGCAACATGGTTCCGTTGGGAGAAGTCGCGGACGTCAGCATTCGTGACGGCGCGTTCGCGATCTATCGCGAAGGGGGGCGGCGGTACGTCCCCATCAAGTTCAGCGTACGGGGTCGCGACCTGCAAAGCACAATTCAAGATCTGCAGGCCCGGCTGCAGCAACACGTCAAATTGCCAACTGGGTATGAGTACGCATGGGCGGGCGAATTCGAAAGCCTGCAGGCCGAATTGCATCGCCTGGAATTTATTGTTCCCGTGAGCTTGATCATCATTCTCGGGCTCTTATATGTGCTATTTCTTTCTGTTCGAGATGCGTTGATCGTGATGGCGGTTATTCCCTTCGGGATGATCGGCGGCATCTTCTCGCTGCTCATCACGCATACGTCTTTCAGCATTTCCGCAGCGGTTGGATTTACCTCCGTGCTGGGGCTAAACACTTTGGGCACAGTTGTGTTCTTGCGTGGCGTGCGACATATGCAACACGAGCTCGGCGAGGAGACGGGATTACTGCACGGATGTCTGGTGGAAATGAGGCCCGTGGTGATGGCCTGTATGGCCGCTGGACTGGGACTTTTGCCGGCAGCGCTTTCCAATGGCATTGGAGCGCAGGCACAGCAGCCGCTGGCCCGGGTGGTGGTGGGCGGTATGGTCACCACGTTATTTGCGGTGCTCTTTGTCACTCCATTGCTGGCGCGACGTCTTCCGGAAGTGGCGAACAAGGACTTGTCGGAATATTGATCAGGCGGGCAACCACAAACATCGAGGGGCGTACTCTCAGTTGCTGCGTCCGCCGCGCGTGTCGTCATCGAGCGGGTCTGCTTATACTTGGGGAAGCCTGACGTGGATGTAGCGAGACGACCATGAACTTATCCAATCCCTCACTCGCCGCAACGGATCCAACACATACCGCACTGGATCTGAAGCGAATCTATCGGCGCATCACTTTCCGGCTAATTCCGTTCCTAATGTTGCTTTATCTTGCCGCGTTTCTCAATCGCGTCAACGTTAGCTTCGCGGCACTCACGATGAACAGCGATCTGGGGCTGAGCAATACGCTGTTCGGCATTGGTGCGGGAATTTTCTTTGTGGGCTATGTCCCGTTTGAAGTGCCCAGTAACTTTATGCTGGCGAAAGTCGGCGCGCGGTTGTGGCTGACGGTGTTGCTGGTTCTGATGGGATTGGTTTCGGCAGGATTTGCCTTGGTGCACACCAGCAGTTCCTACATGGTGATGCGCTTTCTGCTGGGAGCGGCGGAGTCCGGATTTTTTCCGGGCGTAGTGTTGTATCTAACCTTCTGGCTGCCGGCTTCTGTGCGCGGCGGCCTGATGTCGCTGTTCATTGTGTCGATTCCGCTATCGACCGTGGTCGGCGCGCCGTTGTCGATGGCCATCCTGAAGATGAATGGCATTGCCGGACTTAGGGGCTGGCAGTGGCTGTTTGTGCTGGAAGGCGGACTCGCCATTGTCGTCGGCCTGATGATTCCGAAGATCCTTGCGGACTCACCGAAGAAAGCGACCTGGCTGTCGCCGCAAGAGTCGTCGTGGCTGGTCGCTGCCATCTCCGGTGAGTCGCGACCGACGACCGCGCATGCCTCGTGGATCCATTTATTGCGCAGCCGTACCGTGCTGGGCTTTGCGCTGGGCTATTTCATCCTGATGATTGGACTGTATGGGCTGGGATTCTGGATTCCACGCATCCTCACGTCGCAAGGACTTCCGGTGGCGCAAACGGGCTGGATGACGGCGTTACCCTATGTCATTGCGACGGTGGGCATGGTTCTGTGGTCGCGGCATTCTGACCGCTCGGGGGAGAGAAGGTGGCACGTGGTGCTCGCATTTCTGGCAGCAGCTTTGGGAATGTACATCGCCTCGGTCACCCATGTGGTCGCGGTCAGCGTGGCAGGATTTTCGATTGCGGCGCTAGGCATCTGCTCCGCCATGCCGCTGTTCTGGGTTGCAGCAACAGAACACCTTGGAGAGAATGGCGTCGCGGGCATCGCCGTCATTAACGCGATCGGCTGTCTGGGCGGTTTCTTCGGTCCGTTCTGGATGGGCTGGTTGGTGGACCGCACACATTTCTTTTCGGTCGGATTGTTGGCCGCAGCGATCACGTTGGCACTGGGCGCTGCGTTGATGTATGGATTGAGCCGACCCACTCTGCCTGGCAGCGTCGCCGCGGCATAAGCCGCGCACAGTGACCTGCTCAGGATTTGCTGGCGGCTAGAGTCAGAATCAAAATTTGCGGCTGGCGATTGCGCAGGATCTGCAGCTTGATCGACGCCTTCTTATTTTGCCGTAGCGCGTGATTCCATTTACTGCGAGAGGTCATCGGTACCTCGTCCGCCTTGCAGATCACGTCGCCGGCCTGCACGCCGGCGCGCAGGCCGGGGCTGTTGCGATCGATGCTCTTGACCAGCAAACCGGTCGTATTCTTCAGGCCAAAGTAGTGTGCCAGCTGCGGATTTAAAACGTCCAGAGTGATGCCGGTATACGGAGGCGTGCCTGGAATATAGCTCATGAGGCCGCCATTCGAACTGAACGTCTTGCCAATGTCGGAGGAAGCCACGCCGAAAAATCCACTGGGCGGCGGAGGCTGGACAGGCGCCTGCGTCGCTGTTTGCGCGCTGGGGTCGGGAACGGTGTAGTGCTGCGACCAGGCTTCCTTCTCGACCGTATCGCGGTCTGCCAGCACAACCGTGATCTCCATGGGTTTGCCGTCGCGGACAATATCCAGCACGACGGATTCTCCGGGATTCATTTTATGCAGCGCGTCGGTTAGGCCTTCGGCGCTCTCAGCCTTTTTGCCGGCGAACTTCACGATCACATCATTGGCATGCAGCCCGGCTTTTCCAGCCGGCGCATCGTGGTCCACGGCGGCAATTTCGACCCCTTCATTCGAAGCCAGATGAAGCTTTTTTCGTTGTTGCTTAGTCAGGTTTTCGAAATCTACGCCAAGATATCCGCCGCGATGGTGAGAACTGCTCATGCCGACGATCGGTTCCATGGGATGCGTGCCGGCTGCAGCTGGCAGCACAAGCAGAACAAGGCAGGCAAGACTCAATAGGAACGGTCGATGTTTCATAGATTCACTTCTGTAGTCCAATGCGCGCTGGCGGCTTATTTTATGTCCGATCCGCAACTCGGCTCCGCGCCTTACTGTATCAGGACAGTTGGTGCGCTTATTCCGTGGGGGGAATTGCCTGAAGAACTTTTAGTGACGCTTCGCGGATGGCCGGATTGTCGTCACCAGTGGAGACGTTTTGCAGCACCATGCGTACACTGCTGTCTGCCTGGACAGGCTCCAGCATCTGTAACGCCTGGCTGCGAACGGACTGGCTGGGGTCATGCATCAGAGATTCGAGCACGGCATCTCGCACCCGGACATCCTGGCCCACATACGGTTTGAGGCCTTCCAGAGCTTTCAAGCGCACTGCAGGGTCGCGGTCATAGCGTAAAGCGACCATCAGGGCAGTCCGCACGGGCCCATCCTCACAGAAGTGACCGGCCTTGCATTGTGCCGCGAGCAGAGCGACAGAATTGCTTTGGACATTTGGATCGACGGCATTCTGGGTGGCCATCAACAGCAGCTTTCGCACCTCTGGGTCGTCGATCGAACCCTCGACCGTGGCGGGCACCATGGTATTGAAATGGACCTCTACCATGTCGGTATTCGGGTGCTGCACAATCTGGCTTACGTTATAGACCGACGGAGCTGCAGTGCCTACCGCGGGTGCGACCGCCGCGGCAAGCTGGGCGGCAGGGTGGTGTTCCAGCGAATGCTTCCAGTAGTGTCCAGCCGAGGCTCCAATACCCAGGCCCACCACGGCGACGGCCATCGCCATGCCGGGTGCGGCGTGCAACTGGGCAAGAAATCCCTGCCATCCGATTTCAAATCGCATCCACAAGCTAGCAGGCGGCAACAGATCCAGTGCATCATCCAGCCGGACACGGCTTTGGGCGAGGAAGTTGGGGGAGGGTTCCTCGACCGGCGTCAGAGACAGTGTCTGTCGAAGCGCCTGGTAGGCCTGCAGCTCAGCTCGACAAAATTCACAGCCCGCCATGTGAAGTTCCAGGCTGTGACTGTGTTCGTCGGACAGCTCTCCATAGATGTACTGCACAATCAACTCTTGTGCGTGATCGCATTTCATGGCCTGCTCCTGAAGTTGGAAAAGTAGATCATTTTTTTACCGTCTTTTATCGCACGACTGACAACTGTGTCCGCAGTTTACGGGTGGCACGAAAGAGCGTGTTCTTCGCTGTCTCTTCCGTTGTGTTTAACATCTCGCCAATGGTCCGCAGCCGCAAACCCTGGTAATGCTTCAGCTCAAACACAGTGCGCTCGCGTGGAGTCAACGTCGCTAACGCTGTTTGAATTTTCTCCGCCAATATTTTTCGATCGAGTTCCCGCCCGGGATTCGCCATGGCGCGATCGTCCGACACATTGACCATGGTGTCGTGTTCCTCGCCGGTCGCGTCGACGATCACTGCCGGATCTTCGCGGCGAGTTTTGCGGCGGCGCAGGAGGTCCAGACACAGGTTGGTGACGATGCGATAGATCCATGTATAGAAGGAGCACTCGAAGCGAAAGCTGCCGATGTGGCGATAGGCCTTCAGGAACGCTTCCTGATGGATGTCCTGCGCATCCTGTTCTGAACCCGTCAGGTGCATGGCGAGGCGCAGCACGGCCTGGTCGTACTGGCGCACAAGCGCATCAAAGGCCTCACGGGACCCTTTTTGCGCCTCGCGGATGAGCTCCGCGTCCTGCAGCCGCGCTGAACTTTCTGCGTACATCCTTGGTCTTGATTGTATCTGGGAGGATGCAGTTCGGCTTTGTGGGGAAGCAAAGGCATCTTGCGTAAGGATGGCGAATCGCTGTGACTCCATCGAGTATGTCTCCAATGTTTTGACGGCAGCTTTTGCCAAACGTGAGCCGATCCAGCGTATTGGGGGGGCTTGGGGGGGGGGCGGCAGGCTCCATCTGGAGCGCCGTTCTCCCTTTCTTTCTTTTGGTTCGGGCTGGAATGACCGGTCTCTTATGGAAAGCGGCCCGTGGTGCGAGAAGATGGTGTGGCTGATTTTGCTCTACACTGGGCGTCATGACTCCTGTTTCCAATCGACCCTCCGGGGACGCCCAATCCTCATTTTTTTCCAATGATTCAGCCCGCAAACCGGCCGCCGGCAACTGGGCCGTCGCCTACACGGATGGGGGATCGCGCGGCAATCCCGGTCCATCCGGCTATGGGGTGGTGATTCTGGGGGGGGACGGAAAGATCCTGGGCGAACTGAGCGAGTTTCTCGGGATGCGAACCAACAATGTTGCAGAATACTCGGGCCTGCTGGCGGCGCTGGAATTTGCACTGGCCAAAGGGCATCCACGGCTGCGAGTTGTTTCAGACTCGGAATTGATGGTGAAGCAAATTCGTGGGCAATATCGCGTGCAGAGCCCGGATCTACGACCGCTATATGAGGAGGCCAAACGACGTATTGCCAAGCTGGAGGCCTTCCAGATTGAACATGTGCTGCGAGGCAAGAACAAAAAGGCCGACGAGTTGGCGAACCAAGCGATGGATCGCGGGATGCGCCGGAAGTCGGAGGTGAAGGCTGGCGTAGGCAGCTCGCCCAGTTCGCCGATTGCCGAAGAAGCGCCACCGGTACGACCGCTTCGAGGGATCGTGAAAGAGGGAAAAATCAATTTGCTGGAGGGGTCGATTCCGGAGGGGACCATTGTGGTGGTCATGCCGGAAAAAGCGCTGGGTCAACGAGCGGGAAAGTCCTAGAAAGCCTCTTCAACAGTGTGGAATGAAGGCGAGCTGGTTTCAGCCAGCCAGGGCGGCTTTTACTTGTTCGCTGACCAGTTTGCCGTCGGCGCGCATTCCGGCGGATTGAAACCTAGCCTGCACTGCTTTCATCACGCTTCCCATATCGCGCGGGGTTGGTTTGTTGCCGGCGGCGGACATTTCCGCGATGACGGCTTCGACGTTGCTGCGAATGTCCTCTGGGGATGCGGACTTGGACAGATAGCCCTCAATAATCGGAATTTCGGCGGCTTCTTTCTCCACCAGGTCCATGCGGTTGCCCTTGGTAAACTGCTCAATGGAATCCCGGCGCTGCTTGACCATGGTGACCAGCACCTGCTCGGCTTCGGCATCGGTGAGCGGCGCGCGTTTGTCGATTTCCTTATTCTTGAGGGCGGATTTCATCATGCGGAGGGTCGAAAGGCGATCTGCCTCGCGCGACTTCATTGCCGCGACCATGTCCTGCTGCACTTTGTCCGTCAAGCTCACCGCAACCACCGCCTTTTAATTTTTTGCCAAAAAAGACCGCAATCCTCTAATTATAGGCGTGCGGCAAAACGCTTGTTTTTTCACTAGAATGGAAGCATGTTCCATAAGACGCGTCTCTTTACTCCCGGCCCGACTCCTTTGCTGCCAGCGGCGCAGTTTGCCATGGCTGCCGCTGACCTGCATCATCGCACTCCGGAATTTCGCGCCCTGTACCAGCGCGTGCTGGAACAGCTCAAGACATTTGTCGGCACGAAGAACGATGTCA
>JAJXZK010000206.1 GCA_021780095.1 Acidobacteriota bacterium | reverse complement strand
GTTGCCGGCGCTGGGATGCGTTGGGTCAGCCAGCTCGCGGCTTGGAGTTGATGCGTCAGACAAGGTCGCCGCTCCTGAGATTTCGTCCGGCATTGCGGTCGGTGCGCTGGCTGTAGAGCAGCATCAGCGCGATCAGACAAATTGCCAGCAGAAAGAGCGCGGTGCGATTGGCCTGGGTATATTGAAAATCCTGGACCTGATCGTAGAGCGCGATGGAGAGCGTGCGGGTTGCGCCGGGGAGGTTGCCGCCAATCATGAGGACGACGCCGAACTCGCCGATGGTGTGGGCGAAGCTCAACACAGAAGCGGTGAGCAGCGACCCGCGAGAGAGAGGGAGAACGACGCGCCGCATTCTGTCCCAGCGACTGCTGCCGAGGGTGGCGGCGGCGTCGAGCATCCCGCGATCGACAGCGGCGAAGCCCGCGGCCAACGGCTGCACGGCGAAGGGCAGGCTGTAGATGACGGAGCCGACTACTAATCCGGCAAAGGAGAAAGCGAGCGGATGGCCGAGAAGATGGGTGAGGGCGCGACCGAAGGCGGTGCGCGGGCCGAGGGCGACCAGCAGATAGAACCCGAGCACGGTGGGCGGCAACACGATGGGGAGCGCGCAGACGGCCTGGACAAATACTTTTGCGCGGCTGCCGGTAAACGCGAGCCAGTAGGCCAGCGGCACGGCGATCACTAGCAGGATGCAGGTGGTGAGCAGTGCGAGGCGAAGCGTTAATAGCAGTGCGACCGTGTCCATGGTTGTCGTTTCTTGTTGCGACGTTTTACTGCGCGGGTGGTACCAGGCCGCCGGTCGCGAGCAGGTTGCGCCCAGCCGGAGATTGCAGATAGCGAAGAAAGGCGAGTGCCGCTTGTTTGTCAGATGCGTTGCGCAGAACAACTGCGCCTTGCAGGATGGGTGGATAGGCGCTGACAGGAACGACGACAAATCTGCCTGCCTGCTGCATGGTTTTGGTGATGGCAAGAGTTTTCGAAATCAAGGCACAGTCGGCGTTGCCGGACTGACCGAATTGCGCGGCCTGCGCGATGTTCTCCGCGAAGACCAGCTTCGGCTGCAGCGCGGACTTCAGGTTCAGGGATTGAATCGCGGCCATGGCGGCAGCTCCGTAGGGTGCGTGGACTGGATTGGCGACGGCGATGCTATGTACAGTGGGACTGGTGAGAGATTGCATGTTGAGGCCGTGGTGGAAGAGACCATGGCGCGCCCAGAGGACCAAAGATCCTTGCGCGTAGGTGATGGGTGCGGACTCGTCGGCGAGGTTGGCGGCGACAACTTTCTGCGGGAAGGCAAGGTTGGCGGCGAGGAAAAGATCGTAGGGCGCTCCGTTCAGAATTTGCGTGGCCAGGGTAGCGGAAGAGGCGTAGGAGACTTCGACCTTTGCGCCGGAGGGTTTCTCGAAATTGTGGATGAGGGAGGGGAGCACCGGCTGCAGGTCCGTGGCGGCGGCGATGCGCAGGGTTTTTGTTTGCGCGGACGCGAACAGCGCTGGCAGCAAGACAGCACACACGAGAAATAATCTGCGGAGCGGGCTAGACACGGACCACCATCACTTCCGTGGCCTTGATAAGGGCGGCGGCTTTGATGCCGGGACGCAGTTGCAGCTCGCGGGCGGCGTCGGCGGTGATGATGGAGGTGATACATTGGTCGCCGATGGCGATTTTGACTTGCGCGAGCAGGCCGTCGAAGCGGACCTGCACCACCTTGCCAACCAGTTGGTTGCGGCCGCTGACCGAGGAGGTGAGCTTTTTCTGCTTGATGGCGGAGGGCGCACCGGGATGCAGCATTGCTTCAATTTCGCGCTCGTGAATGCGGTAGTGGCCGCCCGGAGTTTTGACGGCGCGCAGCTTGCCGCGATAGAGCCATTGCTTGATGGTTGGGTAGGAGATGCCGAGGCGCTGGGCGGCATCGCGGGGTGTGTAGAGGTCTGCCATACAACGCAGTATAGATGAAATTATACGATTCTGAAGTGAATGTAAGTATACGAATTGTGCCAGGAGAAAAGCGGGCGAATGCCGGGTACTTTCACTCTCGTGATTCAGGGGGTGAGCCAGTTCACCAGGAAATCCGTCCAATAGGTGACCTTAAAAGCTTGAATATTTTTGGATAGTACCTGGGAGTTGCGGTGAGCAAAAAACATCTGCAGGAATGGATCGCAATCTTCATCTTGGTGGTCTGCAGCGCGGTTCTTCGAGCGCCGATGTATGGGCAGACAAATGCCCCCTCTGCCATGCGACCGAAATTGCCGACGTCGATGCAAGAGGCCCAGACGCTGCGAATTCCGATCCATGTTTTCGGCCATACCACGGTCGCGGCGGTCAAAGACCTGAAGGCGTCCGACCTGATCCTGAACGTGGACGGCAAACCGCGCAGCTTCCAACTTTCCCGGCCCTGGGACCAAACCCTCAACCCGAAGACCGGACAGCCGGAGGACCGCCCCAACCTGCTGATCGTCCTTCCGTTCGATGGGCCGCAGTTCCGCGACGATGCGATCGACGACGCGATCACCAGCCTGACGGCGAAGCCAAACCTGGATTGGAACGTTTCCATTCTGGACGATGGCGGCGAGCAGACTGCCTATACGCGTGACATGGCCACGGTGATTGACGAGCTCAAGAGGATTCGCAGCGAAAACCCCGCCGAAACCGATCTCGACGGCTGGCGCCGGACCGCATCGCTCGCCATTGAAAGCATGCGCGATCTACCTGGGCGCCGTGTTGTGATGTCGCTGGGCGACATTTTTCACGAGATGGTTTTCGACAACGATGTGCTGATGTACGAAAACTTTGAGGCCCACGACGTGGCATTTGCCGCTCGCAGCGCGGGCGCGGTGATTTATGCCGCCGACAGCTTTCAGGAAATCGGCCGCCTGCGGGGACTGTTCCCGTATTACTACACGGTTGGCTTTGGCCCATGGATGCTTCTGACGCGGGACGACCATCTGGAAGGCTGGATCTCCAATTTTGCAAACGATACCCTCCAGGAAATCCAGCAGGATCAAATGGCGGCGTACGATCTTGTTCTGCATCTTGACCCGAAACAAATGGATGGAGGACTCCATGCGGTGTCTATCACGTCGCAGCGCCGAGAAGCGATTGTAAACGCTCCCACGTTCTACGCCGCACCCAGTCTGGTGCAATTGCAGGAGTTGTCCAAAGGTTCGGCTGCGCTGCGACAGGCGCTCGAATTGCCTTCTTCGGATGCCGGTTCGGCGCTGCAACTTGGCACGCAAATGGAATATTTTCCGCATCGCGGCGGCCATACGGGAACCCAAATTGTCAGCACGGGAATGTTCTGGTCCTCCGACGCTCCACCTCCGCCCCATGTGGAAGTGGCGATGCAACTGCAACAGATGAACACCGGACTGATGATGGGCACGATCGTTGGCAGGTTGGACTGGACTTCTGTTGAGCCGGTCTGGAATCTTGCCATGGACGTAATTCCTGGGGTGTATCGGCTGCGCATTGCGGCTGCCGATGCCACTGGAAAAATTGTGGCTGGATCGACCAAACAATTCACAGTCTCCCCTCCCAGTGCGCGGGAAACAGTTCGGATCAGTTCGCTGGCGATCGGCAAATCGTGCGTCTTTTCTCCTCCATTGCCGCAAAGCCCCAATCATGCGTCGACGACGAATTATTTGCGGGCCGGCCAATGCACCATCCAGATGGAACCAAGTCATTCATTTTCTCCGGACGATGTCGTCTGGACGCTGGCGCGCATTACTCCGGTCGGCAAGTTGGCGCAGCGCCCGTCCAAAGACTGGAAAGGCAGCTTCGTTCTGGTCGATGAAAAAGGTTCGAAACTGGAGGAAGTGCCGGTGGGGTGGCTGACCGCGAAGGATGGAAGTTTTATCGCGACGGCGGCCATCCAGTTGAGCGACCCGAAACTGAAGTTGACCAACGGGGAATACGCCGTGTGGCTTACGCTAAAAGGCCCGGGGATCGAGCGCGGCTATGGCGAGGATGCGCCGTTTTTGGTGTATGGTGCTGGGGATGCGCCGAATAAGTAGGTAGGTTCGGCGAGGCGATGGTGGAGGGGGAACCCGGCCACGATGTGCCTTTGCTGACTAGAATGTAGAGTAAACGAGGCCGTCAAAACACGGAGGGCAGGAGAAAGAATGATTGAAGGTTTATGGATAGTTCAATATGAGGGTACCCAAGGCGGTGATGGCGGTGTTGTGGTATTTGTGAACGGGCAAGTCATTGGCGGCGACAATGCCTATGTCTACACCGGCAAATATCAAGCAGACGAAAAGAACATTTCAGCTCGCATTCTAGTGAGAAATTTCAACCCACAAATTCAGAACGTGCTCGGCATAAAGGGCGATTACGAATTGGCTTTTACAGGAACCATCACAGGCCCGGTCATCAAGGCGTCCGCGAGTTTGATAAATCAGCAGGGGCCAGGACTTGTTGCAAAGCTCACGAAAGTTACTGACCTGACGGCCTCTTAACATCGGGTGATGTAGCGGATATTTCTCGTTTCGGTTCTAACGTAATGGGTGGAAACTTTTCCTCAAAAACGCCCACTGGAATCCGGCGCTTACCGTCGAGAACTTCAAGCAGTTCACGACGGAGAGCATGTTGCTCTTCTTCTACACTTCCCAAACCTGTAGGGTAGTATGAACCTTTCTTAATTTGGACTTCATCGAAATCATAGCCGAGTGATTTAGCCATTGACATCAAAAGTTCAGTCTTCAATCTGGTCGTCGTTTCTGTGGTGTTAGCCTGAACACCATCTCTGCCTATATCGCCGAAATGATCTAGCAGCACTTTCCAGGCATTGCGGACGGCTTTCTCTTTCTCATTATTGGCGTCGAAATCTACGTCGATCAAGTTCAACGCTTGAACGAAGAGTGGAGCGAGACCGGTTGCTCTGAAAGACATCAGGGTTCTGAATATCCAGAGTTTGCGATTCCTCTTTTCGCGCTCATTGTCAAGCTGCCGCTGAATTCTCAACGCAAGGATTGGCCCCACGATGATCGCAACTATAGTTAGTACGCTAAGAATGATGCTTGCTGTGTCCATTGCGTGCGATGATACACCCGCGTTAGACGTGGAATGAATCCAGATTCAACCCAGCCCGGCGGGTGGTTCAGGTTTCAATGTATCGCATCGCGATTTTGCCTGGTGGTGGAAAGCGCGGGCGGGTTGGGGTGTGGGGAAATAGGTGGGGGTGACCTGATACGCTAGACGTATCCCATGATGGAAAAGCAAGCACTTTCTGAGCCACCAACCGCGCACCGATTGCACTGCATCGGGTGTGGAGCGGAGATTGCCGGAGCGGAGGCGGCGGAGGATTTTCGCTGCCGCGAGTGCGGCAACCTGTTTGGAGTCTCCGGAACTGCTGCCGGGCGGGATGGTTTCGGGCGATGCCACGTCTTCCATCTTGTCCCCGCTCAAGCGTCGCCGCGGCGACCAGGCGCGAGAGGGCTTGAATGGGCCACCAGCCGATTAGACTGGGAGTATGCCACCTTGCCAGCCCGACTCTCCGCGGATCCTTGCCTGCGATCTTGATGGGACGCTTCTCAACAGCAAAGGAGTTCTGACTGAAGCGACCGCTGCGGCGCTGCGCAAAGCTGTCGCCAGTGGAGTTGAGGTCGTTTTCGCCACCGGGCGACGACACAGTTTTGCTTGGACCATGCTGACCCAGCTCGGCTTCGACCGGGAAACAGTTCTCATTAGTTCCAACGGCGCCATCACCCGCACTTTCGGTGGACGCCCCATCGACCGCATTGGGATGCCGGTGGAAACCGCGTTGCAGGTCTGCCGCCAGTTACATGATTTTCGAAATTCGCTAGTCTTCACGTTTGACCGCACCGGCCCTGGCGCCCTGGTTGTGGAAGATATCGCGGCGCTACATGCACGGCTCTCGCGCTGGGTGGAGGCGAACCTGCACGAACTCGAAGCAGTACGCCCATTGGAGCGCGCCTTTGATGGCGGCGAACAGCCGGTGCAGGCAATGATTTGCGGGACCCTCGCCGTCATGCGGGACGGCCTTGCCGTCCTGGATGAATCGAGCGCCGACGCAGAAAGCTTGCGGAAGATTATTTCCATCCACCGCACGGAGTATCCTGCTCGCGATCTTTCCATCGTGGACCTGATGCCAAACGGCTGCTCCAAGGGCAGCGCGTTGGCGCGGCTGGCTGTGGACCGCGGCATCGACGCTGCGGAAATTGTCGCCATCGGCGACAATATGAATGATGCTGAAATGCTGGCCTATGCCGGCTGTGCGGTGGTGATGGAAAACTCGCCGCCGGAATTGTTGGCGATGGCTGCCGCGAATGGCTGGAGTGTGACCGGCAGCAACGAGCATGATGGCGCGGCCCAGGCGATTTTGCGTATGCTGAAGGAAGAGTCGCGGGTGGACCGGGGTCGCCGCGGCGACCGGCCCCGGCGCGTGCCGACTGAGATTCTTGAAGGTTGATCGAATCTGGATGAAAACGTATTGCAAACTCGCGCTGCTTGCAGCCTTGGCGGGCTTTATGGGTTCCGTCTCAGGGGCTCATGCCGCGGAGCGCGTGACGCTGCGCAATGGTTCGGCCCTGATTTGCGATCACCAGAAAATGGTAGATGGGCAAGTTCGGCTGTATTTGACATCCTCAGACGAGAATTATCTGGATTTGGCAGCCACAGACGTTGTCGCCGTGGAAACCGTCCAGGCGGAAGCAGTTTTGCCGAGCACAGCAACCCAGGCAACCGGATTGTCCCAGTCGCAAACCACTTCGCACGCCGATATTCCTGTGTTGCTGCAGCAGGCGGGCGCGCAACATCATCTTGATCCAGACTTGCTGGCCAGCGTGGTGCGTGCGGAAAGCGCCGGCCGAACCCACGCGGTTTCTCGCGTGGGCGCGCGCGGTTTGATGCAGTTGATGCCGGCAACCGCGAAAGACCTGGGTGTGCGCGATAGTTTTGCGGCGGAGCAGAACATCGCCGGCGGCACAGCGTATCTTGACGCGCTGCTGATGTATTACCACGATGACATTGCTCTCGCCCTGGCCGCCTATAATGCGGGTCCGGCAGCCGTGGACCGCTATCATGGCATCCCACCCTATGCGGAAACCCGTCGTTACGTGGAACGTGTAATCCATGACTTCAATCAGCGGAAACTGCGGGAAGTGCACCACCAATCCACCCACGCGCCGTGGCTTTCAATGGCTGCAATTGCCGACACGCCAGCAAAATGAATTCCGACAAGGAAACGTAAAAAGACCTGCATGAAACGACATCGATGGCTTGTTATGGGCGGAATCTTTGCCCTCCTGGTGATTCTCGTCTACGTCCAATTTCGGACTTTGAAGAGCTTTGAGTGGGCCACGCTGACCCATACCTTCGATTCCATTCGCTGGTCGCGGCTGGTTCTGGCTATGCTGCTGACCTATGGCGCGTACATTACCCGCGCCTTTCGCTGGAGCGTGTTTCTACGTCCCACCAAGCCGGCCACTCCGGCCCAGATGATCCCGGCCCAATTCATCGGTTTTACTTCTGTGGCGATCCTCGGTCGCCTGGGCGAATTCGTTCGACCGTACCTTGTCGCCCGGCGGCAGCAAGTGACCTTCACCTCCCAGCTGGCGGTGTACGCTGTCGAACGCGTGTTCGATCTGCTGGCCGCTGCCGGCATCATCGCGGTGACGCTTTCGATCAGTCCCTCGGTACGAAACCTTCCGTATCATGAGCAGTTTCGCCGGGCCGGATATTTCGGGATCGCGGCCGCGCTGGTTTTGGCGTTAATCGCCGTCGCGATTCGAATCTCCGGGCCAAAAATGGCTGATCTGGCAAGCCGTTCGCTCGGCGTAATTTCAAAGAAGTTCGCTCATGGAGTCCACGAAAAAATCCTCGCCTTTAGTCACGGGCTGGATGCCATTGCCGGGTGGGGCGCATTCCTGGAGGCGCTTTTTTATTCATTCCTCACTTGGGGTTTGATCGCGCTCACCTACGTGGTTATTGTGCATTCATTTGCCGTTCCTGAACTGGCGGCGATCCCTCCGGCACAAACTATCCTGCTGATGGCGGGCAGCTTGTTTGGCTCCTTTGCACAACTACCGGCGATCGGCGGTGGATCCCAGGTCGCCATTATTTACGTGCTCACCAGCGTGCTGCACGTGGGGCCGGAGGAAGCGACAGCGTGCGCATTGACGCTTTACGTCGTGACATTTCTCTCGGTGATTCCGGCAGGCTTGGCCTTTGCCCGCGTCGAGCAGGTCTCGCTGCGGAACGTGGCTCGAGAATCCGAGATGGAAGAAGAACGGGAAGTTTCCAGCCAGGGTCCCGACGATTCGCAGAAGGCCCATTCACTTCCGTAAACAATTGGTCGCCACCACTCGGCAAACCCGTCAAAATTAGCATTTCTCGCGCATCGGAAATTGCGAGCGCAGAACTACGACTATAATGGTCCTAGATAGGGAGTGACGTGTAACTTTCATGCTTTCAGACACGGCCGTACGCTCACATCCAGGACGAAATCGCTTATTTCTAATAGCTTTGGCGGTTGGCGGCTGCCTTTTGGCTACATCGTTGGCGTGGCAGGCCATAACCACCGCGGGCCTTCCTGATCCTATCGCGCTGGGTCGCGGCACCATCGCACAAATTGTGGACATCGCCATCCTTGTGTTTCGCGAGGGGCTGGAGTGCATTCTTGTGCTCTCCGCCATTACCGCGAGCCTGATGAAGTCGGAGGATGCGTACTGGCGTCCTGTTGCCACCGGCGTCAGCGTGGGCCTGCTTGCGACCCTGGTCACGTGGTTTGTCGCGGTCGGCATCATTGACGACCTGGCGCAGAACATGAACGCGCTCTATCTCCAGGCAGCTACCGGTTTACTGGCGATTGTTGTGCTTCTGATCGTGATGAACTGGTTCTTTCACAAACTGTACTGGACTGGCTGGATCTCGCTGCACAACAAGCGCAAACATGACCTGCTCAAGGGAACGACGGAGCAGAATACATCGCTCCGCAGAGTTTTTTTCGGTATGGCACTGCTGGGGTTCACCTCGTTCTATCGCGAGGGAGTGGAAGTGGTTCTGTTCCTGCAAAGCTATCGCCTACGGCTCGGCGGCCAGCCGGTTTTGTATGGAGTGATCCTGGGGCTTCTCTTTACCAGCATCGTCGCCGGGCTCACTTTTGTGGCCCATCGCAAGCTGCCCTACAAGAAAATGCTCGTGTTTACAGGAATCATGTTGGGGGGCGTGCTGCTGGTGATGGTCGGGGAGCAGGCGCAGGAAATGCAATTGGCGCACTGGCTGCCGACCACTCCCATTCCGTGGCTGGCGAACCTGATCCCCGGCTGGATGGGATTGTGGTTCTCTATCTTCCCGACCGTGGAAACGTTGGCTGGCCAAGCGATCGCGGGCGTCGCCGTTATCGGCTCCTACTTCATGGCGCAGCGATAGCGAACTGGACTGGATCCGTTCACAGTTTCAGTCGGGCGATGCTGGGAATCTTCGACAGATCGTTGAACAGTACGAAGACCATCAACAGAATGAAGAAGACGAACGCAGTTTGATAGACGCGTTCCTTCAGGGTCTCGTTCATGTCGCGGCGCATCACGGATTCGATCAGCAGGAACAGGATCATTCCGCCGTCCAGGATGGGAATCGGCAGCAAATTCAAAATGCCCAACTGCACGCTGATGAACGCTGTCCATGCCATCATAGGCGACCATCCCGGCATGGAAACCACATAACCTGTCTGACGTGCAATGCCGACCGGGCCGCTCAGCGTGCGGGCCGACATTCGATGGGTCACCACGCGGCGCAATACATCCATGAGCATTGTCGATTCTTTTACACATTCGCTGACCGCTTTGGAAAACGCTTGCGGCAGGGAAAGGCGCTCAACGTGAGACGGCGGCGGGTCGGTATTGAACCCAATCTGGTAGCGGGGCTGCCCGTCGGGGCCGACTGTTTTGTGAGGTGTCACGGTCACTGTGGTTGAAGTTCCACCCCGGAGAATGGAAAGTGTGACCGGCTTGTTTCCGTTCTGTTGCAGGTACAGCACCATCGAGGGCAGGGAATGCAGGTGGATTCCGTCAACGGAGACAATCTCGTCCCCAGACTTGAGGCCGGCTTTTGCGCCGGGCATGTCCGCTTCCACCATGGCGACTTTCAAGGGCGTTTGCTGGATTTCTGGCGTCAGTCCGACGTCGCCCAGGCTGAAGTCATCGGGATTCGACGGCGATTTCAGAAACAGCGACGTTTCCTTCTGCGCGCCATCCTCCTGCTGCACCACAATCGGCACGGTGTGGTTTAGATTCAGCACCGAGCGTTCCAGCACCTGATCCCAACTGGGATTCGCGACCGAGTCGAAACGAAGGATGCGATCGCCGTGCTGCAAGCCGGCTTTCCCAGCCACGGAATTAGGGACGATGTAGTCGATGACGGCCGGACTGCTGAGATAGTTCTCAACCTCGTTATGGCCGATGTAGACCGCGGTCATCAGCAGAATTGCCAGGAGGAAATTGGCAGCCGGACCGGC
>JAJXZK010000127.1 GCA_021780095.1 Acidobacteriota bacterium | reverse complement strand
AACCCAGTATCGACGGAGTGAGCCAGACCGACTCGCCAAGCAGCGGCTGCAATCCGCAGGCAGTCCATGCATTGCGGCAGGCCTGCACAATGTCCGGCATGCTCAGGCTGGGATCGAACCGCCGCGCCCACCTGGCAAGTTTCGTACCGACAGGCAAAAAATCGTTGGTCAGCAGAGCGATCGCATCCGGTTGCAGCCCTAAAGCAGTCGCCGAAAATCGGGCGAACGCCGCCGTGATGCGCGTTTGTGTTTGCAACCGATCTGTCTCACTGCGCGGAGTTCGTTTGAGCTCCCGCTCGACGAACCGTAACGCTTCGTCGTAGGCCTTTTCTCGCCGCTGTTGTTCTTGCACGCTGAGCTGTACGCCGCCCAGCGCCGATTGCCCGGCGCCCGCGTCCCACACTTCGATGGTTCGCGCCACCTGCGCTTCCACCCATGGCCAACTGTAGAGTCGCTCCATCCTAGCGTGAGCTACGATGAGCCGACGCAAATGGTTCCTTGGAAAAAGAGTATGGTTCCAGAATTGCCCCGGGATCCCAGATCGGCAGCTTAACACCCACCGCATCGGGCACGCGGAATCGGCAAGTAAAACCGCAGGGCTCCAGTCTCAATACCCCTGGGAGCGAATTACGAAGTCGACCCCATGATCACGATTCACCGCGAGCGTCTTCGCCAGGTCCAGGCGTTCGATTGGAAAAGTGTAGGCGCGTCCGTTCGTGGCGACATAGACAACCCGCGTCCCGCCGTCGAACCAGTAGCGGGTCGTCCACCGCGTATAGCCATCCTGAGTCACCAGGGCGATCCACTGCGGCGTCGCTCCACGAACTTGCGTATAGCCGGTCGAGTGTTGCCCCGCAGGTGGCGTCACCGCTGGAGGCGAATACGACATGGGGGCACGCTGCGCGAAACCTTCGGAATTGAGCAGAGCCTGCCGCGACGTCGAAACTCGCACGTCCTCCATGATTTTGAGGGTGAGGCGCGTTTCTGGCTTCAGTACGGGACGCGGTCCGCGCCGCGGAAGATTCACCAGGTCGATCGGCCAGAGGACGGGGATCGACCAGGCGATAGTGTCTCGCACCGGATGACCTTTTCCGTCGATCTTGCCTTTCTTATCGACTGAATATCCTGGGACATACACCACTTTGGCCTGGATCGGTATTTCCTGGTCGGGCGGCATGGCCACTCGGTCAAACTCCAGCTGCATCCAGCCTTTGCCGACGAAGTGGCCCGGATCTTTGTAATCTTGGAACTGGCCCACCAGGTAGCTGCCGTAAGGAAACACGGATCGGCCGTAGAGTTGAAAGTGGCTTATCTCACATAGAATCGGATCGCCTACATCAACATTCTTCGATGAAAGCTTCGACTCCGAAACTGTGCATTGAATCAGGGACCCAGCCGGAATCAGTTGTTCGGCAGCATTTCCGACGACCGGTGCGGCGAGTAATAACAGTGGGAGAGCGTACCAAATCCGCTTCATGTGAGGCCTCCTCATGCGGACGGGCTCGATGAGCCCCGTTGGCGTGCTTTGGCGTGCTTTTCGGTCGCCAGATTGTGGCGGCTGACTAACAGATGGACGATTGCCCGGTAGAATGGTGAGCCCTTGGGCCTACGTTTCCGTTGGTTTTAGAATGCGACAGTCCGCTGGCGGTTGCCCCGGAGGCAGAAGAAAGAGCTTAGCGACCCAATTCAAACCGGCCTACTACGAATCGCCCGAATTTGTAAGAGCGGGATGACCGGCGTATCCTGAAATTCGTTACGGGCGGTATCCCGCACCTGGCCAAAACATCGGCGACTTGGGAACTGCACTGGAGATCGCGATGAGCCTGACCCAACCGCGCAGCGATGCCGCTGCTCACGCTTCAACTTCCCTGAAAATCACCCTCCCAACCTTGCAGGAAAAGAAACGCAATCGCGTGCCGATTTCTGCGCTGACGGCCTATGACTATGCCATGGCGCGGCTCGTGGATGAAGCTAGTGTCGACCTGATCCTGGTCGGCGATTCGCTCGGCATGGTGATGCTGGGCTACGAAAGCACCCTGCCGGTCACCATGGAGGAGATGCTGTTGTGTACGCGAGCCGTGCGGCGAGGGGTGCGGCGGGCGCTGCTAGCCGCAGACATGCCCTACGCCTCCTATCATGAGGATGTGCAGCAAGGTGTTCGCAACGCGTTGCGGTTTGTGAAGGAAGCGGGCGCGGAAGCCGTCAAGGTAGAAGGCGGCCGCAACCGCATCGAGCTGGTGTCGCGGTTGACCGATGCGGAAATCTCAGTCATCGGACATCTGGGCTTGACGCCGCAATCGCTGCATCGCATGGGCGGATACCGCGTACAAGGCAAAACTCTTTCCGCAGCCGAGCACTTACTCGAAGATGCGGTGGCACTGGAAGCTGCCGGCGCAGCGCTGCTGGTACTGGAGGGCGTTCCGCGTGAGGTCGCGGCGCGCATCACTACAGAGCTGACAATTCCTACGGTCGGGATTGGTGCCGGCCCGGAGTGTGACGGTCAAATCCTGGTGCTGCACGATCTGTTGAACTTGAGCTTTGCACCCGCGGCAAAATTTGTACGTCGTTATGGCGATGCCGCTTCGCTGATTCGCAACGCCGTCGAAGCCTATCGTAAAGACGTTGAGACCGGCAATTTTCCTACCGACGCCGAAAGTTATCATCTCTCCGAAGAGACACGCGGTACCTTCGCTCGCGCGACAGC
>JAJXZK010000211.1 GCA_021780095.1 Acidobacteriota bacterium | reverse complement strand
GCTTCCGCGACATGCACAGCGTGGCTGTTGTGCAGGGCCAGATCGACGATGGTGTAGAGAGAGACATCTCCGACTGCCGATGCGTCTATGGCCGCCCAGTCGGAGAGAGGCCGATGGGGACGCGACATAGCCAGCGATTCGCCAGCCTTCGGTCGATACGAAGGGGTTGTGGAATTGGAAAGCACCGCAGTCGGGCGTGGAGCATTCGGCAGTAGCGCATCCGTGCGCTGGGCATAGCCGGCCACGGTGGGGGAAATTGCCAATGCCAGAAACGCGAGGATGTGTTTCAACTGGCGATTGCTCCTGCCGGTTCGCGAATTCAATCGGAGGATATCCATCCCGTCTGATTCTAAACGGCGCTGGCAGGCCCTATTTCTGTCAGTGGAGATTGCATGCGGAGAATGTAAAGGCCGCTTCATCCGCGTAGCGCCTGTTGCGCCGGTTCATAGTCCCCGGCCAGCGCCCGTGCCGCCGCAAGTTCCTTCGCCGCTTCCGCCTTGTCGCCGCAGGCGGCCAGCAGTTTCGCCAACTGAACATGCACCTGGAATGCGGGCGCATCCTCCGATTGCTGGTGAGAAGCCAGGTACTGTCGCAGCATTTCCTCCGCCTGCGCTGAATCTTGATGCTTCTCGATCAGTAGCGTAGCCCCTTGCACCAGCGCCGGACCTTTGCCTGTATCCACGGCGATTCCGCTTTGAATCGCCTGCTGCATTGCCGGGAAATTATTCCGCTCGGCGTAGAACGCGGCCAGTTCCATCCATTCATTCGCCGGGTAGGACGAACTCTGGATAGCCAGCTTCCACTGCTGTTCCGCGCTCGAGTCATCCGATTTCTTTGCGTCGATTTTGGCCTGTAGTGCATGGTAACGAGCTGCGTTCAGTGGCTGGAGTTGCCGCGCAATCTCCTCGGCGTGGGCAGTTCCGCCGCCTAAGATTCGCGGAACATCCACCAGGTACTCTCCCAGGTCGGAGAGCGCCGACTCATTCGTAGGGTCGAGGCGAACCGCCGTTTCGAATTCGATGTGGACTTTCTTCGCGAGCGAGTAAGCGCTGGTGAGGGATGCGTGCGCGGCCGCGCCTCCGTAGGCTCGACCGAGCCATTGATGATAGCGGCTGTTGTCGGGCTCTAACTCCGCCGCGCGATTGCACTCTTGTTCCGCCTGCGCCCACAGTTCTTCCTGGATGTAAACGCGGCAGAGCAGATCGTGATCGGCGGCGTTTACGGAATTTTTTGACAAGTCCCGTTGCAGCAGAGCGATGGCGTCGTTGGCATGCCCACTGTTCAAATACTGGAGAATGGAGCGCTCACCCTCGGGGCGGTTGAAGTGTGGAGAGGTACGGTCGGGCTCCATGGCGATGCCGATCGCAGCGCCGCAAATCAGCAAGGTTGCGAGCGAAAGGATGCAGCGCAGATGCTTCGATCGTGCCAGAAATCGCATACGCTATTCCGCGCGGACCACGGCCTGGCCGCTTTGCAGGTTTGAACCATCGACAGCGGAGAGGGCCACAACATCTCCGGGGCGCAGGCCGGTAACGATTTGGACTTTCATTAGATTCAGTGCGCCAATGGTGACATTCATCCGCTTGAGGTGACCGTTGACAACCCCGTAGACATAGTCTCCCTTGTCGTCGATTCGCAGGGCCTCGCGCGGAATGAGCAGGACATTCTTCAGGTCTTTCAAGACCACCGTAATGGTGACATTGGTGTTCGGCAACAGAGTTTCGTCCGCGTCGTCGACAGAGACAAGCGCTTCGCCGACATTGCGAGTGCCATAGGTAATGATGGTGGAGGGGGTGCGAATGACGTGCCCATGCCAGACTCGATTCGGAAGCGCGGCCCACACGATTGTGACCGATTCGCCGACGGCCAGTTTTCCGATTTCCGGCTCGTCGAAATAGGCATGCACCTGAATCTGCTTCAGGTCCGCCATTTGCAATAGCTGAAAACCACCCGGAACAAAATCGCTGGTTCGCGTGGATACCGAGTAGACCGTTCCGGTAATGGGAGCGCGGACATTTTCCTTCTGAAGCGTGTCGAGCGCCGAGGCGTAGGCAGCTTGCGCATTGGCTACGTTCGCGGTGGCGTGCTGCAAGTCGATGGGAGAATATCCCTGCGTCTGTTGCTGGCCCAGGGCTTGCAACCCGGCATCATCGTCGGCGAGCGCGCGGCGCGCCGCGTCAATTTCGCTGGTGGAAGCTGCACCTTGCTGGTGCAATTTCTCCAGTGTGGCCAGGTTCGCCGCCTGCTGAGTTCTGGCAGCCTTAGCCTTGTCGATATCGCTGGTCATGGTGATCTGCTCGTGGCGGGTGCCCCCCTTGCGCAGCGCCTCCAATTGGGCCTCTGCGCCGCGAACGGCCGCCAGCGCAGCGGCCACCTGGGTACGAGCTGCAGTGTCATCGAGCGAAATCAGAAGCTGGCCCTTGGGAACTTTTTCGCCCTCGTGGACATACACGGCTTTCACCGTTCCAGGAAGAGGGCTGTAGGCTGCAAAATTGTGAGTGGGTTGGACGACGCCGTTCGTTGGCAAGGTGGTGACCAGTTCACCAATCTCCGCCGTCCCCATTCTGACCTGAATTGCGTCGCGGCTGGAGTAGCGCAAAAGGATGGCTGCCGCCAGCAGGGCCAAGGCAAACATGACCCAGAAATTACGTTTTTTTTGCGACGCATCTTGTGGTGACGGAGAGGCCATAGAGTGATCTTGATACCTAGTCAGATCTTGGTATCTCTTAGAAGAAACAGTATATAAGACGTTGGTCTGGAGTCTTCGGATTCAAAGAGATAAACGTTATCCCGGTGGTACCGGGCGGGCTACAGAAGAGGGCGGATGTAGATCCGGTTGCTGCGGTGCGAATGGGGGCAGAGAGTAGCCGGATTCGGCCACTGACTTTCGTACAATCAAGCTATATGGTATCCACCACGAAGCGAATCGCGCCCCGATATACCGAAGATCACGCACAGGCCGGTCTTGATCATGCCTTTCCAGAGATTGAGACATGGCCGAACCAGTTTCCCGGATATGAAATTGTGATCGACGACCCGGAGTTTACCTCTGTCTGTCCGAAGACCGGTCTGCCGGATTTCGGCGTCATTCTTTTGCGATATGAGCCGCGGAAGGAGTGTTTGGAACTGAAATCGTACAAGGAATATTTATTCTCCTACCGCAATCTGGGAATCTTCCAGGAGAACGTCGTCAACCAGGTGTTGAAGGATGTTGTGAAGGCCTGCGACCCAGTGTGGGCAACGGTTCGCGGGGAGTTCCGTCCGCGTGGCGGCATCTCGACTATTGTTGAGGCGCGCTGGCCGCGGAAGAAGTCGAAGTAGGAAAGCGGGCGCTTTCAGATTGCGAGAGCGTTTGCGGGTTTGCCGGGACGCTGGACGCAGGAGGATTTGATCCTTTCTGCAGCATGGCCTGATATGCTGGCGGCTCATGCCGGTGGACAACGCTCACCCTTCAACTCGACTGCCCGCGTCGGCGGCGTGGACTGCGCTCGCACTGCTGACCGCGCTGAACCTGCTGAACTACACCGATCGATATGTACTGGCGGGCGTACAGCCGCTGGTGCAGCGAGCCTTCAACGTGAACGATGAGCGCATCGGCAGCCTGACGTTTGCGTTCTTCATCACCTATATGTTCGCGGCGCCGTTGACAGGATGGCTCGGGGATCGATTTCCTCGCAAGCCGCTGATCCTTGCCGGAGCTCTTCTGTGGTCACTGCTGACGCTCTCGACGGCGCTTGTGCATACCTTTGGCGAGCTGTACATGCGACACGCGCTGGTCGGCATTGGCGAGGCAAGTTTTGGCATTTTTGCGCCGGCGCTGTTGTCGGATTATTGGCCTGCGGAGCAGCGCAATCGCATCCTGACGATGTTCTATCTGGCGCTGCCGATCGGCGCGGCGTTTGGATACATTCTGGGCGGAACGCTGGGACAGGCCTACGGATGGAAGGCGCCTTTTTACGCGGCCGCGGCTCCAGGACTGCTGATCGTCTTGCTGGTTTGGATTTTTCTCCGCGAACCTGCACGTGGTGCTTCCGAGCCGTTGGCCATCCGGCCGGATCGCGCGACCGTCGCAGGTCTAACGCATAATGCTGCGTATTGGACGGCAACACTCGGCATGGCAATGATGGTGTTCACGCTGGGAGGAATCTCAGTGTGGATGCCCACATTCCTTTACCGCTATGCGCACGTTTCACTGGCTGCGGCGAGCCAGATTCTCGGCGCGATCACTGTAGTCGATGGCATCCTGGGAACATGGCTGGGTGGATGGTTGGCGCAGCGATGGTTGCGGCGCAACAAGGCGGCGCTTTATCTGCTCTCTGCATGGAGCATGTTGCTCGCTGCGCCATTTGCGCTGCTGGTCTTCTATGGACCGCGCGCAACGATGGCCCCAAGCCTGGCGGTGGCGGAGTTTGTGCTGTTTTTGAATACGGGACCGTTGAACGCCGCCATTGTGAATGCGGTCGACGCTCCGATTCGCTCGACGGCGATTGCGATTGAGTTGTTCATTATCCATGCGCTTGGGGACGCGCCTTCGCCTCGCATTATTGGGTGGGTTTCCGATCATTCCTCGCTTCGAGAAGGACTGGCCATTACGCTGATCACGTTGCTGCTCTCTGCCATTCTGCTCTTCTCAGGCGCGAAATACGCTCCTGAGATCGACGCGGCGGCGGTCTAGATTTCTTCCGGCGCTATGCTGCCGGCGGAGAATCTGCATACTAGAGGAACATGCCTACTGTGCTTGCGTTGTTTCTTCATGGTCGATTCCTGCTCGCGATGTTTGCGTGGATCATTGCGGCGGCGTGGCTGTCGAGGGTGGTTCCGGCGTTGTGGATGCTGCCGCGCGTTCCCAACCTTTTGCAGGACGCGCGCGATTCCGCGGACAGGTTTGTGGATCCGATCACGTGGCCATCCGTGACCGTGATTGTTCCGGCAAAAGATGAGGCGGCGGCGATCGGGCGCTCCCTGCGCAGTTTGGTGGACTGCGACTATCCAAACCTTCAGGTCGTCGCCGTCGATGATCGATCCACCGATGCGACCGGTAGATTGATGGATGACCTTGCCGAATCGCCGGATTCGCATGGCCGCATGCGCGTGGTGCATGTGAAACAACTGCCAGAAGGATGGCTTGGGAAACCTCATGCCATGGCCCTGGCGGCGGAGGGAGTCACCTCCGACTGGCTGCTGTTTACAGATGGCGATGTCATCTTCGACTCCCGCGCGATTCGGCTGGCCATTCGATATGCGGAGCAGAGTCGCGGCGATCACATGGTGTTGTACCCCACGCTGATTTTGCGCGGGGTTGCGGAGAAGATGCTGATCGGGTTTTTTCAAAGTCTCTCAGCGCTGGCAGGTCGGCCCTGGAAGATTGCCGATCCCAAGGCGACCAAGGACTACATTGGCGTGGGCGCGTTCAATCTGATTCGACGCCCAGTGTATGAGGCGCTGGGTGGCTACGCAGAACTGCGCATGGAGGTGCTGGAGGACATGCGCCTGGGATTTCGAGTGAAAAGGGAGGGCTATGCGCAACGCGTCGCCTTCGGTAAGGATCTGGTACGGATTCGCTGGGCTCAAAGTGCGTGGGGCATCCTAAATAACCTGACGAAGAATCTTTATTCCACGTTTCGATTTCGAACCTGGCTTCTGCTCGCTGCCTGCGTGGGCATGTTCGTCCTGTGCCTCTCCCCGTTTGCTGCGCTGTTCTTTCCCGGGCCCGCGCAATGGGCGGGGATTGTGACGCTGTTTGCGTTATTGCTGCTCAATCTGCGCTATTGGCCGCTGACTAAAATCAGCCCCCTGTACCTGGCATTGTTTCCGGTGGCGACACTGTTATTTGTTGGGACACTGCTGCGTTCGATGATTCTGGTTTTATGGCGTGGTGGCGTGTTGTGGCGCGGGACGCTCTATCCGCTGAAGGAACTGCGGCGACAGGCCGGACCGCTGTGGTGATGCGGACTAGTTCCCGCGATGTCGAAAGTGAACGCCGTGCTGGCCTCCGACTCCATTGTGGGTGCTGAATCCTCCTCCGCCGTTTTCCGCGGAAAAACTTTTCACTAATTGCGGATTGGGATGGAATTTCGGCTTGCCCCCGTGGAGTTGTTCTTTCGTGTTGAGGACCATGTCGGCGCGGCCCTGGATGGGAAGGACCTTGCCGCGAATCTGGATGGTTTGACCGACGAGCCGATCGAGATCGCCAACTAACTTCGTGTTCTCCGTGGAACTGATGATGAAGAAGTGGCAATCGGCATCGGGGGTTTCCGGGCTGCACACATCGACGAAGCGAATGCCATCACTTGCGTCCACCACGCGATAGACGTGGGCTTCCACACAAACAGTTTTGTGCAGATGCTGCAGCGCCTGCTCGGGCGGAATGCAGGTAGGCTTGGCCAGGGCGGCAGAGCAGAACAGAAAAAAAACGACGGGCACACTCAGCAAGATCGGCGCACGCATAGGGAAGCGTCTTTCGGTTCAGATGTAAGAAGCGATGTTGATTCGATTATCATCCCTTGGCGCGAGGGTGGCTACTGGAAAGCGCGAGCGCGTCGTGAGCGATGCATTTTAGGAAGCTCGCACCGCGCCATACAAGCGGTCGAGCACGGTTTTCACGGCGCGCTGCAGGCTCGCCGCAAGGGCGTCGATGTGCCGCTCCTCGGTCAGGTAGCTGATGACCATTATGCGCAGTACACTGCGGCCGCGCACCCGGGTGGTGGAGATCCATTGCCGGCCGTCCTGGGTAATTTCCGCGGCAATGGCATGATGCAGGCTCGCAATTTCCTCTTCCGGCAGGGCGAGTTCTCGTGCGGCCTTGGCGCGGAAATTCAAGATCGTCAGGCGGCGCGGTGTCGCTAGGTCGAAGGCGTCTGTTTCGAGTACGCGCGACTCCATATAGTCTGCCAGTCGAAGCTGGGAGTCGATCAGATCTTCATAGGATTGGCGGCCGTGAACGCGCAGCGTCAGCCAGAGTTTTAAAGAGTTCATGCGTCGCGACCACTGCGCTGAGACTCGAAAATTATCTGGCAGGGAACTGTTCGCGGCGCGGGGCAGATAGCTGGTGTCGAGGCCGAATGTCGGCTCGAGCAACTCTGGATGACGGGTCAGCAAGACTCCGGCGGCAAATGGCATGGCCAGCCATTTATGCGGATCGATGGTAATGGAGTCCGCCAACTCGATACCTTGAAGCAACCCGCGGTGTTGATTGGAAAATACGACCGCCGCGCCGAGTGCGCCATCGACGTGGAACCAGAGATTGTGTTGCCGGGCGATGGCTGCCAAGGCGGGCAGGGAATCGATCGCGCCGGAACTGGTTGTTCCCGCTGTGCCAACAATGGCCAGCGGTTCACATCTGGCGTTGCGGTCGGCGGCGATGGCCGCTTCGAGCGCGTGCACATCGATTTCTGCAGCTTCGTTCACGGGAATGCGCCGCAGCGCTTTGCGTCCCAGGCCCAGCAGGCCCAAGGATTTTTCCAGCGAATGATGCGCCTCCGACGAGGCATAGACGATGGGATGTTTGCCCAATCCGACCAAACCGTCGTCAGCTGCCTGCGGGTACCGCTGGGTCAGCGCAATCGCGAGCGCGCTCAGGTTGGCTTCTGTGCCGCCGCTGGTAAATGTGCCGCCGAACTGGTTCTCTCGCCAGCCGATTCGCTCCGCGATCCAGCCAAGGGTCTGCTGCTCGATGCGGGAGGCGAGTTGTGAGCGCGCCAGTGAAGCCAGTTGTGGATTGAGCGCCGCGACCAGGGCTTCCGCCAGCACCGCCATGTACGTCGGCGTGGGATTGGTGAGGCCAAAATAATTTGCGCTGGGAACATGAAATCCCTGATCGATCATCTGCGAACAGATGTCTTCAAGGACAGACGTGGCATCCTGGCCGATCTCCGGCAAGTCCGCTTGTTCAAGAAGAAAGCTGCGCTGCGCGGCGGGTGGCTGAACCGGGCGGTCTTTCAGGGTGGAAAAATATTCGTTGATGCGGTCGATTAGCTGATAGCCAAGCTGTCGACGCTGGTCGGAATCCAAGTCAAATCCCATGCGGGTACCTGCCTTACCGGATTCTAGCCGTTCGGCGATTCGGCTGGCTTGTGTTCGGGGTCCGCGTCTTCTCTCTTCACCTGCGGTCGCATGAGAGGGAACAGAATCACATCGCGAATGGAGCGCGAGCCGGTCAGCACCATAGTCAGCCGGTCGATCCCAATGCCCTCGCCGCCAGTGGGTGGCAGCCCAAAGCTGAGAGCGCGCACATAATCTTCATCCATCGCGTGGGCCTCGGCGTCGCCGCGTTCGCGTTCTCCGAGTTGCTGCAGGAATCGATTGCGCTGCTCAACAGGGTCATTCAATTCGCTGAAGGCGTTGCCCAACTCGAAGCCGCCAATGTAGAACTCGAAGCGTTCGACCCAGTCGGGCTCGTCTGGTTTTCGCTTGGAAAGCGGAGAAACCGCAAGCGGGAAGTCGTAGATGATGGTTGGCTGGATGAGATGTTCTTCAGCTAAACCTTCGAATAATTCTGCGATCATCTTTCCGACAGCTTCGCCCTCTGTAAGGCGCCGGCCAACAGAGTGGAACAGCGACGCCGCTCTAATGTTTTGAATTCCTTCCCAGCGGGCGGGTCCAGCGGGCGCGATTGCCTCATCTCCGCTCTGGTCCGAGCCATCCAAATCTTGGTCGACCTTTGAGAAATTTCGCAAGGCAATGATTAACGCGCCTTCGAGCTTCTCGCGACTTTCAAACATCTGCATGCTTGCGGTATCTCCGGCCTCCGGCGGCCACCATTTGATGATGGCTTCGCGCATGGTGAATCTCTGCCATTTCGCCAGATCAATTTCCACATCGTTGAAGGTGGTAGTCGTGGTGCCGTTCACTTCCATGGCGACGAACTGGATTAGCTCCTCAGTGAGGTCCATCAGGTCGTGGTAGTTCGCGTAGGCCTGGTAGAACTCCAGCATGGTGAACTCAGGATTGTGCTGCGTGGAAATGCCTTCATTGCGAAAATTCCGGTTGATCTCATACACGCGGTCGAGCCCGCCGACGACCAGACGCTTCAGGTAGAGCTCCGGCGCGATGCGCAAATAAAGATCAATGTCGAGCGCATTGTGGTGCGTGGTAAATGGCTTGGCCGCAGCGCCGCCGGCGATGGGCTGCATCATCGGCGTTTCCACTTCCAGAAATCCACGCGCATCAAAGAACTTGCGCATGGCCCTCAACACCGCGGCGCGCTTGACGAAGACCTCGCGCACATCGGCATTCATAAACAGATCGACGTAGCGTTGGCGATAGCGCAGTTCGACATCCGCCAGGCCATGGTATTTTTCCGGCAGCGGCAGCATGGCCTTTGAAAGAAACGTCAACGAGTCTACGTGGATGGTCAGTTCGCCGGTACGGGTGCGAAACAGATAGCCGCTGACGCCAATGTGATCGCCCATATCGAGCAGCTTGTAGAGCTGGAATGCGTTCTCGCCGACCGCATCCATGCGCACATAAATCTGAAGGCGAGCGCCATTTTGCTGCAGCACCGCAAATCCGGCCTTGCCTTGCGCGCGGATGGCCATGATGCGTCCGGCAACGGCGACGGTGACGCGATTCTGCTCCAGCGCCTCGGCAGTCGTGGGGTCGTATTCGCTGCGAATGTCCGCGACAGTATGGGTCGCGACAAAGCTGTTCGGATATACAGGATGGCCCAGGGCCTCAATCTGTCGCAGTTTGTCTCGGCGAAGATCGAAGACGCTTTGTTCAAATTCCGATTCGTACACGCAATTTTTCCTTGATGGTCAGGATCGCTGGATTCATTGCCAGTATAGATGTTCGCTTTGACCTTCAGATTTTCATATCGTTCAACTCCACATGGTTTGCGGTGATTCGTGCTGGGTTCGGGTTAGGATAAAAGCAATTATCCAAGGAACTCGCGCCATCCCAATCCCAGGGTGTCAAAGGAGGACGCAATGGCACGAACGGCTTCAACCATGCTGGCGCTGGGAACAGCTGCGCCGGATTTTTTGCTGCCCGATGTGGTATCCGGCAAAACGATCACGCGCGACCAAGCAGCGGGCGAACGGGGGCTGTTGGTCATGTTTCTGTGCGCGCACTGCCCGTTTGTGCAACACGTCAACCGGGAGCTAGGACGGCTGGGGCGCGATTACGCGGGCCGCGGCATCGGAATTGTCGCCATCAGCAGCAATGATGCGCAGACCTATCCGGACGATGCGCCGCCGGGGCTGCGCCGCCAGGTTGAGGAGCACGGTTTTCAGTTTCCATATCTGTTCGATGAATCGCAGGAAGTGGCTCGCGCCTACGCCGCGGCCTGTACTCCGGATTTTTTCCTGTTTGACGCGGACAAAAAGCTTGTTTATAGAGGGCAACTCGACGGCAGCCGGCCCGGTAATGGAGTTGCTGTCGATGGTCGCGATCTGCGCGCAGCGATGGATCAAGTGCTGAGCGGCAAGCCGGTGGAGATGGAGCAGCGGCCCAGCCTCGGATGCAGCATCAAGTGGAAACAAAATGGCTGAAGAAAGTCCACGGCGCGGGCAGGAACGATGACGGCGAAGGCGATCGAGTTCGACATGATTACGG
>JAJXZK010000158.1 GCA_021780095.1 Acidobacteriota bacterium | reverse complement strand
GCAGCGCACATTCCCGCCAGACTCAGCAGCATTCCTCCCACCGCGCTAGTGATCGCAATCCTGCGCATGCGACGCCCAATGTGCATCAGTTCATCCACGCTGGCCAGTGACGATTGCAGAATCACCGCCCCCGCCGCCTCCGTCGTAATGTCGCTATTCACACCCAGCGCCACGCCCGCGGTTGCGGCCATCATGGCAGGCGCGTCGTTGATGCCATCGCCCAAATACAGCGTGGGCTTCTGCGCCGTCAAGCGCCGCACAATCGCCAGTTTCTGCTCCGGACTCATGCCGCCGTACACGTGCGTCAGCCCCATACTGTTCGCAAACTGCGCCACCTCCGCTGGCCGATCTCCAGAGAGCAACACAATCTCCTCAATCGAGTGCTTTGGACCCAGATGGGCAAGGAACGGCTGGCTCTCGCCGCGCGGCTGATCCAGAAATCGCAGCAGCCCCGCTAGTTCCCCATCCCGCAGCAGCACGCACTCGAGGCCCGGCACCGTCTGCGGCAGCCGGCTCGCTAATGTTTCGTCAATGCGTCCCCGCCCCGTCAGCGTCCACTTGTGGCAGTGGATTTCTCCCGTTAATCCCGTCCCAGGCGCTTCTGACACTTCTCCCGCGCTGAGCAGTGGAATCTGCTCGCCATTGGCGGCATCGAGCACCGCCTTCGCCAATGGATGTTTCGAGTACCGCTCCAGGCTCGCCGCAAATTGCAACAACGTCGTCCGCGGCAGCGAGCCCAACTCAATGACCTCCGTCAAACTTGGCTCTCCGTACGTCAGCGTCCCTGTCTTGTCGACAATCAAAATTTTGCAGGAATCCAATTTTTCCAAAATGGAGGGATCTTTAATCACGATGCCGTATCGCGCGCCTACAGAAATCGCGCCAATAATAGCCACCGGAATTGCAATCAACAGCGGGCACGGCGTCGCAATCACCAGCACAGCTAGAAAGCGCTCGGCATGTCCGCTGAAGAACCAGCTCGCTGCAGCAATCAGCACCGCCAGCGGCGTATACCAGCTGCCGATGCGATCTCCCAATCGCCGAATCGCCGGGCGGTCTTCTTCCGACGCGTGCAGCACCTCGACAATCTTGGCATAGCGCGAATCGCGGGCGATTTTTGTCGCGCGAATCGTCAGCGCGGAATTTCCATTGATCGCCCCGGACAGCACCGTTGTGCCCGGCGCTTTTTCCATCAGGTATGGCTCGCCGGTCAGGTACGACTCGTCCATGCTGCCCAGGCCGTCCATCACGACTCCATCCACCGGGCACAGTTCATGCGGATACAGCATCACCAAATCGCCCACTGCGATTTCTCCGCTGGGCACATCGACAACATGCCGACCAGCCCCCACCCGATGGGCCACTTCCGGCATGCGTTTTGCCAAGGCGCCCAGCACAGACGAAGCCCGACGAGTCGCAAATGTCTCCAGCGTTTGTCCGCCGGAAAGCATCAGAATCACAATCGCCGCTACCCAGTACTCATGCAGGATGAGCGAGGTCACGATGGAGATCGCGGCCAGTAGATCGACGCTGAAATTCCCCCGCAACATTTCTCGTATCAATTCGAAAAGAATGGGTAGGCTCGACCCGATAATTCCGACCAGCAGCAAAGTATCCACGGCGCCGCAAGCATGCAGCGCGAATTTGGCGATCAGGGCCGCCGCCATCGCAACGGAAGTAAGGATCAGGACGGCGGTCTGCCAGTGAACCGAATCAAACCATTTGCCGGGTACGCTGGTCGCGCGCATCAATGGGACCCCTTATGGGTTGCTTTTCTTGACGGCCACGCGAAGGTCGGGAAGTTTTCACGTACGTTTCAGGTATACCTTCCTGCGTCACCCATCGCAGTGATGGACGTCACTTTAGACAGGCAGAATCGCTGTTAATTTGGGGTAGTTTTAGCGCATACTGGAAGGTAGTCTCGAAGTCGAATTGCAGGAGATGTTCGGTGCAGAAAAACTCTGTTGGGCTCCGCGTTACGATCGCCACTGTGGTCATTGTTGGCACCATCTTGTACCTGGCCGTGACCGGCGTCCGTGCCAACAAAAGCTATTACGTCACCATTCAGGAATTGCAGTCGATGGGCAATCGCGCCTACACACGTCACTTGCGCGTTGCCGGCAATGTCGAGCCGGGTTCGATCCAGCGCGACGGCGCGCATGCGCAGTTCATTTTGGTGGAGCAGGGCCGCAAACTCCGGGTCAACTACACCGGCGGCGATCCTCCACCCGACACCTTCAAAGACAATGCCCAGGCTCTTGCCGTCGGCATGTATGGCCGCGATGGAGTCTTTCACGCCAGCCAGATTCAGGCCAAGTGCGCGTCAAAGTATGCTCCCGCAAAACCGGGCGAGAAGCCAAAGCAAACTGCGAGCATGGCGCAGCCCCGGTAAGTCATCCTGGGATCGCTTCGGCTGCGTCGGATCTGTAGTAGACTTTCGGAAACTATCCCGACGGAACTGGAACGTTTGATAGAAGCTCGCACCACAACACACAGCAGTCACAAACTCTCACTCTCGCCATGAAAAAAACTCTGTTGATCGGATTACCGCTGGCCTTGATTCTGCTGTCCTTCGGCTTCTATCAAGCTCTTTGGGTAGCGCCTACAGAAGCCACCATGGGCCAGATCCAGCGCATCTTCTACTATCATTTTCCTTCCGCCATCATGGCGCTGTTGTTTCCCTACATCAACTTCATCGCGTCGCTGGTTTTTCTGGCCACACGGAATTCCAATCCGCCGCGCGCTCAGGCCGCCGACGCTCTCGCTCTCGCCTCCGCGGAAATAACGCTCATCTTCTGCAGCATCGGCCTTGCCACAGGCATGTTGTGGGCACGGCCCGTATGGGGCATATGGTGGACATGGGATGAACGTCTCACCAGCTTCCTGATGCTATGGCTCATCTACGTCAGTTATCTGCTGCTGCGCCGCTTCACCGCCGGCGGTCAGACGCAAACCCTCGCCGCCGTCTTATCCATCTTTGCGGCCATCGATGTTCCCATCGTCTATATGTCGATTCGCTGGTGGCGCACCCAGCATCCCTCGCCGGTCATCGGCGGCGGCGCCAACTCCGGCCTCGATCCCAGCATGTGGCCCGCGGTCTGGTGGAACTTGGCCGGCTGGTTTGTGTGGGGTGTGATGCTGGTAACGCTGCGCTATAAACTTGAGCGGAAACGCCAGATGGCGCATGAAGCCTCTGTGCTGCAAGCCCTCGCAACCAATTAGCTCAACGCAGCGACGCCGGAAGGTCCTGATTCGTGCGCGTTTGGCTCTGCGGGGCCAATGCCGCTCCCACATATCGCCATTGTAAATACGCAAATCCCCGCGATTCATGTTCACATCCAGATCGTCAATCCAGCGAGACAGTCATGCAGCGAGAATTTTTGCTTCAAGCCCGCGGGCTGCTACCCGCCCCAGCGTGGAATAAAGGGCTTGAGGCTGCAGATTGACGGCCAGGAGGGCCCCGTCAACTGCGGACTTAACATCGGACTGACCGGCGGCATAATTCACCAGCATCCGCGCCAACGGTCCCACTTCCATCGGCATGTTGTTATAGCGCGGCGATTGCAACCAGGAATACTTCGCTTCCACATCCAGGAATTCGTACGCAGGCTGCGGCCCTGCGTACTTCGGATGGGTCTGCCCTTGCGACGGATGCAGCGACGTTCCGCTCGCCCCCTCAAATCCACGGACTGTATTGAACGATGTTCCCTTGGGAATATCTTTGGCGGTGATGCCAATCACGCCTGTTGCCAAATCGCATTACATCCCAATCGCGCTCGCAACAACCCCAGCACCGCCGTGCGAATCTGCGACACCCGCGACTCCACCAGCCCCAGCACCAGGCCGATTTCCTTCAGCGTCATCTCTTCCACGTAATACATCTGCAGCACCCGCTGCTCCCGCTCCGGCAACTCCGCCACCACCGCAGACAACTTCGCCGCCCGCTCGCTGCGCATGCATCGCCGCAGCGGATCGTCTTCCGGATTCGCCTCAACGTAGACCGTCTCCTCCTCCGCCCAGCCCTCTCTGTGCGGCGCCTGCAGGCTGCAAATCTCCAGCCCCTTCACCGTCAGCAGCAGTTCTTGAAACGACGCAAACGCCATCCCCATTTCGGCCGCAACGTCACTCTGCTGCGGTTTCCGCCCCATGCGTTGGGTCAGGCGCTGCGTCGTCTCTTCTATTTCGCGCGCCTTGCGGCGGATCTCCCGCGGAGCCCAGTCCATCCCCCGCAAACTATCCAGGATGGCTCCCCGTATCCGCACCGCCGCATAGCTGCGAAACAGAACTTCTTTACTTGGATTGAATTTGTTGTAGGCGTCAATCAGCCCCACCACGCCCGCGCTCACCAGGTCGTCCAGCTCCACATGCTGCGGCAGCCGCTCCAGAATGCGGTACGCCACCATCCGCACCAGCGGGATATGCTCCAGCAAAATCCGTTCCCGTTCGGTAGCCCGTTCAAGCACCCGGGGTTCCCGGCCAACGATCTGTGCTCGCTGGGTTGAAAGCTCCCTGTTTGTTTGAGTGGGGACCGCCGGGTCGCCTGCCGTCGTGGTTGCTGCAATTAAAGTCGATGCCGTCGCTGCCGTCCCACGCGGTTGTTTTTCCGGGGACGGCAGCGGCGCCCATTCGAGCGCCGGCAACACGCTCAACGGAATTTGTACGGAAGCTTGCGAAATCCTGGAACCGGGGGAGGTTGCCATCGGCTTGCTCACTCTCTATCGCAACCGGCAAAGGCGTCAGCATCTTCACGCCCTGCCGTCTCGTATAGAGTCGCGCTCGCAGCAACCGAAATTCAATGGAAGAAGTGCGTTCCGTCCGCACCGAAAATCATTTCGGCACACCCCTCCCCGCCCCTCCCATTTCAGGAATCAACGCAGCAAAATTGTTTTCGAATTTCTACCGAAATATGGCAAAGTGCCTATCCACTCGCTCATTCCGCCACTCAGCGCAACATCACGGCCGGTGCGGCAAGCCAATCAGCGGTGTCTGGATCGGCGCAGCCAAATGTCCAGGATGGAAATGCTGCAACAGTAGCGCCGGGCTCGAGCCTGTGTGATTTCGATCATAGACAAAGGCTGATAAAGGGCATGGGATATTCCCGGAGGTGCTGAATGCTCCTTCCTCTGCTATGTATGCTCGGGTTTATATCCGGCGCTTCTGCCCAGCACAAGCCCCTTTCTAAAACACCCATTCCTCTCGTTTTTGAGCCGAATAGAGGTCAGGCACCCCGATCCGCGAAGTTCGTATCGCGTGGCTCAGGGTATCAGGCGCTGCTGACAGACAATGAACTTGTATTGCTGGTGCACCATAGCGTGGAAGCGAATTCAGGTCAGTCGGCGAACCCTGCTGTTCTACGTCTTCGGTGGATCGGCGCGCAAACCGGCTCTTACTTCTATGGCCAGCAAAGGCTCGCCTCCCACAGCAATTATTTCCGTGGTTCCGATCCGGGACAATGGGAAGCGAAAGTTCCTCACTTTGCGTCCGCGATACAAGCGAATGCGAAGCCGGGTCTCAATTTGCGCTTCTATGCCACATCACAGCAGCAGCTCGAGTACGACCTCTCCTTGAGTCCCACGCTAGATGCATCGCAGGTTGGATTTCAAGTCATCGGAGCGGATAGTGTTCTGATAGACAACAATGGCGATCTCGTCCTCCGAATTGGAGCCGCCGAATTTCGACAGCTTGCGCCTCATGCCTACGAGTGGAAAAGCGGCCATCGCCAAAGGCTTGATGCACACTACACCCTGCAGGCGGGGAACGTCGTCAGGTATTCAGTTCAAGGACGAACGACGGGCAGCAGGTTGGTCATCGATCCGGTCTTGCAATACAGCACTTACCTTGGTGGATCTACAACCAGCGGTTACGCCACCATTGCCCAATCCAGCGGGATCAGCACGGCTGTCGACAAGGCAGGAAACGTGTATGTAACCGGCAGCACCGATGCTCTGGATTTTCCGACCACCGACGGCAGCTATGAGCCAGATTGCCCAGGACCCGGTTCATCGTCCGGTTGTGCTTCACGGCCCGTCGCCTATGTCGCAAAATTCAACCGGTCCGGCAAGCTTGTCTACGCAACGTATCTCTCAGGACCATACGGAATAAACGACCGGGACCAAGAAGGCAAACTCATTGCTGTCGACGCGAATCAGAACGTATACGTGACCGGAGGCGCTTTTGGTGGCTTCCCCGTAACTTCCAATGCGTTTCAGCAGGACTGCGCCTTTGAAACAGATTCTACTTGCGCATTCTTGACGAAGATCAGCCCGGACGGCTCGAAGCTCCTCTATTCGAGCTACTTGGGCAACGGCTTCCCCGCCACCGATTGGACGATGGCCACCGGCCTAGCACTGAGCAGCCAAGGGGATGTCTATCTTGCAGGTTGGACGCAGTCCCCTCAGTTTCCAACCACGCCCGGAGTCCTTCAGCCAACATTATGCGTCAACGTCGATCTGGGTGGGTTGCAGTGTGGCTTTGTCGCCCGGTTCAACACAAAACTAAGTGGCGCTGCCTCACTCGTGTTTGCCACGTATCTCGGTACTATTGGTGAAAACGGGATTAGCGAGGCAGATGGCGTCGCTGTCGATGCTTTGGGCAATGCCTATGTAGTGGGTGTCACGGATTCGGATAGCTTCCCGTTTACTGCCGAATTTGGGAGCGGAACCGGCCCGGTTGCAGGTCGAGGAAGTATCGGCTTTGAGCCCTATACTTTTGTCAGCAAGGTTAGCCCTGACGGAAAACGCCTTCTGTACTCTACATTCCTGCGTGGTGCCAGCGGGACAAGCATCGCAGTGGATGCGGCGAATCAGGCTTTTGTCACCGGGGGCGCGCGTAGCGGCCTGGCAACGACAGCCGGCGCTGTGCAGAAGACCTTCGGCGGCGGCACTTCGGATGCATTCGTCACGAAACTCAACCAATCCGGCAATGCGCTTCAATTTTCGACCTTCGTAGGGGGTGCCGGCAAAGATGCCGCCCACGATATTGTCGTCAACAACTATGGAATCGCCTTTATCACGGGATCGACCGATTCCTCGAACTTCCCAATTCGTCCAGGCGCCTTCCAGCCGTCACATTCGGGACCAGCAGCTTTCGTGACTGCGCTACAAAACAACGGGAAAGCTCTTTACTATTCCTCCTATCTCGGAGGAAGCGGCACCACTGGGAATGGAATCGCGATGGACGCAGCGTGGAATGCGTACGTCACGGGAACAACCTCCGATTCGAACTTTCCGGTGACTCCACAAGCTTTCCAGCCGACATTGCGCGGTGGAACCGATGCATTTTGGAGCAAGATTGTCATCGCTGGTGATCTACGGGTCTCGGTCTCCATAGACAGTAGCTCTGTTGTACAAAAGGGCGTGGTCACATATCGGGCAAAGGTCACCAACTATGGACCTGATGGCAGCGACTACGTGAGATTCGTCGACAATATCCCCCAGGGGATGGCATATGCCGGGGTATATTCCGGAAGTGTCGATGGCTGTTCGCAGCCTCCCTATGGAGCAATTGCAGGAACTCTGACCTGTGGCAGAATACGACTGGAGCGTGGGCAATCTCTCTATGTGAATGTCTATCTCCGCGCGATTGCTGCAAAGGGCACAGTCATAAAAAATACAGTTTCAACCTCAGCCAATACTCAGGATCTCTGGCCCGCGACCAACACTGCATCTGCTGTGGTCAAAGTCTATTGAGGTGTCGCATCGATAAGCCACGATTGGATGCGGTGTTGCAGATCAAGCCAAAGATCCACGCTTTAGGCCGAAAACTCGCCAAGGCACCTCCTAAAGTGAGCACACTCTGCGCGGGCTATGTGAACATCCGGAAGATTGGGAGTGGAGCAGTTTCCGTCAGCACGCAAAAGGACGGTGGCCCATTCAAGCCCTCTTTTGGCTTGAGTGGGGGAGAATTCCAGCCTAAGCTCGCTCTATGCCTTCCAGACTGAAAAGATTCCAGGAATCTCGCCAGACTCACTTTGTCACCTTCTGTTGTCATCGCCGTCGAGAGTCGTTCACCGACGCCTTGGCGAAGCGTACCTTCGAAGTGGCGCTGGAGCGCGTCCGACGAGGCTTCCGTCTATGCGTCTACGGCTATGTTGTCATGCCGGAGCACGTCCATCTGCTTCTGAGTGAACCGCAACGCGCGACGCTCGCGGATGCGATCAAATCGCTAAAGCAGGGCGTGTCACGGAGGTTGATTGGCGAGGCCGCGCACTTCTGGCAAGCGCGTTATTACGACTTCAACGTTCGCGACTATCCCCCGCATGCTGAAAAGCTGCGATACATTCGTCGCAATCCGGTCCAGCGCGGGTTGTGCCAGCGTCCGGAGGATTGGGAGTGGAGCCGTTTGCTTCAGCACGCAAACGGCTACGAAGGAAAGATCGAGATCGAATCCGAATGGACGGCGAGAAAACGCGAACGAGCGGCAGCCCAGCTTTCCCCGGCCCAGGAACTCCCCCACTCAAGCCAACAGAAGGCTTGATTGGGCCACGCCCATTCATTTAAGAGCGGTCAGACCTGAGCCGTCCGCCTTTATCGATTGACCCATGATCGAAGAAGGTAAAAGCCGATGATTGCCATCAGTGACGTACCGACCATGGCCAAAACGAACAGCCATAAATATGAACCGACTATCTCAGGTTCACAAGCTGAAAACCCTTTCTTGGAAGGTCGGAATCGGTTGAAATAGTACCAGATGATGTAGCCCTGAACGAACATCAGGACGGGAAGAAAGATCGCGTTCAACAACAAAACATTGGCGGCCATGATTCGGGTGTCGAAAACTGTTGTCGAAATCACGAAAATTACGAGACTCAATGCTGTCAACCACTCACCACGCGCTTCGCGCGTTCCAGTACCGGTTTGCTGACTCATAGATGAATTCTCCATAAGGATCGACAAAATCCTTAATGTGGGACGGGCGACACTGTCGACAGCGTCGTCCAAATAACAATAGCGATAACGGCCGGCAATATCTGGGCAATTTGGAAGACTTGCATAAATGCTGCGCGGTTTTCTGAATGCGCTTGATCCAATCTCCTGTATGCCGGGAGGAAAACCCGAAAGAAGTAGATAATGTCCACACCTTGCCATGCCAGAAGAATAGGTATAAAGACAGATGCGGAAGCAGGGAGTCTTGCATAGATTAGATAGGCAAGGCCATCTATTCCCACGGAAAACAGGGTGAGATGCGTGATACACACTCCAGATCTTTCAAATCGGGTCTTTTTATCGCTCATACTATATACCTCAAGAGATCATGTTGCAGCCCCAAGCATGAACGCTCAGGGTGACCTTGCCCTCAGGATGCGTACCCCATATGCGCTGGGGTTGAGGGGATAATCCCGTCGTCGAGGTTGTGGGAGTGTGGGAATCGCGTAGCGATTTCCATACTTCCACAACCTGCTTTTCAGGCCGCTTCGAGCTGCACTTGCCAAGCCTTTTCGAACTCGACCGGACTCCGGTAGCCGATCGTCGAGTGCATTCGTTTCTGGTTATACCAGAGGATCCAGTGGATGACCGCGTCTTTGGCCGTGCGCACCGTGATGAACTTCTCGCCGTGCAATCGTTCTACCTTGAGCGAGCCGAACAACGTCTCGGTCACCCCGTTGTCCCAGCAGTTGGCCTTGCGGCTCATCGATGCGATCAACCCGTACATCTTCATGACCTGACGAAAATCATCCGAGGCATACGGGCTGCCGCGATCGCTATGGAAGATGGTCTTACCTGCTTCCGGCCTTCGTTGCAGACAAGCCATCTCCAGCGCATCGATCACCAGGCTGCGGTCGATGGTCGTCTTCATCGACCAGCTCACGATGCAGAGGCTGAACAGATCGATCACCACCGCCAGATACACCCAGCCTTCTCCGCTGCGACCACACGCAAAATATTACACAGAGAGTTTCCCTCATAACCTTCCGAGGATCATCCGCGTTAACCCGAAGAACCCACAGCAGGCGCATTTTTTCGAACGGGACCAATAGAGGAGTGTACTACCTTGCGTCACTCGAACAGAATCTCCAAAGATTCTTTTCTTGCAATTTCGCCTTTCATTCGCTAGACTGCAGGCACCATGGCAATCACCAAGCGTCAAAAAGAGGTTCTCGATTTTATTCGGAATTTCGTCGAGCGCTGCGGCTACTCTCCCTCCTTTGAAGAGATTGCCTCCGGGCTCGATCTGAGTTCCCTCGCCACCGTTCACAAACATATTTCCAACCTGGAACGGAAAGGTCTCCTCAACCGCGCCCACAATCGCAGCCGCTCCATCGACCTGACGCCGGATCGCAAGCCCGCCACCATGCAGGATATTCCGCTGATGGGACGCATTGCCGCCGGCCGCCCGATTGAGTCGATGGAATATCGCGACAGCTTGTCGCTGAACGACATCGTCGAAAACAAGGCTGTTTTCGCCCTCGAAGTCAGCGGCGAATCCATGCGCGACGACCATATTATGAATGGTGATTATGTGCTGGTGGAAAAAGCCCAGACCGCCCGCCAGGGAGAAATTGTCGTGGCGCTGGTCGACGGTAGCGAGACCACGCTGAAGCATTATTTTCTGGAGG
>JAJXZK010000086.1 GCA_021780095.1 Acidobacteriota bacterium | reverse complement strand
TGGGAGAACGGCTATTGCGAAAGCTTCAACTCCAAAATGCGCGACGAATTCCGGAACGGAGAAATCTTCTATTCACTGAAGGAAGTGCGGATGCTGGCCGAACGCTGGCGTGTCTACTTCAACACCGAGCGGCCACACTCTTCGCTGGGCTACAGACCGCCAGCGCCAGCAGCATGGCAGGCCGAAGCTTCCCAGCAGCATGGAAAAGTGGAAAGCAAAAAACGCTTCCCACTTTCCCACACCGCCTACTACTGCGACGGGCAGATATCTACCTCTCCCGCTGCGCTACACTAACAATCTCCCTGGTAAAAATTACCGGGCAGGCCACAAGCGGCACGGGATGATTCAGAGCATGAGTCGGCCGGCGAACCCCTACGACAACGCCAGTTGCGAGAGCTTTATCAAGACGCTCAAGCGCGAGGAAATCTACGCTAACAGATACCGCAACCTCGAGGATTTGCGCAGTCACATCCGCGAGTTCATCGACGGCTACTACAACCAGAAACGACTGCATTCCGCCCTTGGTTACCAGACGCCGGAGGAATTCGAAGCTCAAACGCACGGCAAAACCGAGGCAGAACTGTATTCTGCAGCACTGCGGTTTTTCACAGCAGATCCGACGTCGCAAATTGAGATTCAAATGTTCAGTGGCTCAACAAACATAACCCTGCTTCACCCTGCTTCTCGACACGAATTTCCGTCGTTGAGGCCACAGATTTTCATGCAACCATTGGAATCCAGGTTGGGGTAAGGTAGATCGCGTTTGGCGGATTTTGTAGCAAGCGATCCTCTGTTCGCGAGTGAACAAGAACGGATCTCTCAATCCAGCGGATAGCAGAACAGGATGTCCGTGTAGTACATCGCCGAAATTCAAAGCTTGCACTGCAATTCGAAAGCGGGGTACCTTCGCAAGATCAGCCCACCTTTCGATGGAGGCACGCAAAGGCCTTGGACGTGTAATCTTTCGCGTATTCCCTGGAGGGTTCCCAATTCAATGCCCCACATTGCCCTGCCCAAAAACCAACCTGGAATTCGAGGTGCGATGGCGTTTCGTCCGGAAACTGCCCGTCCGTTGAATGACCTTGTTGAAGTCTTATTGCGGGCTCCGAACAGCCTATCGCCTGGAGAACGTGAACTGATCGCAACCTACGTGTCTTATCTGAACGATTGTCATTACTGCCAGTCGATTCACGGGGCCATTGCCGCGGCCCATCTGTATGGCGACGAAGAACTGGTGCGCCGCGTCAAGGCAGATTTTCAATATGCCGACATTTCGGAAAAGCTGAAAGCTTTGCTCGTAATCGCCAGCAAAGTGCAGCGGGATGGCAAGTTGGTAACGGCTGAAGATGTGGCGAAGGCGCGCAGCCTGGGCGCAACCGACATTGAAATCCACGACACCGTTCTGATTGCGGCGGCGTTTTGCATGTACAACCGCTACGTGGATGGGCTGGCAACCGTGCAACCGCGCGACGAGGCTATGTATCGGGAGCGCGGCAGGATGGTGGCGCGCGACGGGTACGTCAGTATTAGCAAAACGTATCTGCCGGCCGAGCCGGCGGCACTGTGAGGGGGCCACATGGCGCATATCGCAATACCTGAAGGTCTGCCCGGCATCAGCGGAGGTTTCGCGTTTCGTCCGGAGACGGCTAAGCCCATGCGCGAACTGGCGCATTTGCTGCTGCACGAACCGAACAGCCTCACACCGGGTGAACGCGAGTTGATTGCCACCTACGTCTCTTCGCAGAACGACTGCTACTTTTGCCAGACCAGCCACGGCGCGGCCGCAGCATGTCATCTGGGCGATGATGACGTGGTGAGGCGGGTGAAGACGGATTTCGAAAGCGCACCCGTCTCACCGAAGCTGAAAGCGCTGCTGGCGATTGCGGGCAAGGTGCAGCGCGATGGCAAGCTCGTAACGACTGAGGACGTGGAGAAAGCTCGTCTCGAAGGCGCATCCGATGTGGAGATTCATGATACGGTGCTTATTGCCGCGGCGTTCTGCATGTACAACCGCTATGTGGACGGCCTTGACACATGGCAGCCGCGCGATGCCGGTATGTATGTCCAGATGGGACAGCACCTGGCCGACCATGGGTATCTGAAATCGTCGCAGAAATAGTAAGCATCAGCTATTCTCCTGAGCCATAGGCAATCCCACCTCTAGCGCCGAGGTAGGTTCGCCGAGAGTTTTGTGCAATCATGCATTGGCTGATTAGGAGCAAGACTCCACCGAACGATTGAGCTAGCTGCCAATCGATCGACGCAAGACAGTGCATCGACTGACCCACTACTGTTCCTCCGAGCAGCCCGCCACACGATATCTTCCCCTGAACGCAGGCGGAGCCCCGCTCCTGGTGATCCCCGCCAGCATTCTCTAGATCATGGAGCTAGTGACGATGCAGCAGTTTTCTGGCGCATCGTTATGGCCAACGATTTCAACACGGTGTCACGCAAATCACGACGTGACTCTGCTTGTAGTGCTAACTCTTCTGGGAGAGGCCGAACACAACATGAACATGGTTCGCAATGTACTGGCATTTGTAACACTTTCTTGCCTCAGCTTGTCTGCTCAGCAGATCACGGGAAGCATTCGCGGTACCGTCACGGACCCAAGCGGTGCTGTCATCCGGGGCGCCGCGGTTACAGCACGGCAGTCGGAAACGGGCCTGTCGCGCAGCACGATCACCGATCGCAACGGTAACTACGTTCTTCTGGAACTCCCGGTCGGACACTACCGCCTGCAGGCCCTGGCGAAAGGTTTCCAGGAATACGTGCAAGACGGCATCACGCTCAACGTGAACGAGACGGCTTCTGTCTTGCCGCATCTCGCGATCGGATCGGAAAAGGAGCAGGTGCTGGTGAGCGCCGATGCCGAGCTGATTGAGCCAACCGTCACCAGCATGGGCAAGGTCGTGCAACAGCGCGAGTTGGAGGATCTGCCGCTGAACGGACGCAACTTCTCGCAACTTGGCCTGTTGCAGCCTGGAGTCGTCCCATTGACTCCTGGAATAGCCGAAGCGGGCGGATCGCTGCGCAGCGGACAGGCCTATGCGGTCAACGGTCAGCGGCCTGAATCGAACAATTTTCTCATCGACGGTGCGAACAACTTTAACGGAATCGACGGAGGATTCATCCTCAAGCCGCCGGTGGACGCGATCAGCGAGTTCCGTATCATCACCCATAGCGCAAATGCCGAGTTCGGAGGCGCGCTGGGATCGACGACGAATATCATCACGCGTTCGGGCACAAACCATGTCCACGGGACGTTATGGGAGTTCCTGCGGAACGACGCATTCGACGCCAATAATTATTTCGCGCAGACGAAGGAGCCGCTGAAGCAAAACCAGTTTGGCGCCACTGTCGGCGGGCCGATCAAACAGAATAGAACGTTCATATTCGGCTTCTATGAAGGCTTCCGCAATCGCCAGGGAGAGACAGCGCTGACAACAGTTCCGTCGCTGAAACAGCGGTCCGGCGACTTCTCCGAACTGTGTCCGGAGGGCTTCACGGCGGGCTTCTGCAACAACCCGGCGCACCAGCTTTTCAACGTCTTCGCCAATGCACCGTACCCGTATAACCAGGTGCCGCAGGCCCAGTTCAACTCGGTTTCACAAAACCTGCTGAGCTTCTTCCCGCTTCCCAACGCCGGGACAAATCTGTTCTCCACGACGCAAACGCTTACCAATAACACCGATCAGTTCGGCATCAAGGTTGACCATTATCTCAATCCGCGCGACACGCTGAACTTCCGTTACATGTTCAATCAGCTCTCGCAGGTTGATCCACTGTCGCCGGGCGGCGCCAGCGTCCCGGGCTTCCCGGTAGGCGAAGACCAGCGCGCGCAGAACTTTGTCTCGCAAGAAACACACACTTTTTCGCCAACCCTGATCGGTGTGGCGCGATTCTCGTTTTTGCGCAATAAGTTCCTCTTCGGCGAGCACGAGGACCATCAATCCCCCTCAAGCCTTGGCTTCCAATACACGCCGAGTCTGGCTGTTGCCGCTGGACCGCCCTTCATCCAGGTGAACGGCTATTCCACTGTTGGTGATCCGATCACCGGTCCGCGCAATACCTACGAAAATGTCTTCGATTACTCCGGCTCGCTGAGCTGGGTGCGCGGCAAGCACGAGTTGAAATTCGGCGGCGGATACCAGCACCAGCAGATCAACGTGCTGCAAGGCATCGCCACCAATGGCTTTTTCGTGTTCGTGCCATTCCCGGTAACGGACGCGTTCGCCAGCTTCCTCGTCGGGCAACCGATCGTCTTCCTGCAGGGCATCGGCAATTTCTCGCGCGGCATTCGCGGCAACAATGCGAACCTGTACGTACAGGATACGTATAAGATCACTTCGCGAGTCACAATCAATGCCGGACTTCGTTATGAGTTGCCCGAGCCGTATACGGAGATTCACAATCGGCAAACGTTATTTGAGCCGGGGAAGAAGTCCCAAGTCATGCCTAATGCGCCGGCCGGCTTGTTGTATCCGGGCGATCCCGGTGTGCCCGGAGGCCTGATTCCGACCGACAGGAAGGCATTTGCGCCGCGATTTGGCGTCGCGTGGGACCCGACGGGGGAGGGGAAATTGCTGATCACTTCCGCGTACGGTATCTTCTACGAGCCCTATTACACCGGACAGGGTGGGCCTTTGCAGGCCGCGATCAGTGCTCCTCCGTACCTGGGCACTCCGCAGGTGAGTCTGCCGAACTTCGCGGATCCGTTCAACGGAAATCCTCCGGCCGCCGGGACGTTCTCCACACCACTGACGAACCTGACACTGTCGCCAGCATTGACACTTCCATATACGCAGGATTGGGACTTGAACCTGCAGCACTCGTTCGGATCCGATTTGCTTTTCGAGATCGGATACGTGGGCACGAAGGGCACGCATCTGCCACGCTTTATCGAAGCGAACCCGGCGGTATTCGTTCCCGGTACCGCGAAAGGCCAGCCGATTTCGAATTCCAGCAATGCCGATCAGCGCCGGCTCTATTCCGGTTGTACGCTGGCCAATCCGCCGAGCAGTTGCCAGTTTTCATCGACCGGCGAGATCGCAGGCATCGCCAATTCGTCATACAACGCGTTGGAAGCGTCGCTGCGCAAGCGGTTCAGCCACGGGCTGTCATTTCTCGCATCGTACACGTGGTCGAAGGCGATCGACGATGTTTCTTCGTTCAACATAACCGGATCGGCGGCGAAGCCAGTCGCAGGCGAGAACGACCTCGCCCAGAATCCATTCAACCTTGGCGCAGAGCGTGGGCTCTCGCTGTTCGATGCGCGCCACCGATTCGTCGGGAGCTATGAATGGGCGCTTCCGTTCTGGAGCCATGCGCAGAACTGGTACCAGTCCGCGTTGGGGGGATGGCAGTTGGATGGAATCGCTACGCTGATGAGCGGCACGCCGTTCACCGTCTTCGACTCCAACGACGTTGCGGCCCAAGGCAGCGCGCCGGAGATCACCGGATTCTCCGCGCAGCGGCCCAATCTCGTCGGCAACTCTAATAACGGACCCCGCGCGGTGAACGCGTGGCTCAATACCAGTGCTTTCCAGCGACTCGATCCCGTTGCGAACGCGGGGCAATTTGGAACGGAAGGTCGCAACGTTAATTTCGGCCCGGCTTATGCGGACTGGGACTTCGCTGCGCTGAAGAACTTTAAGGTGAGGGAGTCAAAGCAACTCCAGTTCCGCGCAGAGTTGTTCGACTTCCTGAACCGCACGAATTTCCGGCTGCCCGACAGCGACATCAGTTCGCCGACTTTCAACCATATCCTCGAGGCGCAGTCTCCGCGCCAGGTGCAGTTCGCATTGAAGTTCATGTATTAGCAAGATTCGAACCAACGGAGGTAGCAATGTTTGCAGACAATGGCGCGGCAATGGCTTGCACACAGCTTAGAGCAGCGCCTTCCTCCACGAATCTTCCCCTGGCGGATGAGCGCACAGCCAACGCCGAGGTCCGGGCATTGTTCGCCCATTACCGCGAGCGGTTTGCCCGGCCCGATCTTCCGGGGATTGTGCTGTGCTTCGCCACCAACTCTGCACTGCTCAAAGGAATGATGGAGATCGCCGAGGGCCTGCTATTCGGCGAAAGCCTATTGAGCCGTCGGCACAAGGAGATGATGGCTATGTATGTCTCGCAGCAGAATGAATGCCAATATTGCGCTGACAGCCACGCAGCATTCCTTCACGCGCTCGGCGGATCGGCTGAAATGCTCCGCGCCCTCCAGCACACTGACGTAGATTCCGCCCTCTTTACCGAGCCGGAACTGGCTCTGCTGAAATTCGCCGCAAAGGTAAACGCAAATTCTCCCCCTGTCACCCGCCCTGATGTCGAAGCAGCCATGCAAGCCGGCTGGACGGAAGCGCAAATTGCCGAAGCCGTCCAAATTGCGTCCCTGTTTGCGGCATTCAATCGCATTGCCAATGGATTCGGGCTTCCATCCCCGTACCCCGGAGGCATGGGAGGCCACCTATGACTGAGCTTTTGAATCCGCGGCGTCCAAAGCGCGGAACCTGGAAGCCTCAGCCGGAAACCGTCGCACTTTTGCGCGTCTCCGGCAACTCAATCAACGGTGTCGGGGAGACCGTGCCGCGCCGGCCGTCTCCATTCTTCTGGCATCCTCCGGATCAGCATCCATGGGGCGATTTGCAGCTCCTAGCGCGAAAGAACTCGCGCAAATGCCCCGGATCGATGGAGGCATTTCACGGTGCCTACACCTATCCCGAACTGATCCCTGTTGCTGAAAACGGCAACGCGTCTTCTGCTGAAGAGCTTTCCGAAGCGGCAAAGCGTTTCGCGCTGACGCACGAGGCAGATGATATCGGGATGGCCGCGATGCAGCCGCATTATGTGTATCAGGGCTACACCATCGAACATCCGTGGGTCATCATCCTCGCTCTGGCGCATGACTATGAGCGCCTCCGCGAAGTTCCTTCCGATGAAACCAATGGTATAGGTGTTTGTGATGTGGGCGATCAATATGCCAGGGGTACAAGGGCCTCTTATGCCTTGGCCAACTGGATTCGTTCGCAGGGCTATGACGCCGATCCGTACCCCGGTCCGATGGCGGGTGCGCTGTTGCTCATTCCGCCCGCAATTGACGCTGGGCTGGGAGAGCTGGGGAAACACGGATCGCTGATCAGCCCACGTTTTGGCGCAGGCGTTCGGCTGGCAGGTGTAACCACCGATATGCCGCTCGTTCCAACCGTGCCCGTACACTTCGGTGCCGACGAATTCTGCGCGACATGTCAGGTTTGTACGCAGGCTTGCCCGCCCGGCGCGATCACCCCACAGAAGCAGATAGTGCGCGGCGTCGAGCGTTGGTACGTGAATTTCGATGAATGCATCCCCTACTTCGCCGAAGCTGCTTCCTGCGGCATCTGCATCGCCGAATGTCCCTGGACTCGCCCATCCGTACGCCCAAAACTCCTCACCACCATGGCTCGACGAATCGGTAAAGAATGAATCCAACATTTCGCCGCTCCGACGAAGAGCAATCAATACGTTATCCGGGATGGGGCGTTCTCACGGCCGCCTGCGCCGGCGTGATGGTGAGTTTTGCTCCCATTGTTCCGTACACGTTTAGCCTGTTCCTCGATCCGCTGCATGCGGCGTTCGGTTGGAAGCGAGAGGCGATGGGCGGAGCATTCGCACTGGCTGCCATTACGGTGGCGCTTGTCTCGCCCCTCATCGGCATCTTGCTCGATCGATATCCCCCGCGGCGCATCATCCTTCCCGGGATTCTGGTTTTCGCCGTCGGACTAGCCACGCTGAGTCGCTTGACGCCGCATATCGTTCAGTTCTACCTCACATTTTTTGTGATCGGCTTAGTCGCAAACGCCACCGCGCAATTCGCCTACACGCGCACCGTTCTTACCTGGTTCACAACCCACAGAGGAGTTGCCCTCGCCCTTTTGCTTACCGGCAGTGGTATTGGTTCCATCCTGATTCCGCCGCTCACCCAGTGGATGATTCAACATCACGGATGGCGCAGCGGCTTTTTATTGTTGGGAGGAATCGCCCTGCTAGGCCTGCCGCTTACTGCCCTACTCGTGCGTAATCGGCCGGAAGCTGCGATCGTCCGCGCCGAACACCATGCTGACAAGGGCATGACCGTCCGTGCGGCGATGCGGACCACCGCATTCTGGATCCTCGCCTTCATCACCATCCTCTCCGCATTCAGCGAAAACGGCCTGGTCACCAACCTCGCCCCCATGCTCACTCAACATGGCATGCTTGCAGCCACCGCAGCGCTCGCTCTTTCAGTCCGCGGGGGAGCAGGAATCCTCGGCCGGCTCGGCATAGGCTTTGCCATCGATCGGGTCTCGCCGGAGCGTATCCAGACATTTGTTCTGGCCTTGGCGGCGACGGGCACGCTGATCCTTGCATTTGCCGGCACGGGATGGGTGGCGTTGCTGGGAGCGGCGATACTTGGGGTCGGCCTGGGCAGCGAAGCCGACGTAGGACCGTACTTGCTGGCTCGCTATTTCGGCCGCCGGCACTTCTCGGTGCTGTACGGGCTTACCTGGACCGCTTATGCCATTGGCGGGGCTACCGGGCCGCTTTGGATTGGACACCTGTATGACCGGGCCGGCGCTTACCTGCCGCGGTTCATCGTCTATCTCGCGGCTGTGGCATTTGGAGCGGTGATTCTCAGCTTCTTCCTGCAATCCGCCCGAGAGAGTATGAAGTCTGCGCCAGAAATGACAGTTAGCGCAGACATGCAGCTCGAAGGTCAGGAACTGGAAGCCGACTCGGCTTGATTCTCGGGTTGCGATGCCGAAACGGTCTCCGGGCGTAGATGCCGCTTGATTTGGGCCGCTTTAGCTAGACTTCGCCCCGCGGTCCCTGCAAGAGCGATCGTTGATCTGTGGCATGATGGCAAGTCGCTAACTTAGCTCATTTCGTGTGCCGAGCCAGAGGTATGTGCTGGTAAGCGATATGGCGCCATAGGTTGCCCATTCTGCGGACTTAGATAATTGTGAGTTCTATTGTTGCGTGTAGCCAGGAAAGGGGAGCTTCGCTTGAGACCGAGAGGTTGGGAATCGAATTTGATGGTCCCGAAGTGCAAGAATCACGCTTTCATGAATGGAACGTTCCTTAAAGCACCGTTTGGCACGGCGAAATTGCGTCGAAGCCTGTGCTCCCAACGAGCGCACCATCGTCGATTCGGTAATCGGATTGGTGCTCCAAAATCGCCATGAAAAATGTGGGGACTTTTGTGGGTATACTCCTTCAAAAAAGCGCGAAATTGTGGGTAGTGCCCACAATTTCTCCAAAACTATCTTCGTCTGCAAGTGATTGAAAACGGTGAATATAGAGTAATTCTGGGCAATGCTGAACGGGCCGAGTTTTCAACTGTTAACCGAACGCTGTTCGATTACCTTCTTGTCGCTCAGGATATCCGTGAGCGCCAAAATGCCTTACGAATCCTTCTCCAGCCGCTAACCGTCCGGCGATTGAGGAAGGCAAGCGCGCTTCCAGTTCTTCAGCTTTACGCCGTGTGACAGCATCAAAGCACATTCATCCCCGCATCGGAGTAGTTCGAGGTGGTTCGGTTTAGTCCAAGGCCATCCGCAGTCACATCGGGGTACGACTGAGGGTACAAAGCTGCTCATGCCTTGCAAGTATCTTTAGAATCAGTGCGAATGACTGCCTGCCTGTACGGGATTCTCTTAATATGATGTCAACCCGACTTGATCAAAGCCGCGTGGCAGGGGACGCATTTGCGTGACCTGAGCCGGCGTAGTAATTCCACAAGTCCGACATGGCGACTTCTCGGCAAGGTGGATTCAGACGATACGCTCGAACCCGCATTGACATTGACGTTCATTTGCGAGGTTCTTCCCGAAGAGCATGGGAGCAGCCATTTTTAGTCCCGATCGATAGAGCGGCTGAAGTTTCCGCGGACACCAGGCGCGAGTCGCTGGGGAGCGGGTCAGGTAAGCAGCCGGCGGTGGAAACGGTGGATTCCAGGCTAGAGGAGGCGATTTCAGCCGTGTTCTGGCATTGAGGAGCAATGCCGCGAGCATCCTCATGCGGCATACTTTTGAAGTGCATAAATTCCTCAGACCGGCAGCTCTCCTGGCGACACTCGCGAGCTTCACCTTGTCATGCAGCGCGAGCGATGCCTCCGCATGGCAACAGGCTGTACAGGCGGCGACGCGGATTGCTCCCGAGGCGAGGATCGTAGTTCTCGACGTGAGCACCGGCCGACTCCTTGCGGAGCACAGGCTCGGTGAAGCCGCGCATACACTGGCTGCTCCTGGATCTGCGCTTAAGCCTCTGGTTCTTTACAGCCTGATCGCGTCCGAACGTTGGAATCCAGAGCAGCGCATTGCCTGCAACCGGCGCCTTCAGGTGGCCGGTCACAGCCTTGTCTGTCCGCATCCGCCCGCACCCCCGTTCGATGCGCGGGAGGCTCTGACCTGGTCCTGCAACAGCTACTTTGCCGCGGTGGCGCGCACCCTTGCGCCCGGAGAGTTGGCCGGCATTCTTCGCCCTACGGGATTGCTGGACGCGACGGGGCTGGCTGCGAACGAAGCCGTTGCCGAGTTTCACGCGCCGCGCACCGTTGAC
>JAJXZK010000287.1 GCA_021780095.1 Acidobacteriota bacterium | reverse complement strand
CGTCTGCCCATTCCACTGACCCTTCTCCCGAAGTCTATCGATTACGATGCCTGCTGCTGCCATAGCCATTTCCTTTACTGAATGGTTCCGTGTGTTGTTGCTGTCAAAAAAAGCCCGTTCCCCCCGGAGCGGGCTCGTTTACATGGCTCCGTTCAATGCGGCTGCCATGGCGACGCAAGCGGCGATCGCAAGCAAACCGAATACAACCGCGCCCCATACTTCCATGTGATTGTCAAAAAAGTTGTAGATATGCGACATGGTCTTCCTCCTCGAATGGTCGGTTAAGGTTGAACGTAGGGCCTGCAATGTCTGCGATTGCGCCCCTCGCTACGCCCACTGGCCCCGTGCCGTTGCACTGGCCTTGATCTTGTGGCTGCTACTTCTCTCGTCCTCACGTCTCAGGCTTCCCTCACTTCTCGGGCCAGGCTCGTTGAGCTGGGAGGGATGGGTGACGTTCACTTGCATGCTGTTCTTTCGCCTGAAAGAGGGGTGGGGACGAACCCGGCCCGAACTTGCTCGGCTTAGCCGCTACTCCAGCTGCGCCGCAAAATTTTTTCCTGCTCCTTCACCGGCCTTTTGCTTTTTGCCGGATGACTTGCCCGCTCCGCCGCCCGTAATTTGGCGCTGCGAGAACGGGGATTGCTGCGAATCTCTTCTTCGCTTGCGGTCACTGGCTTCGGCGTTAATACCGTCCAGATCCCGTTTGCCTTTCCCTCTCGAAACGCATCTTTCACAATGCGGTCTTCGAGAGAGTGGAAACTGATCGCCACCATTCTTCCTGCCGGCCGCAACAGTTGCGGCGCTGCTTGCAGCAAGGAAGTGATCTGATCGAGTTCCCCATTCACGTAAATTCGGAGGGCTTGAAAGACCCGAGTCGCTGGATGAATCCGATCGCTTTTTATTGCCGGGGCGCTGCTTGTAACCACTCTGGCGAGTTGTGCCGTGGTTGTTACCGGCCGCGCCCTGACAATTGCTCTGGCGATTCTCCGCGACCTCCTCTCTTCTCCGAATTTGTAAATCAGATTTGCGAGATCCTCTTCGCTCACCTGATTTACCACTTGTTCGGCAGTCATTCCGCTGCGCGGGTCCATCCGCATATCCAACGGCGCGTCTGCCTGAAAACTGAATCCTCTTTGTGCTGTATCCAGCTGTAGCGAGCTGACCCCAAAGTCGGCCAATATTCCGTCGATTCTTTGTGGTTCCACCCAGCTCGCCGCTTCCGCGAAAGCCGCTGCGTGGATGGTGATGCGGGGCATCTGTTGCTTCAGCTCCGCCCGCAATGCCACAAACCGTATCGCTGCGCTCTCGATAGCCTCCGGATCGCGATCAAATGCGATCAGGTGACCTTCCGGACCCAACCGGCGGGCGATTGCTTCACTGTGCCCGCCTAGGCCGAGCGTTGCATCCATGTAGGTGCCGCCCGGCAGGATTCGTAAAAACTCCATTGCTTCTTCTAAAAGAACCGGCACATGTCGCTGACTTCGACCGTGCGCCCCCTGGGGAGCTTTCTCTTCCATTGCTACAGACCGTAGGACCCTAATACATCTGCATCCGCATCCGTCAGCGGATTCGCATCCATCTCCTGGCGAATCGCATCCATGTTCGTCACTTCAAGAAATGTCAGCATTCCGAACACCGCTACATCTCCGATCACCTGCGCCTTTTCCCGCAAAATCTGGGGGAGGAGTAACCGGCCCTGGGAATCCATCTCGGCGTTCTGGCCGTAGAAACTGGTTGCAGTTAGCAGCCTTTTCTTCGACGGGTTGGAGTTGGGCATATTCATCAACTTCTGTTCGATCTTTTCCCATTCCTCCATCGGGTACACCTTGGCCGTTTTTCCGTTCTCGCTCGTGATGTAAAACTTCGTTCCGTACCGCTCCTCAATCTCGCGCTTAAATTCCGCAGGCACCTTCAGTCGTCCCTTCTCGTCGACCCGGGTTGGATGGTTGCCGCGAAACATGCCATGTGCCTCTTCCGTCTTCCTTCGAAAATTGAGAAAAGAACCAACTCGGCTCCACTTCGCTCCAGAGTCGCCCTGGTTTCCGCCCTCTCAACCACTTTAGACCACTTTCGTCCACAACTGTATCGCACTCCGTGACGTTGTCCAACAAAAAATTTGCATTCACAAAGGAATTTCTCTGTGGGCACCGGTGGAAAACTCCGGAAAGTGTGGCTTGCGGTGGGATTGAGCCCTATAGATGGTGTTGGCGAGACAGATTCCACGGTCCATCCGATGCTTGCAATGGGCTCAGCTGGACTGCGGTGAAGGTGGATGGGAGTGGTGAATCAGCCCCCATTGAACCTGGCAAGGCGGGATTTTTACCTCTCGCGCGCTGTCCTTGGTATTACGGAAGATAGATGGTCGCGGGCGGATCGGTGTGGAATCGATATATGACTGCACTGACTAGCAGCCAGCGCTTTGGCGTCCGTCAGCGCGTGCCTTGAGCGCCTGCCAGGAACAGCGCGCCCATACCAAAGCACGTCCGCAGCTGCCAACGAACCCCGACGCATCGCGCAGCCCTGAGATTCATCAAATACAGGCACCGTTGGGGTCCTGCAATCCCGCAGGAATAGAGAGCAAAAGCGTGGCGGCGGCGATCACAATGCAGCAGATTACCAACGGCCGCGAATTGCAGAAAACGTACCCGCCTGAGATGCGGCCCCGTCGTCTGCTTCATTGTGGAATTCGTAGGTGCCATTGGAGGCGATTTCCAACATCCAAATGCCGGGATTGATCGAAAGCTTCCAGGTCCCAACTGTTTGGAGATTGAGACGAACCTTTACAAAACACCGACCTTTTCGGCGGAGGGTCGCCGTGGCAATACCAGCCATGCCAGATAGATGGCGATCAGAATATTCACCAGCAAAAGCACCAGGGTCCAGTGGTTCGGGTGGTGAATCAACTTGAACGCTTCCAGCGGCAGCAACGCCACGGTCAGGATCAAGGTAAAGTACTCCGCCCAGCGTTTCTCCAGCACCAATCCGGCGCCCTCAACAAAATCGAGACCCGCATAAATAAAAACCACCGCGCTCAACTGCTTCAGCCGATGGTCGCTCAACAGCGTCACCTTGTCGAGCAGTGTGGCAATGACCTGCCTGTCTGGATCCAAGTGCAATGCCTCGACCGCTTGCAGCGCGAACAGGTACAGGTCGTGGTGCAGCATGCGCAGCAACCCAAACCCCAGCGCCACAAAAAACGCACCCTTCACCAGCTTCAGCACACCAATCAACTCCAGCCAGCGGTGGTGCTGGGGAGGATTGGCATGTCGCATATGCAGCGCAGTTGTCACGCCGACAAGCTCCTTGCCGGCAGACAAACATGACTGATAATTGAGAGTGGCAAGGTTAGAACTTGAACACGAAGCCGATCTGGGGCTCGGCAATGTTGATCAGGCTATTGGTAGCAAGCAGCGGATTCTTATAGCCTGGCGCATGACCCACCAGTCCACGATATTGAAGCCGGATGGACATGAAGTTCGGAAACATGGACGGATGATAGTCGGCTCCAGCGCCATATTCGAAGACCGGAATCTTAATCGGCTTGACCGGAAGCGCCGGTTGGCCCGGCGGCGCTTCGATGTAACTCGAGATGTTGTAGGAAATCAGCCCCGCCCCGCCCAGAAAAAATGGCTGAAATCCGTGGTAGAGATGTGGCACCGTCGCGACGTAGTCGATGGTGAAAGACTTGGCGTGCGAATACACCACACCATCCTGGACGTATGTACCGCCCTTGAAGTATTGCGTCGCGGGGTTATAGCCGAAGTTCATCTCGAGACCGAAAATCGGGCTGAAGACATGGCGAGCGCCAATTCTGAACCCGGGAGCTGAGTCGGCCGATTGTTTCAATGACGTGGCACCCGGCGGGACCGCACCAGTCACCGGATCGACCGCGGCGTTGCCGGTGGCTGTCGAAGGAAACGTTCCGAAGACATTGACGTTGACGTCCGTGTTTTTTACGATCGCGTCAGTCTTTTCAACCAGCGTCTTCTGACCAAAGGATGACAAAGCGACGAAGAAAAATCCGGCTGTACAGTACAGCGCGGCCCTGGATACTCGCCGCAGCAAATGTTTAGAAACCATTTCCATATTGTCATTCATACCAAGCAGATTCGCCAAATGGATGAAACCGTGCATTCGAGTGGCCCGACCCGCGAATCCCCTGACCCGGAAAACGACGTCTACCTCGACGTTCAGCTCTAACGATTCATGGATTGTCTCGCGGGAGATGTTGGCATCGGGGGCTTTGAACATCGAGTCGGCGGCCTGCCTTGGATTGCCTACGGCGTCAGGATGGGGGCGTCTCCAGTAATCGCAGCCAAGTTGATCGTAGGTGCGGCAGCGTTGTTGACCGCCTTGCGCAGCCGCAATACAAATGCCGGCTTCGCGCAACTCGTGCCTGCGCTAGCTGCGACAGAGATCGAACCGCCGCATTGCGACTGAACTATTTGGCGGAGTCCCCGCTGATAGACAAAGCGGCCGTTTCCGAATCACTCCGCTTCGCTCGGCGTGGGAGTTCTCCACCCCGACCCGAGCGGACGTGCATCACACGATTCCAAGCATTTTACTGAAGTATCTTGGGCGAGTCCGGGGAAATTCCCTTGCAGTCCGCGCCCTGATACCCGCTTTCGAAACTAACGTCCGTCACAATCGGTTGGGGTTGAGATCGGCTGATTGATTCCATATGCACTTTTCCGGTCATCTTCTCCGAACTCGTGAATCTTGTATCGATGTGACCCTTCGAACTGAATTGCCCGTCAGAAGATTTGCAGGCCATGTCAGCCGACATTCCAGTAGAAGATTGGTGTTCATTCGTGAATTGGCAATCATGGTTGCGCTGCATATGGCTGAACATGCCTTTCCACTTCTCCGGAGTCAAACAAGACTGGGAAACAATTGTCTGTGGCTCTCCCCCGGGCACCGGCCTGCCCATCGCCTTCAATCTGGCAGCGACGTCCGGTGGAATTTGGAATCCGGCCATCGTACTCGTTACCTTTGTCTGCCAAAGACCCATCTTCACTGGGGGCGCGGAAATCTGTGCCAGCGCTGCCCCTAGAAATCCCAATAACGCTATCGACAACAAAATCCGCTTCTGCATATGCCCCTCCCCGCTTGCGTTGAGGCTCACCTCAAGCGCGCGGAGCCAGTATCGTCGGGAATATGGGGGTTGTAAAGCAAAATAGGTAAGGTTTTCAGTCCGGTCAAGACTTGCATGTATGCACAACGAAAGTCCACGATTGGAATTCGACTTCAGAACAGCGCATCGCCCGGCGATTATCCAGTGACGGCGAAGCGTTTGCGCGGCAACGTCTTCAGGAAGGGCCGTGACTTTTCCAGAGCCGCCGCCACCGAAAGGCCATATTTCTCGCGCAGTTGATCCACCTTGCCGTGCTCGATGAAGGCATCCGGCCAGCCGATTCGCACCACCGGGACACGCAGATTCTGGCTGGAGAGATATTCCAGCACCGCGCTGCCGAATCCACCCATTAGCACGTGATCTTCAAAGGTGACAATCAAGCCGACGCGGCGGGCATATTTTTCCAGCAATTCGCTATCGAGCGGCTTGGCAAAACGCGCATTGACGAGCGCCGCGGAATACCCTTCCCGCTCCAGCTGACTGTGCAACTCCGACGCCATTGGCACGAGTGCCCCCAGTCCCCAAATGGCGACCTCACTGCCTTCGCGCAATACTTCCGCTTTACCAATGGGAAGCGCGGTCGGTTGTTCCCTTACGACAGCTCCGGGGCCAGCTCCACGCGGATAGCGAACCGCTGATGGACCTTCATGCTCGAGTGCTGTTTGCAGCATGTCTGCCAATTCGTTTTCGTCCTTGGGTGCCATCACAATAATGTTCGGTACGCCGCGCAGATAGCTGATGTCGAAAAGACCATGATGCGTGGGACCATCGTCACCTGAAAGTCCAGCACGGTCCATGCAGAAAACCACCGGCAGATTCTGCAGACACACGTCATGAATGATGGGATCGTAGGCCCGCTGTAAAAATGTCGAATAAATCGCGCAGAACGGATGTAGCCCTTGAGTCGCCATGCCCGCCGCGAAAATTACTGCGTGCTCTTCCGCGATGCCCACATCGAAATACCGTTTGGGATGGTGCGGTCGAAACAGGTCGAGCGCGGTTCCATTTGGCATGGCGGCTGTGATCGCAACCACCTTGTCGTTATGATCCGCCAGCTTCACCATGGCTTCCGCAAACACTTCGGCGTAGGCCTTCGCGCCGGCCGCCTTCGTCTCGCCAGTTTTCGGATCGTAGGGCCCCAGCCCGTGAAACTTCTTCTGCTTGTCCAGCGCGGGTTGAAAGCCGCGCCCCTTTTGCGTCAGCGCGTGCAGAATGACAGGCCGATTCTGCGTCTTCAAAAACTTGAAAGTCTCAATCAGCAAGCCGAGATTGTGACCATCAATAGGGCCATAGTAAGTCAGTCCGAATTCTTCAAAGATCAGAGACGGCAGCAGAATTCCTTTGGCCGCTTCTTCTGCGCGGCGAACCACGTGGCCCACAGTCTTGCCGCCGAACTTCTCAATCAGCCGGCCAGCCCGCTCATGCAGGTAGACGTAGCGATCATTGGTCACAATGCGATGCAGGTATGAAGAAATGGCTCCAACGTTGCGATCGATCGACCACTCATTATCGTTGAGCACAATAATGAGCCGCTTGGTCTGGCTGGCAACGTTGTTCAGTGCCTCGTAGGAAATCCCATTTGTAAAGGCTGCATCGCCGGCCAGCGCGATTACATGCTCCTTGCCACCGGTCAGGTCACGTGCCACCGCCATGCCCAACGCCGCGGACAACGCCGTGCCGGCATGACCCGCACCATAGACGTCATGCTCGCTTTCGGTGCGCAGCATAAAGCCGTTCAGCCCTCCCGGCTGACGCATGGTTTCAAACCGGTCGCGCCGGCCGGTCAGCAGCTTATGGATGTAGGCCTGATGGCTGACATCGAAAACGAAATGGTCCTTGGGCGTATCGAAAACTACATGCAGGGCCAGCGTCAGTTCCACCACTCCCAGGTTCGGACCAAGATGGCCTCCGGTCTTCGCCAGCACGTCGATCATGCGCTCGCGAATCTCCTGTGCCAACTGCTCCAGCTGTGGCAGGGTGAGTGATTTGACGTCGGAGGGAGATTGAATCGTATCGAGAATGTTGCTCATGTATTGTTAGGAGCCATCCTCATTTCTCCGTCTACGGTTGAAGGCGCAGACTGTAGTCGCCGGACGCTCATCCCCATAGGAAAGTATATCCGAGAAACCCCTGCCGCCTTCCACGAAGCCTGTTTAGTCGGATGCGAGGCGCGCGCCGGAAGCCGCTTGCGTGGATTTTCTCCTGTATCCAAAATACCGTTTCAGCCGCAGAAAGTGGACTTCATATAGGTGATAGCTCAAGAAAGCTGCCAGAAAAACCGCCGCGGCATTGAAGCAGAACTCCACCAGCACCGCCAAGGGTCGCGAATGCAAGTGCGGTGTCAACCAGATACGCAAGCTGGTCCCCAACAATCGTATGGTCAACGTCGACACTGCGTGCGATACAAAAATATGCAGCACATAAATGCCGTAGCTGTATTTCCCCAGGCTGCGCAGCCACGACCAACGGAAGATGCGATGCGCGGTCGACCCCTGCTCCAGCGACGCAATTAGAATGGCAACGCATCCCAGCGCGATCACCGAATATCCGAACGTAGCCCCAAAGAAACAAAAACGCATATCGCCGCCCAGATGCCACAGCGTATACGCCGCAATTACAACCGCAGCGATCAGCGCCACGGGCACCATCCATCGGCGCGGAATCCAGCGGCTATCTCCGCGAACGACCAGCGCCACCACTCCTCCCAGTAACAGCGTGTCCATCCGGCACGGCGTCAGCATAAAAATCAGCAGCGGCGAGCTGCCATGCACATACAGCGCAATTCGCAGCAACAACGCGAATCCCGACAGCGACAGCGCCAGCGCCATCAGCCTTCGCCGCCCACGCACCAAAAACACCAATAGCGGCCAGAACAGATAAAACTGCTCCTCGACCGCCAACGACCAGAAGTGGTCCAAATCCGCCCAAATGCCTGGATGAAAATCTGTGACGGGGAACCAAAGACCGGTGTTCTGCAGGTAAGTCAGCAATACATACTGCCGACCGCTCCACTCAAAATGCATTCCCGGGCCCCAGTGACCCAGAATCAGCAGAAAGAAAAGGAAGCCATAATACAGCGGAAAAATCCGCAAAAATCGTCGCATATAAAAGCTGCGGAAATAATGCGAATCCTGCAACGTGTCAAACAGAATTCCCGTGATCAGAAAGCCGGAGAGCACAAAGAATAAATCCACGCCCACCCAGCCCAGTCCGCGCAGCGCTGACAACGAGTCACCAAACCGGCTGCCCGTGTGATCGTTGAACAGCATCAGGTGTGACACAAGTACCAGCAGAATGGCCATTCCCCGCACACCATCCAACGCGGGGACATGCCTACGGGAGGGACCTGCGACTTCGACTGCCGGGTTCTCGGTCACGCGGAACAGACTCCAATCTTTCGCAGTATAAGGTGCCGCCTGCGATAGATTTCCGCGAACCGGGCGAAGCCGAACTGCGTACACAACAATAACCGGGAATTCCGGGATTTCCGATACTATAGTCTCCTGACCTCGATGCCCAGACCGACGCGATCGAAAAGCTCCTACGCGCTGTATGTTCTGCTAGCCCTCTACATCGCGGTCAGCATGGCGTATTACCTTGGCAACATCGCCGGTTTTATCGACAATTATTTCGACCTGCATCGACGGGCCAATGCGCCGTTCCAACTCGACCCTGACTCGGTGCGCATCACTTCAGTGCGTCCAGAGGCCAAGCGCGCCGGATTGGCCGTCGGCGACGTATTGGAGAAAATAGACGGCGCACCCTACACAGGTTACGCGTCATGGCTGACGCAGATTCGCGACCGCCTTCGCCCCGGAGACAAACTTCTGGTCACCGTGCGCCGGCCAAATAACGAGATCAGGGTTGCGACAGTTCCGTTGACTGGCCGCAGCTCCGACAGCAGGCCGAGGTTCCGCGAATGGGGCGGGTTGCTGCTTCTTTATGGCTTGCCGCCGTTTATTTGCCTGATCATCGGCTATTGGGTCGTGGCGGCCAGGCCGCGCGATTTCAACGCGTGGCTGATCCTGATCATTCTTACCTTTCCCGAATCGGTCTTCAGTCTCAGCGTGCATTGGTGGCCTGGATACTGGGACTTCTGGTCTACCGAATGGCTGCAAACGCAGCAACTGGTGACGCCGATTGCGCTGCTGCTCTTCGGCCTTTACTTTCCTGAGCGATGGCGCCTGGATCGCAAATTTCCATGGTTGAAATTCGTTCTGATCTCTCCCATCCTGGTCGCAGTTATCGTGGCTGGCTTCGTATCGATCGGGGAAGAATATTTTTCTTCCTGGAGCCGGATCGACACGGTCGCCAACCTCTGGATTGGCCGCATCATCTCCGGTTTCGCCTTCGTGTGTATCACACTGTACTGCTACGCTCTTGGAGAGAAATCCCATTCGGCCTCCACGGCGGACGCCCGCAGGAGGCTACGAGCATTGAGCGTAGGCTCTGCCATCGGACTCGGATCGCTGCTGGTCTTTTTCGTGATACTGCCCTTGTTCCACGTCAACCTGCAAGGCCAGTGGATCGGCGGCATTGGCACGGTGCTATTTCTGATCTTTCCATTCACGCTCGCGTATGTCATCGTGGTACAGCGGGCGATGGATGTACGCATCCTGCTGCGCATGGGCACCAAATATGCCCTGGCTCGAGCTACTCTCACCGTGGTCCGCACCGGTGTACTCACCGGTCTGGTTGTCTTACTCATCGCTGCCCTACGTTCCCCATCCCTCACGGTCCGCTCTGCTATCGAGATTGCGATTCTGGCGGCCCTTTTCCTGCTGTTGCGGTCGCAGTTCACCAAGAACCTGTCATCATGGCTGGATCGAAAATTCTTTCGTGAAGCGTATAACTCCGAGCAGTTGCTTGCCGAGCTTTCCCATCGCGTCCGCAAATACAACGAGAGCGGTCCCATGCTGGAAATGGTGTTGAAGAGCCTTGCGGAAACACTGCACATCGACAAGATTGCCGTCCTGCTGCGCGGAGCTAAAACTTTTCAATTGCAGCAGGCCGTTGGAATCAAAATCGACGGCTCTTCCGGAAGCGGATCGGTGCAGCTTCCCATGAACTCGACCACCGTCCGGAACCTGATGCGCATCAATACGCCAGTGCGCCTCTATCGCGAAAACCCCGATGGCTGGCTGCTGCTCGCCAGCAGTGCAGAGCGAGAAATGCTCGACTCCATGTCGACAGAGTTGTTATTGCCATTGCCCGGACGCGACCAGTTGATGGGCTTGATGACGCTGGGACCGAAGCGCTCTGAAGAACCGTACACGCCCACGGATCTGCGGTTGTTGGAGTCGGTCGCAACCCAGACCGGGCTGGCGCTCGAGATCGGCAACCTGGCTCGTTCACTGGCCAACGAAGCCACCCAACGGGAGCGTATCCATCGTGAGATTGAGGTCGCCCGCGAAGTGCAGGAGCGCCTGTTCCCGCAGGAGTTTCCCGCCATCGATGGCGTCAGTCTCGCCGGCCATTGCCGGCCGCAACAAGGTGTAGGAGGAGATTAT
>JAJXZK010000393.1 GCA_021780095.1 Acidobacteriota bacterium | reverse complement strand
GCACCTGAAGAGGTAGACATCATCGGCATTGTGGTGAATGAAAAAGGGGCTGAACGCGCCATCGCGACAGAATCCGTGCGCACCCTCGGCTTTCCGTATTCCATCTCGCCGGGATTTCTTGAACGCAATCAGCATCAAACACCGGAGGAATCTCTCGATGTGCTCGACGCGATTGCGGAGTTGGCGTACCAGGCCGGGCTCGACCTCGCGGTTTATATCTCGATGGCATTCGGCAATCCATACGGCGATGCATGGAGCCTCGATGAAGTGACTGAAGGCTGCAGTCTGCTTATCGACATGGGAGTTGAGCAGATTTCGCTCTCCGATACGATCGGCGTGGCCGATCCGGAACGGATTGCATCTGTCGTATCTGCGGTTATCAGGTCCGACGATCGAGTGGAATTCGGGGTGCATCTGCATGCGCGTCCCGACCAGGTGGAAGAGAGGGTACTCGCCGCATATCAGGCCGGATGCCGCCGATTTGATATGGCGTTGGGTGGCCTCGGCGGATGCCCGTTCGCGCAGGATGCGCTGATCGGGAACATCGCAACCGAACAGGCACTCGCAACGCTGCGCAGCGCCGGCGCCAAGCAGCCCGACCTGGCTCCCCTGACGGATTTGCTGGCGCGCACGCGTCAGATTTCCGCGGAATTTGGGCCGCCGTTACAGTAGAGATTCACTCCCACAGAGTTCGCCGCAATATATCGTAATACGATACAATGCATATGTGAGTGGACGAGCCGTCACGCAAGATCCAAATCTTTCCCTGCATCAAGCTCTTGCATCCTTTCGCCATCAGTTGAGGAAATTCCTGCTTGTCAGCGAGAATGCCGCCAACGACGCGGGCCTGCATCCGCAGCAGCACCAGCTCTTGCTGGCGGTCGCGGGCGCTCCCGCAGGGTGTTCACCTTCGATTGCCTACGCTGCCGAAGCCCTCGGACTCAAGCACAACACTGTTGTTGAACTGGTCGATCGATGCGCGCAGCAGGGTTTGCTCCAACGGGCGACCGATCTCGCGGATCGCCGCCGTGTTTTTCTGCGAACCACGGCTCGCGGACAAAGAGTGCTCAACCGGCTCTCGCAGGTCCACATGCGGGAGCTGAATTCGCAGGGTCCGCTGTTGATCCAGGCGTTGCAAAACGTTTTACAGACCACGGCACGGGGCCTACCGCGCTCCGCCCGGGAGAACGATGAATAAAAATCGAGTGCCCGCAGAAACGATGCTGGAAAACCCCGTGGGGAAACCCACGTTGCGGTTGATTGAACATCCGTTGCTACGCAAGTATTTTCCCCTGGTCGTCGAAGATCTGACGACGACATATACGCGCGACCTGCATAAATGGCTGCTGCTGGCGCCTGTCATCGGTATTACGACAGGTCTTGCCGTCACCGGGATTGCGGTGGTGATTCTGAAAGAGCTATGGCCTGCTGTGTTGCATCTTTTCCTGCGGCGACCGTGGACGATTCTTCCGCTGATGACAGCGGCCTTCGCGGTGACGGGTCTCGTCATGCAATTCCTCACGCCCGACCCAGACGAGCATTCAACCGAAGAAATCATCCGCTCCTATCACGAACATCAGGGCGACATCGACGTTCGTGCGTTTCTACCGAAAATATTGGCCGCAATCACGACCGTCGGATTTGGCGGCAGCGCAGCTCTTGAGGGGCCAAGTATCTACGGCGGCGGAGCGATTGGATCGTGGCTATGGGCGAAGTTGCGGCGCTTCGGCTTAGAACCGCGAGATCGCCGCATTATGCTGATCAGCGGCGCTGCGGCCGGCATGGCAGCCGTATTTCGCGCCCCCATGACCGGCCTGGTTTTTGCGCTGGAAATGCCTTACAAAGATGACCTGGCGCATGAGGCGCTGCTGCCTTCGCTGATCGCTTCGGTGGTTTCGTATGTAACGCTGGCGTTCTTTTTGGGTGCCGCACCCCTGTTCAACTTTGCCAGCGCCAATTCCTTCACTGGCCGTGATCTTCTCTGGTCCGCACTGCTTGGCGTGCTGATTGGGCTGATCGCCATGGCATTCACCATCACCTTCCGCCGAGCTCGTGTGTTTATGGTCCACTGGCCCATCCCGCATTGGCTCAAGCTGACGTTGGGTGGCTTTCTCACCGGACTTTGTGGCATCGCATTCCTGGGAATCTATCACGGATCGTTGGTCCCGCTGGGTCCGAACTACGAAGCCGTCGGACAAATTCTCGGCCATCATCACAGTTCGCTGGAGCTAGTGGTCTTCGGTGTTCTGAAGCTTGCAGCCACTCTTTTTACGCTTGCCAGCGGCGGTGTCAGCGCGATGTTCGTTCCGCTTTTTCTTACCGGGGGTAGTTTCGGGACAGCATTCGCGCAGACGATTGTCCACTCCAGCTCGGTCGAGTTGTACGCTGCGGTTGGCATGGCTGCATTTATCGCGGCTGGATATAAAACGCCGTTGGCCGCGGTCGTCTTCGTTGCGGAAGCCACCGGCGGTCACGCGTTCATCATTCCGGCGCTCATCGGCGCGGCCGTAGCCTACGCAATTTCCGGCGAAGCCTCAGCCTCCGGGGACCAGCGCCTGCACGAAAGCGTGCGCGTTCAGGAATTGAGGAACATTTCGGTGGCGGAAGTGATGCAGCAAAACGTGATTTCCGCCGTGGCCTCCTCCACTTTGCGGGAGTTTGCAGACAACGTTTGCAGGCATCACAGGCACATCGCATTTCCAGTTTTGAAAGATGGCGCCATCGTTGAAATCATGTCGGTTTCATCACTGGCGCTCATTCCTTCCCGGGAGTGGACGACAAAAACAGTTGAAGAGGTGGCCCAAAAAAATATTAAGACAATTCCTCCCGACTGCGATGTTACGGAAGCTCTGCGGCTGCTGCTCAGCGAGCAGGACTACCACATGCTTCTCGTGACTTCAGAGGACGGAAGGCTGACGGGCATTTTGACGAAGACAGATATTTTGTCGGCCTTAAAGTTGCGCGACGGCGCAGCCAAAGAGCCAGTGTATGAGGCCGCTATTACTTGATTTTAGCGATCCGTGCAGATGGTTGTCGGTGCGGTGGAGATGACAATTTGTCGTGGCGAATGCGAATGAAAGACTGGTCATTGACAAGCAGAAAATCGTTGTCAGCTTGATGGTTGGAGACCTTCGATGGCCGACTTACCTGACGTCGATACTACGGTCCCTTCCGATGAGAAGCTGCCCAAGAAAGGCTTCTTCGGCGTGGCCCTGGAGCCCGAAGTCGTCAAAGTGTCGGGTTACGCAGTGCTGGTTGGTCTGATCGGTGGACTTGTTGCGCAAGGACTGCTGGAACTCATCTACCTGTTTACCAATATTTTCTTTTACGGCAGGCTGTCGTTCGCCATCACCTCCCCGGCTCACAATCATCTTGGTTTATGGGTCATCCTAATTCCTCCCATTGGCGGGTTGGTCGTTGGTTTTATGGTCCATTATTGGGAACCGACGCTGAAGGGGCATGGCATTCCTGAAGCGATGGAGGCTGTTCTTTTTGGGCAAAGCCGAATGCGTTTACGCGTTGGGATCGTCGAGTCCCACGATCTTCTGCGGGTTGAGCCTCCCGATCATCACTTTAAAATGCGGGAACTGGCGCGGAAGGATTACGTGTTGGCGCATCCTGGAGAACTGGTAGACAGGGTAAGTCGCAGCATGTTGCTGCAGGATGTCGAGAACGTGATCATCGTGGAGCCGCATGGAATTTCAAAACCGATCGGAATCGCGCGCGCGAATGACATTCTGCAACTGCGGCGTTGGCTGGTAGACGAGGAAAGCAAGGGATCGCCCAGGGATTGGAAAGGCAACGAGAAGGAAAGAGGTCAAGAGACGCAAGAGACGAAATAGATGACTCAGGCATCCCTCACCGGTTACTATGATTCGTTCCCCCCGGTTGTTTCATTGAGGGTCGTATGCCTTATCAAACGCTGTACATGACGGAGATGGACGACATTGTCACCATCACGCTCAATCGGTCCGAACGCCGCAATGCACTGACTCCGCAGATGATCGATGAGCTAATCGCGACTTTGGACATCTTGGTGGATCGCAATTCGGGGGTCTTAATCGTGACCGGCAGAGGTCCGGCATTTTGCGCGGGTCTCGATCTGGAACATTTGCAATCGCTGCTCAAGAACACAACCCCCCAGCACAATGCCGATGCGGAACGGATCGCGCTGTTGCTTCGCAGGCTGTACGATTTGCCGCTTCCGACCATTGCCGCGGTCAATGGACATGCGATTGCCGGAGGCATGGGACTGGCCACCGTCTGCGACTTCACCCTGGCCGTGCCCGAAGCGAAATTCGGATTTACAGAAGCGCGTATCGGATTTATTCCGGCGATTGTTTCCACATTCCTCACCCTTCAGGTGGGCGAAAAACATGCGCGGGACTTGCTGTTGACGGCGCGGCTGATCAGCGCGGAAGAGGCGCACCAGTTGGGCCTGGTGAATGAAGTTGTGCGCGAATCCGGCCTGATGGAACGCGCCGTGCGCCTGGCACGTCAACTCATTAGGAACAGTCCAGAATCCATGCGCGCCACCAAGCAGTTGCTCTCCGCGCACGTGAAGGAGCGGCTCGATCGTCAGTTGCAGGCGGCCGTCGCAATGAATGCGAATGCGCGCAGCACCGACGATTTTCGTGAGGGAGTTTCCGCATTTCTGGAACGGCGCACGCCGCAGTGGCCCTCCCGAAAACGCGGCAAGACCGTCACCCACAGTTAAGGAGATCTAAGCGTGAGCGAATGGAGTTCCAGCGGGAATGGTGTGACAGGCGAGGTTCGTCTGCGGGTGCGGTATGCGGAGACCGACCAGATGGGCGTCGTCTATTATTCCAATTTTCTTGTATGGTTTGAAATTGGTCGCGTGGAATTGCTGCGTCAGCTCGGCTTTGACTACAAAACCATGGAAATTGAGGACGACTGTTTTATTCCTGTCGTCGAGGCGAATTGCCGGTACAAAACGCCGGCTCGTTACGACGATGAGCTCATCATCGCCACCTACGTGACCGGAGTTCGAGGCGCGGTTCTGAAATTTCGCTATCGTGTGGTGCGCGTCAGCGATCAGCAGTTACTCGCCGAAGGCGAAACCACGCACGTTGTCACCGATCACACCCTGACAAAACGGGCGCTACCGGAAAAATATGTGCACGCGCTCAAAGGCGAGTGAACATAGGTTCCTCTCACGCCATCCATTTGAGCGCCAACACGTGATGCGGTCTTACTCGCAATTGATCATCCACGGGATGCCGAACGAATCGGTAAACATGGCGAACCGCTTCGCCCAAAAGGTTTGCTGGATCGGCATTGATATCTTTCCGTTGGCCGACAGTGCCTCGTAGGCTCTGTCCGCTTCGGCCGCGTCCTTCAGATTCAGAGATACGGAAAAACCCTGGGGTACCTGATATTGCCCCTGTGGCGCATCGGAACCCATCAGCACCGTTTTTCCCACCGTCATTCGGGCGTGCATCACCTTACCTTGCCATTCAGGGGAGAAGTGTTTCTCCATCGGGGAACCGCCGTAGGTGTGTATGGTCTCGATTTTTCCGCCGAGGTTTTGTTCGTAGAACTTAAACGCGTCCTCGCAATTGCCATTGAAAAGTAAATATGGATTGAGTTCCATGGTTCTCTCCTGCTATGTGACAAAGATTGGAATGCAGTGACTTATTTCTCAAACGCTTTCTGTACGAGCAACGGAGCGAAAAAGGCGCGCAGTCTCCACACTAAAATCAGCCAGAGAATGGACGCGACAAGGCCCGGCGGCAACCCGCTGGGCTGCATGGTGATATGGAACGCAAGAATGTTGTAGAGCACGGGGGCTAAAAGCGCCAGAGCCAAAGGGACGAACCGGTTGACCAGCAGCAGCGCGCCTGCGATCAACTGCACGCCAGAAATGAAATAGACGAAGCGGCTGGCCACGAGTGCACTGAGAAAAGTTCCGGCCAGTCCCGGAGGCAGCGGCGCATGCATAAAGTTCAGAAACCCATTCAGGCCGGCGACAAAGAACATCAGCCCCAGGAGGATGCGAGCAATGAACGAGACAACTTTCATTGGAGATCTCCGTAAAAAGATTCTTAAATTTACTACCCGCGATTCAGCGTAACCATGGCAGCGGCAGAATCAGAGGATGTTTCCAATTCGCATTTTTGGGCTGATCTGGCGCCAATTCGTCTCATGCAAATCGACGCCTATCCTCCGGCGATCGCTCCCAGCACAATCAATGGTTCTTTTCCCAGGACAATGGCATCAGGTAAAGGAGTGTCCGGAGAATCATGCGACAAATCTTCCTGGCAGGCAAAGAATCGCAGGAACGGCCGCCGCTGCAGCGTGACCTGGTCGCGAATGGTCCCGCGCAACATGGAATAACGGGCCTCCAGCGCATCAAGGGCGGCGCGAAGTGTCGCTGTGCCCTCGACATCTACAGTCACTTCGCGGCCGACACCTGCAAGGGTTCGCAAATGCGCCGGCAACTCGATTCGAACCCTCACCGTCATCGCAGCGTCTGTACCTCCACCGAAAGGACTGCGGGAAGGTCGTGCACAATCGGATTCCAGCTGTCGCCGGCATCGGAGGAACAGTACACCTGTCCGCCCGTAGTGCCGAAGTACACGCCGCAGTCGTCCAGCGAATCCACGGACATGGCATCACGCAACACATTCACATAACAGTTTTGCTGCGGGAGGCCCTTGGTCATTGCTTCCCATTCGTTGCCGCCGGTGCGACTGCGATGCACCTGCAGTTTGCCGTCGATCGGATAATGCTCCGAGTCGCTCTTGATCGGCACCACGTACAGCGTTTCCGGTTCGTGCGCGTGCACATCAATGACGAATCCAAAATCCGTTGGCAGATTTCCGCTGACCTCGTGCCAGGAATCGCCACCATCATCGCTGCGCATCACGTCCCAGTGTTTCTGCATAAACAATACGTTTGGGCGAGAGGGATGCATGGCGATGTGATGCACACAGTGTCCCACCTCGGCATTCGGATCGGGGATGTATTGCGAATGAAGTCCGCGGTTGATCGGCTTCCAGGTCTCGCCGCCGTCGTCGGTGCGAAATGCGCCGGCTGCGGAGATCGCGATGTAGATACGGCGGGGATTTTCCGGGTCAAGCAGGATGGTGTGCAGGCACAGTCCGCCAGCACCGGGTTGCCAACGCGGCCCAGTCCCGTGCTTGCGCAATCCAGACATTTCTTGCCATGACTGTGCGCCGTCTGTGGAACGGAACAGGGCGCCATCTTCGACCCCGGCGAACACAGTGTCAGGATCGGTCAGCGACGGCTCTAGATGCCACACACGCTTGAACTCCCATGGATGCGGCGTTCCGTCATACCACTGATGGGTACCCGGAACGCCATCGTAGACAAACTTGTTATTCATCGGCTCCCAGGTTTTGCCGCCGTCGTTGGAACGCTGAATCAACTGACCAAACCATCCGCTGGTCTGCGATGCGTATACGCGATTGGGATCGACCGGCGATCCTTTCAGGTGATACATCTCCCACCCGCCGAAGTGGGGGCTGCTCACATCCCAGTTCTTTCGCTTGCCATCCGCCGTTAAAACAAACGCACCTTTTTTTGTACCCACCAATACGCGCACACTACTCATCCTTTGCTCCTTTCGTTATTGCGGGTTGAAGTATCTTGCGGCATTTCGTCAAAGCGGGGAATCAGTGGCGTTAAATCCCGTTCGCGCCATCGTTTGTAGGTTTCGGAGATGACTTGTGGGCGGGAGTTTTCCATTTGTTCAATCAGCCCACACGGCGCCGCGGTTGCCTCATATTTTGCGCCCCAGATCAGCAGTTCCAACATCACGGGAGCCAGGTCAATACCTTTTTGAGTCAGGCGGTAATTCAGCCGCCGTCCATCGGTCTTATCCGGCTCGGTCATCAAAATGCCAGCAGCCTCAAGAGTTCGAAGCCGATCGGAAAGAACGTTGGAGGAAATGCCCTCGCCTGATTCTTGAAACTCCTTGAACGTGTGATAGCCACGCACCATCATGTCGCGAATAATCAGCAGCGACCAGCGATCCCCAAATTGCTCCAAGGACATGCTGACAGGGCAGCCAGAGCGGGGGCGCAAGTTCGATTTTTCAGGCATCGGGGGCGACCGCAAGATACTTGCGAAATGCAAGTAACACTTTCAACGTAGCAAAGTTTACTTGCAAATGACAAGTGGTTTTTTCGGGAATTTTCACAGAGAACTACGGCGCAGGCGATTGGGGAAAAGTGTGAGACGGCCTTTGGTTAGGCTGGGACGCCGCGCGGCTTGACGTTTGCGCGGATAAACTCCACCGTGGTTTCCAGCGGGGTACCGGGGCCAAAGATGGCGGCGACGCCTTGCTGCTTGAGAAAATCAACATCCTGCGCAGGAATCGTGCCGCCGAGGACGACCAGAATGTCGTCCGCGCCGCGCTCCTTCAACAGCGTCATCAAGCGAGGCACAATCGCATTGTGCGCGCCGGAAAGGATGCTAAGACCAATGCATTGCACATCTTCCTGGATGGAAGCGTTGACGATCATATCGGGCGTCTGGCGCAAGCCGGTGTAGATGACTTCCATGCCGGCATCGCGCAACGCGCGCGCAATTACTTTTGCGCCGCGATCGTGACCATCGAGTCCGGGCTTGGCGACCAGGACGCGGATGGGAAAGTCATGTTCCGGCGTAGCGCTTGGGTTGGTTGTCAAAGGCTTCCTCGCACTCTTTGGTTCTTAAGAAACGATACAGAATTGCTAAAAAAGTTTCAGGTCCAACTGGATTCTTCGTAGGTGCCATATACGTCGCGCAGCGCTTCGCAGATTTCGCCGACGGTGGCGTAGGCGCGAACACAATCCAGAATATACGGCATGGTGTTGGCGTCGGAGATTTTTCCTTTTTCTGCCTGCGGCTCGCGCGCAGCGGCCTGACGCAGTGCGTTCAGGGTGCGAGAGACATCTGCCTGCGAACGGCGGGCACGAAGGCGCTTCAATTTTTCTGTCTGCGAATCGCGTACGCTTTCGCCGATGTAGAGAATCTCTTGCGGAGTTTCTTCGACGACAAAATCATTGACGCCGACGATGATCTTTTCTCTGGCCTCGACGGCACGTGCGTATTGATAGCTGGACTCAGCCAGCTCCTTCTGCGGGAAGCCCTGTTCAATGGCGCGGACCATGCCGCCCATCGCATCCAACTTGTCAAAATATTCGAACGCGCCCTGCTCCATTTTGAGAGTCAGGTTTTCGACGAAGTAAGAACCGCCAAGGGGATCGACAGTCTGGGCGACACCAGACTCGTATGCCAGAATCTGCTGCGTGCGAAGCGCGATGCGCGCGGCTTCTTCCGTCGGTAGCGCGAGCGCTTCGTCGTAGGAGTCAGTATGCAGCGATTGCGTGCCACCTAACACGGCGGCCAGCGCCTGAATGGCCACGCGCGCAATGTTGTTCATAGGCTGTTGCGCGGTGAGCGAAACGCCCGCAGTCTGGGTGTGGAAACGCATCAACTGAGAGCGCGCATGCTTGGCGTGGAAGCGATCCGTCATCAGCCGATACCAGATTTTACGGGAGGCGCGGAACTTGGCGATCTCTTCAAAGAAGTCGTTGTGGGAGTTGAAGAAGAAACTGAGGCGGGGCGCAAAATCATCGACATCGAGACCGCGGCGAATCGCCCATTCCACATATTCGACGCCGTCGTAGATGGTGAATGCCAGCTCCTGCAGCGCGGTCGCGCCCGCCTCTCGAATGTGATAGCCGGAGATGGAAATGGGATTGAATCGCGGCGTAAACAGCGAGCCAAACTCGAACGTATCGATGACAAGACGCATGGAGGGCGCGGGGGGATAAATGTATTCCTTCTGCGCGATGTATTCCTTGAGGATGTCGTTTTGCAGCGTGCCGGAAATCATTTTCCAGTCCGCGCCCTGCTGTTCCGCGACCACCAGATACATGGCCCACAACACGCTGGCCGGGGAATTGATGGTCATCGAAACCGTGGTTTTTTCCAGGTCGATGCCGGAGAAGAGAACCTCCATATCTTCCAGGGAATCGATGGCGACGCCGCACTTGCCGACTTCGCCTTCACTGTTGGCGTGGTCGGAATCGTAGCCCATCAGGGTAGGCAGATCGAAGGCGACAGAAAGGCCGCTGCCGCCCTGCTGAAGTAGATATTTGTAGCGCTGATTGGTTTCTTCCGGGGTGGCAAAGCCGGAAAACTGGCGCATGGTCCAGAGCTTGCTGCGATAGCCGGTGGCGTGAATGCCGCGAGTATAGGGGGCCTGGCCGGGTTGGCCGAGGTACTTGTCGGGGTTCTGGTCCCAATCGACGGGAAGATCAGCGGGAGTGTAGAGTCGTTCGACCGGAACGCCGGAAATGGTGGTAAAGCGGGCGCTACCGTCGGGATTGCGGTTGGTGCCGGTGTCGGCGCCGATGGGCCGCTCCGGCGATTTAGCGAGCGCGGGGGTCAGCGTGGTGTCAATCCATTGCTGTTCGGCAGGGGATGGTCGCCGCGGGTCGCCCCGGCGACCGGGCGACCGGCTGGGTTCGGCAGGCGATGGGCTCTTCGGAACGTCTTCGGTTGTGCTTCGCGACATACGATACCCCTAAGAACTCGTTGAAATTTGGCTGATTGCGGCGTGTTTCCTGGTGATTTTCATTTCTTCCTGTTGGAAATCTGTTTGAAGTAGAGTTC
>JAJXZK010000031.1 GCA_021780095.1 Acidobacteriota bacterium | reverse complement strand
GTCTTAATAAGTACAGATCCCCGGTGAAGATCCTCGATTTCGTAAGGCATTGGGCATTCGGGATAAAGTACTTAGGACGGTGAGAGTTCCGGGATGATCTTGAGGCGCACACAGCGCGGTGGACCATCCATCTATAGTTAGAAATTTCACCGACACATCAGGGGTAAGGTTGCGTTGCGCCCTCGCCAGCGGCGAATTCCTGCAGCGACCCACGGTGCGGATGAGGTTCAAGGCCCGCGCAAAGCGTGGCCAGGTAAAAAGAGGGATGGGGTGAAATGCATCTTCTTATTCTGGGCGGTTCTCCCAACCACTTAGGCGGCATGGAAGCGATGCGCGATCGTTCCGTACAGGCGTTGTTGGAACGAGACGACTGGGATGTGCGCTTGCTTCCTACAAACACAGCTTACTTAAAAGCTCGAAGCCTTCCAGTCCTCCTTTCGAGCCTCGCCAAACTCGTTCACCTCCGGTTTCGGCGGCCAGATGCGGTATGGCTGAACTACGTGAATCTGCCCGACCTTCTTTTTCTTGGGATCGCAAGAATACTCGGTTTTCGCGTTATAGTGACACCGCATCTCGGGTCGACCGCGCGCTCACAGGCAGATGCAAAGCTTCGCCGACTGAGTTGCTGGCTCCTGGGCTTTGCCAACGGCCTGGCATTGCTGGCGAGGACGCAGGAATTGGAGGTTGACTTGCCGGTCAACGTTAAAAGATGGTATATCAAGACATTCCTGCCGGCTACGATCATTAAAGGAAAGCTGGAGGGACGCCAGGCATCGTCCGAATTGCGACTGCTGCATGCGTCTCGACTGTCTGAACTGAAGGGAACATTCGCGTTCGTGCGCGTCTGTGAGCATCTCAAGAAGAACGGAGTGTCGTTTACTGCCTCGATCGCCGGCGGAGCAGACGAGCAAACGTTTCGCCGGCTCCATTCGGCAATCGCCGAATGCGGGCTTACCGATCACATCAGGGTTCTTGGCCACAGGTCCGACGCGGACATGCGGTCGCTTCTTCTTTCCTCCGACGTTTTGGTCCACCTCTCCATGGCCGACTCATACCCCCTCGTGGTCCTCGAAGCCCTTGCCTGTGGAGCCTTCCCTCTTTGCACTGACCTGCTGGGCGCACGCGACATGATCACCACGTATGATGGACACTTGGTCAGCAGGGAACATGCAGTCGAGGAAGCAGCGGCGTTTCTTTCAAGCGTCGCGCTTGAAGAAATCGCGCGCAGGTCAGCAGCGGTGGCGGAACGCGTACGGGTTGACTACGAGTGGGGTGAATGTGCCAGCTTGCTTGGTGAGGCGCTACGCGCCAGCGTCCGACGGAACGTCAGCGTCCGGCCCGGACTGACGCCACTAGAGCCGGGTGAATGATGCCTATGGCTTTGCGCCCAGGTTGTCGCTCCAGAATGGGCCTACCTACGGTCAGGCCTAGGTCGGCAGTCGCATGGTCGGCGGCAGAGTTAATTTCCGCAGCGGCCGGTTGCGATTGAACCCCCAGGCGATAAATTTTCGAGGAAGATCGGCTGCCTTAAAGGCCCATCGCTTGCCATCAATGATAGTCACGTTCCCCGCCGGGCAGATGGTATGCAGCCCGTCGGGATAGACTGCATCGGGTTCTAGTCGACGAAGCGGCACTTCGTGAAATCCGCCCTGATCAAGCCGGACAACCTCGTGCAGAACGACCGCGCCTCCGTAGGTCTGGGAGCAATCCTGGGCCGGACGGATCAATTTGCCGTCGGCGCGAAACAACGGCCCTGCAGGCCGGCATGATCCCCGGTCCACCTTCACGGGGTTGTTGGCATGCGCCGTCCACGGCCCTTGCAGGCGTTCGGCTCGGAATAAATGTAGCTTCTGGTGCGGGCCATCATTCCTCAACGTGCAGAACAGCCACCAAGCCGTTCCATCGTACCAGGGAGTGGGGTCGATCACCGGCAAATCAATGATCGGGCCGACATGGTTAAGCACGCCGCCGGTTTCATGCCAAAGATGCAGCGCGCCCGCCTCGCCACTCTCAGCCATGAAAAAGAGGGCACGGTTCTCGTCGTGGAATGGAAATGGGTAGGATAGATGGCGGCTGCTCCGCAGCCAGGGTCGGAAATCCGCACGTGCAAATTCGCCGGAGGGTGGAATACGGGCCGCCCAGATTTCACCGCGATTGACCCAATGATTGAGGTGTTCGGCAAACAGGATAAGCCCGCCGTCAGGTAGAGCCAAGCACGCCGGATCAGCTAAATAGTCCCATGGGCCAATCTGGGGCAGCCAATTCACAGGTTGGGAAATCCCGTTCCGCACGATATCCTCGGCGGATTGGGGAACTACACCGAGGCCCCACTCATCCCGAGCAAAGCGCATCCCCAGCTTTCTGAGTGCGTCAATCGGCTTGCCGAGGGTTCGTGGTGGCGTCACTTCGCCATCTGACGAGAGCCACCGGCCTCTCGCGATCGCGGCGGGCACAGATCCACGGTCCGCGGATTGTAGAGCCGGTGATGCAAAAGACGTTGATGATTCGTTTGCGTCCGTTACCGAAACCACCGCGGCGCGCGTACCAACAGGGGCGGATGCTTCGCCAAGGTCCGCCATACGTGGCTTCCAATCGTCCCCCATAGTAATTTTATCCTTGTGATCGTGGCGACGCAATGTGCGGACTACCGAAGTCACGGGTCTACACTTGGTGCATCCGAATCGTTCACATTATCGGGCATCGGGGCTTCAACTTCATGTGGCATTTGGCGCGGG
>JAJXZK010000377.1 GCA_021780095.1 Acidobacteriota bacterium | reverse complement strand
TCTCCGCTGCCAATCCGCGCACCGTCGTCGTGCTTGAAACCAGCACCGCCGTGCTGATGCCGTGGATTGAAAAAGTCGGTGCCGTCGTGGAAGCCTGGTATGCAGGCAGCGATGGGGCTCCAGCGGTCGCGAACGTTCTGTTTGGAGACGTCAATCCCAGCGGTAAGCTGCCCATCACTTTTCCGTTGGCAGAAGCCGATCAGCCGCCGCCGCAAATCGTTGTGCCTCCGCCAGGAGCGCAAGGGAAAGCTGCCGTCATGCGCACGGGCGTCGCCAAACCAACCTTCGACGTGCATTACACGGAAGGCTTGAACGTCGGCTACAAGTGGTATCAGTCACAGCATAAGCCGGTACTGTTCCCATTCGGCTTCGGCTTGTCCTACACCACGTTCAGCTACTCTGGCCTTCAGGTGGAAGCTGGCGATACGCCCACCGTGACCTTCACCGTCAAGAACACCGGAGATCGCGCTGCAGAAGAAATTGCAGAGGTTTATGCGGGTCTACCGGCGAGCGCGAACGAGCCTCCGAAGCGTCTTGTCGGCTGGAGCAAGGTGCATTTGAACGTCGGCGAAAGCAAGCGGGTACGCATCGCCATTCCGCAGCTCTATCTGTCCGTTTACGATGAGCAGCAGTCGGCTTGGAAGCTGGTGCCGGGCAGCTATTCGTTCATGGTTGGTGGTTCATCCGCGGATCTTCCGCTGGTGCGGCAAGTCAATCTATCTGGCAACACTGGGGCTATCGGACAATAGGGGCGAGGCCATTGAGCCATTGCGGATCGCATCGGCAATGGCCAAAGCTTCGCGAGCAAGTTTCACATCGTGGACGCGAACCAGATGCGCGCCTGCAATCACAGCAGCGGTCACGGCGGCCACAGTCGCATTCCCGCGCCGATCGGCCGGGACGTCGTGTCCGTACATCCGTGCCAGCGTTCTGCCTAAGAACGCCTTGCGCGATACGCCTGCCAGCAGGGGATAGCCGAGTGTGTGTAGTTCGTCAAAGCGCGCCAGCAGCGGATAGTTTTCATCAAGAACTTTTCCGAAGCCAAATCCGGGGTCCAGCAGGATCGCGGACGGTTCGACTCCCGCGGAAATCGCGGCATCCGCTCGCTGCTTCAGTTCGCGCAGCACCAGCGGCACCACTTCCTCGTGCCGCAGCGGCGGTTGTGTGCGCCACTCACTGCTGCGGCCGCGAGTATGCATCAAAATCACTCCACAGCGTAGTTCGGCGCAAGTGGCCGCCATCGCAGGGTCCCACAGAAACCCGCTGACATCGTTGACAATCTGCGCGCCCGCCTGCACTGCGGCTCTCGCGGTTTCAGCTTTGTAGGTGTCGATGGAAAGGATCGTTTCCGGTCGCGTTTTCCGAACGCCTTCGATCACGGGCAGCACCCGGTCAAGTTCTTCCTGTGTGGAAACCGGCGGTCGCGTGCCGGGCCTTGTGGATTCGCCGCCAATGTCGAGAAGGTCCGCGCCTTCCTCCAGCAACTCCAGCGCATGATTGGTGGCGTTCTCTGCGGAGTAAAATCTTCCGCCATCGGAAAAAGAATCCGGTGTCGCGTTCACCACGCCCATCAGCAAGGTCCGCTCGCCCAGCGCAAGAGAGCGGGTGTGTAGCGCCCAGCGGAAACGCGGTCGTGGCGCGATAGCCATGACCCATTCTAAAGCTGAATCTTTCTCGATCTCTTCTTGATCTCCGCGACTGAGAACTGCGAAAAAGAAATCTCCAATCCGCCTTTATTTTGCGCGCTGCAATGGTACACTCGCGCCCATCATGAGATTTTTTCCCCGCAACACTTTTCTGCTCTTGGCTGTCCTTGCGTCGCCGCTCAGTGGGCTGGCCGCGCATCGTCACCATCGCGCCAGGCACAAGCACGCAGGCTCCTTGTCGCATCAGATTGATGAATTACTCGCCACTCCAGCCGCCGCGCAGGCGCATTGGGGAATCTCGATCACGACCCTCGAAGGACGTCTTGTGTATGAAAAAAATGACTCACAACTGTTCGCTCCGGCGTCGAACACCAAGCTGCTCACTACCTCAACCGCGCTGGCGTTATTCGGCCCAAACATGACCGTGGAAACGCGCGTCCTCGCAGTCAGCGCGCCGGATGCGCAGGGAACTGTTCACGGGGACGTCACTCTGGTCGGTGCAGGCGACCTCAGCATGTCGGGACGCGCCTATCCTTACAACGGAAAAACCGAGCGCCCCAATCCTCCCTTGAGTGCGCTCGAGGCGCTCGCCGATCAACTGCAACAACGCGGCGTCAAGCGTGTGGAAGGCAATATCGTTGGCGACGATACCGCATTCCCGCAGGAACCCTACGGAAGCGGCTGGGCCTGGGATGACCTTGTCTGGGACTACGGCGCGCCGATTTCCGCGCTGACGGTGAATGACAATATTGTGTACCTCGACGTAATGCCAGGGGCGAAGGCCGGCGATCCGTTGACGTTCACCTGGAACCCCGATATGACCAGTTCGTTTTACACGGTTGAAGTTGACGCCCGCACCTCCGTGGCAGGATCGCAGCCGTCGCTGGGGTTGGATCGTCCCCTCGGCTCGCACGAGATTCGTTTGTTCGGCACGCTGCCCGCCGGTGGTGCTCCGTCTCACATCGCACTCGCCGTCATCGATCCGGCGCAGTTTGCCGCCATCGCCTTTCGCCAGATGCTGGAAGCCCGAGGCATCACCGTTACTGGATCCGCGACCGCGCACCATCGTCCCTCCATCGACACCGCGATC
>JAJXZK010000387.1 GCA_021780095.1 Acidobacteriota bacterium | reverse complement strand
GCGGGTCGGTGTTCCAAATGGGGTCAGAAAGGGTTGATCAACATTCTTGGGATCGGAGATTTCGGCAGATCGTGAAGCATCGTGCCCTTCGTAGGTCAAAATATTCGTTGCAGGATCCAGCCGGTCTTCGTAGGGCGCACCAATTCTTCTGCTCATCAGAAATATCGAATCGTCATCCCTGTAATTCATTCCCTGTTGCAATGAAAGGCGCTCGACTGAACACATCTCCAGATAGGTCAAGATGTCTTGGGGTAAATAATTCGGCATCGGTCCTTTTCTTATCCACCAATCTCTTGGGATTCTATTTCGCCCTTGTACGCGCTAGATCAATGACCATGCGCTCCAGCACCATGCCTTTATCCGGCGGGGACGAACGAATTTCTACGTCGGCGCGTGCGATGCGCTCCAGCATCTGCATTAAATCGCGACGAGATTTGTAACGGCGCGCCTGTCGAATCAGTTCATCCACGGCAAAAGGCGCCACACGAAAGCCAGGCCACAATGCCTGCCAGATTCCCCGCGAATCGCGCACATTTTTCTCCAGAATCACCAGCATCTGGCGGAAGGTTCGCGCCAGCATATGCAAATGACCGATGGCCCCATCTTCACCGCTCTCGCTGGCGTTGAGAAGGCCGCGCAGCAACAGCAGCGCCCGCGCTGGATCATGCGCGGAAATCGCGTCCGTCAGTTCATACAAAGACCGCTGCTTTGCGGAGACCACCATCAGTTCCACATCGGCAAGCGTAATTTTCTTCTTCCGATCCACAAACAGCGTCAACTTCTCCAACTCGGACGACAAGCGCATTAGGTCGCCATGCAAAGCATCGACCAGCTCGCGCGCCGCATCTTGCTCCATCTCCACACCACGCGATTCGGCGGATAGAATCAGCCAGCGTATCGCATCTTCATCTCCGGGTTGACTCAGTTCAACAATGCCGCAGTGATCACCCAGGGTTTCACGGATGCGCTCATAGCGATCCTTATCCTGCATATCCATGCGGCGCACATCGCTGGGAATGTGCAGATGATCGGCAACAAACACCAGCAGCGCCTGCGGATTCGACAACGTCAGATATTTCTGAATGGCGGCGAACTCTTCCTTCTTCGCGCCGCGCTGGTAGAGCAGGCGAACGTTGCGCACAAAAATAATTTGGAACGGAGCCATCAACGAAGGTGTACTCACCTGGTCGAGCGCATCGAAAACACTCGCCTCGGCAAGGTCCACTTCGGAAACACAGTAGTCGCGAAATTGCGGATCGATGAGCGCATCGATGATTCCGCGCCGCGACTGTTGCTGCAGGTAGGCTTCATCGCCAAGCAAGACATACCCCGACAGGCGGGCATCTGTGGCAACCTCCCGCAGCAGGCGCTCCATGGCGAGGAATCCGCCGCTCAGCTTCGCGTTGGCTTCGCTGCGTGTCGCCATCGCTAGAAAGACTCCATCAGGTCACTAACCAAGGATTGCGCAAAATCCCGCGCCATGCGTTGCACTGCAGGCGAATCTTCCTGAATGAAACCCGACAGGTCCGCCGTCTCCTGATATTGGGAGCGGAAGCGGAAATGATCGTTGCTGTACAGCACCTTTCCAGCGGCATCTTTCAGCACTGCGCTCGCCGTAACGGTGATCAGGTAGCTGGAAGATTGGCCGGTCTGGGCGTTATAAGTGAGCGGCGTAACTGTCTCCGTCAAAATTGTGCCGATCAGCGTGGCATCGGCAACATGCGGGCGATTGCTCTCCGTCACACGATCTTTGGTTCGGCTGGTCAACTCGCGAACCACGGCATCCGTAAACGCAACCTCGGTGTGATAGTTCACCACATTGGTCTGGAAGATGGGCACATCGATGGTACTAACCTCCGGCGGTAGGTGGGTAGCCGAACCCGCGGTGTGATAACCGCATCCCGCGAGAATCAAAGAGAAGAGGGCGGCGACAATGGCGACTGGACGCATAGAGAACAGAAAGAACTCTTATGATTGTACGGTTTCGTCGGATGAGTTGCCGACAGGGCGAACAACTCCAGCAGTCCAGAACCCCGCAAACAAAGAAAAGAGCAGCTCGCCGCGGCAAGCTGCTCCTTCCCTTCCTACGAAACATCCACACTGTAAAAATCGCCTATGCCGGAGAGGGTTGCTCGCCCGCGAAGCCAGGTGCGCGTCCAGCATCTGGCTTTAAGACCTGCTGCACATCGCCCCCTGGACCGCTCGGCGGCAGCTCGAGTGGCGGCAAATCCTTGCCCTCGATCAGCAGCTTCAACTCTGCTGCATCCAGCGACTCCCGATCCAGCAGAGCCTTTGACATGCGATGCATCAGCGGCTGGTTGTTCTCCAGCAGCGAGTGCGCCGACTGATACCCATTGTCCACCAGCATGCGAACTTCAGAATCGATCTGGCGGGCCGTCTCTTCACTGAAATCTCGATGCTGCGAAATTTCGCGGCCCAGGAAAATCTGCTCTTCCTTCTTGCCAAAGGTCAGTGGCCCCAGCCGGCTCATTCCATACTCGCAGACCATCTTGCGGGCCAGTTCGGTCGCCCGTTCAATATCGTTGCCGGCCCCGGTCGTCATCTGGTTCAGGAAAATCTCTTCCGCACAGCGACCGCCCATCAAGATGGCCAACTGCGTTTCCAGATAATCCTTGCTGACCGTGTGCTGCTCGTCTTCCGGCAACTGCATCGTTAAGCCGAGAGCCATGCCGCGAGGAATAATTGTGACCTTATGCAACGGGTCTGCATGTTCGCGAAGCGCTGCAACGACTGCGTGACCGGACTCGTGATACGCCGTGGTGCGTTTTTCCTCGTCGGTCAGCAACATGGACCGCCGTTCGGCGCCCATCAGTACCTTGTCCTTGGCCGACTCGAAATCGTACATCGTGGCTACTTTGCGGTTCGCCCGCGCGGCGCTAATGGCAGCTTCATTCACCATGTTGGCCAAGTCCGCGCCGGTGAATCCAGGCGTGCCACGAGCCAGCACGCGAAGATCGACATCCTCGGCCAGCGGCACCTTCTTAACGTGAACCCGCAAAACTTCTTCCCGCCCACGCACATCTGGACGGCCAACAATCACGCGGCGATCAAAGCGACCAGGCCGCAACAATGCTGGATCCAGGACGTCCGGTCGGTTCGTCGAGGAGATCAGGATGACGCCATCGTTTGACTCGAAGCCATCCATCTCCACCAGCAACTGGTTCAGCGTCTGTTCGCGCTCATCGTGACCGCCACCCAGGCCAGCCCCGCGATGACGACCGACGGCATCGATTTCGTCAATGAAGATGATGCAGGGAGCATTCTTCTTGCCCTGTTCAAACAGATCGCGAACACGGCTGGCGCCGACGCCGACAAACATCTCGACGAAGTCTGAGCCGGATATCGAGAAGAAGGGAACGTTAGCTTCCCCGGCAACGGCCCGCGCCAACAGGGTCTTGCCTGTTCCTGGAGGTCCGACCAGCAGAACGCCCTTGGGAATGCGGCCGCCCAGTTTCTGGAACTTGGGAGCGTCACGCAAAAACTCGATAATTTCCTTGAGTTCTTCCTTCGCTTCCTCGACGCCGGCAACGTCCTTAAATGTCACTTTCTTCTGCTGCATCGACAATAATCGGGCCTTGCTCTTCCCGAACGACATGGCCTTGTTGCCGCCTGTCTGCATTTGCCGCAGCATAAAGAACCACAGTGCTCCTAGCAGCAGAATCGGCGACAGCTGAAGCAAGATATTGAACCACGCGCTGCCCTGCGAATCTTTTATCGTGACGCTGACCTGGTGGTCTTCCAACACCTTGTACATGTCGGGATAGTTCGACGGCACGATCGTATGGAAATTCTCTTTGCCGGTGCGATAGTGGCCATGGACTTCGCTGCCCACCACTGTGACATCGGCAATCTGTCCACCCTGGGCATCCGACATAAACTTGGAGAACGGGATTTCCGCGTCCTTCCCCATTCCCACGCCGCTCTGAACAACATGCCATAGCACGATGAGACACGTTGCGATCAGCACCCAGAAGACTATTGTTTTCACCGTTGAATTCACGAACTACCCTCGTTTCGAACTGTGGCAAAACCGTCAAAATTTGCGCTGGACGACACCCCGAAAAATTGGCCGCCCGGTGACGTACCTTGGCTAAACGTTAGACGCTGCATCCGGCCTGTAGGTCGCAGAATTCAGGCCGTTTTGTCGCAACGTACAACGATATTATCTGACTTATGGAGGGTCGCCTAGCCAAAATACCCCTCGCTTAAATCTTACTCCAAACGGAAGGTACGGCGAAGAATCGAAGAGACTGCGGGAGTCATCTCTAAAGCTTGATTTCGGAGATGACAGGAGCCCGCCACCGGCGCTCTTCCCCCATCCCCTTTGATTCATTTGGATTCTGGACTTTAGCGACCACGACATCCCGCATCCAGATGATCCGTCCCTCCCAGGTAACGACAGGCCACGCCGCCCGATCCTCCGCTGAAATCCGCATCCGGCTTAGAATTTCCTTCACTTTTTTCGGCCCGCGCGAATGTTGCAATTCCACCCGATCGCCAGGTTTCCACGCACGGACCTGCGCGCAGGGGGTCTGGATGGCCGCGTCCTTCGATGCCACGTTTTGAGTCCAGGTCGCGGTAAATCTGGCACCAAACTGTGGTGCGTCTACGGCTCCCGGAACCGGCAACTCGTAGGTACAAGCCTTGGAAAAACTCTTGGCGGAGCTCCGGCCAAATCGCAATTCGCGCACCGAGCGTTCGACTGAAACACCGCCTGCCAATTCCACCCGCATCCGTTTCCCGGAGCCATGAGCATTCGGCAGTACCAATGCCAGCAGTCGCTCGGTCGCATCAAAGTCCAACGTCGCGCCCGCTCGCTCGGCGGCTGCGCGCAACACTCGGCGCAGTAGCGCGGCATCCAGTTCACGCAGACGGGCGATTTCAATTGCCAGTTCGGCAGAACCATTTGCGGTCGAAACACTGCGGCCTCCGCCCCGCGTTGGCTTGCCGGGGAGCAACAACAAGGGCAGCAACCGGTCCAGTTCAGCCTGCCAGTGCTGCTCTTCGGCGCGCGCATTGTCGGCTATGTGGGCAAGGATGGAGTCGATTTGCGGATTGAATTCCCGCAGCTTCGGCAACAACTCGTGGCGAATACGATTCCGCGTGTGCGCGAGAGAATCGTTCGACGCATCCTGCCGCCATGGCTGGCCAATTGCCCGCAAATACCCTTCAATCTGCTTCCGCCGGACCGCAAGGAAGGGTCGCACGCAGATTTTGCCGCTGGCGTGACCATGCCGGCTCGGCGTTGCTGTGCCGCTTTCCATGCGCAGTTCAGGATGGATTCCGCTGAGACCCTCTGTCCAGGCGCCCCGCAGCAGTTTCATGAACACCGTCTCAGCCTGGTCGTCGAGCGTATGCGCAGTCGCCACTTTGTCCACCGCGCCGGACGCCAAAACATCGCGAAACACCTGGTAGCGCAGGGTTCTGGCCGCGGTTTCAACCGACTCTTTGTGCTCAGCCATCCGCCGCGGTGTGTCGACCCGCACCACCTGGCAAGGTAAATTGAATTGTTCCGCTAGGGAGCGAACGAACCCGGCATCGTCGACAGAGACCTCTCCCCGCAGTCCGTGCTCAACATGCAGCACGCTCAGAACAATCCCAAGCTCGTCCCGCCGCGCCAATAGCGTACGCAGCAGGGCGGTCGAGTCGGCCCCGCCGGAAGCCGCCACGCAGACGCGGTCGCCAGGAGCACACAGGGCTGTCTCCAAGGGAAGAACAGGAGCCGCTTCTTCTCGCGGGGCGTCGAGGCGTGATTTTGGCTTTTTCGGCATGGATTCGCCGGTGGATCGATCCTGCGCCACCGTCCTTTGTATGGTATCGCCGCCAGCATGAAGCGCGCTGCCTCCAGAGAAGAACTGTCGCCCTCTCGCTGTACGCGCCTCCGCCACTCCGGTATACTTCAGCTTTCATGCAGGTTTTCGTCATACTTCCCGCGGCAGGCCTTGGAACGCGCATGGTGACAGGCAGCGCGACCCGGCAGGCTCCAAAGCAATTTCTTCAGTTGCATGGCCAGCCCATCCTGGTGCTGACGGTGCGCGCGTTTCTGCAGGTGCCGGCTGTCCAACGCATTTTTGTCGCGGTCCGCAAGAGCGAGATGCAGCGCGTCGAATCGCAACTGGCCGAACACGGCTTGTCCGATAAGGTTTCTGTGGTGGAGGGCGGCGACACACGCCAAGACTCGGTCCGCAACGCAATGAAAGCCCTACCTGCTGCTGACGAAGATATTGTGCTGGTTCATGATGCTGTGCGTCCGCTGATCGATGCCGCCACCATCGAACGTACCCTCGAATCAGTCGAGAGCCACCACGCAGCCATCGTTGCCGTACCCGCCGTCGACACCATCAAGCAGGTGGAGCGAACCGCGGATGGGGCCATCATCACTTCCACCATTCCGCGCGAACGTATTGTGCTGGCTCAAACGCCGCAAGGTTTTCGCTTTCGCCTGCTGCGACAGGCCATGGAAGCCGCAGAGTTGGATGGTTTTATTGGTACCGACGAGGCATCGCTGGTGGAACGCCTGGGAATCGAAGTGGCCGTCGTTCTGGGCTCACCGCGAAACTTCAAGATCACGCAGCCCGGAGATCTGGCGCTGGCCGAGTTCTACCTGAATCAAACCTGAATCGTAAACAGCATCGCAAAAAAGCCGTGTATCCTGCCTATGAAAGGCCTGCATCGATGGCGCAGGCAAAGAGCTCCCCGGTACGCCGAGAAAGATCGCGATACGACATGATGAGGATTGGATATGGCTGGGACTCCCACGCATTTAAGCCGGGCGTTCCCTTGAAAATAGGCGGAATCGCCTTCGACCACCCCTCAGGACTGGCCGGCCACTCCGATGGAGACGTTTTGCTGCACGCCATCACCGATGCGCTACTCGGCGCGGTGGCCGCCGGCGATATTGGCAGCTTTTTCCCCCCCGGCGATCCGCGTTGGAAGGATGCCGACTCTGCCGTGTTTCTGCAAACAGCTCTGGAAGAGATCCAACACGCTGGCTATCGCATTTCCAATGTCGATACCACCCTGGTGCTGGCCGCACCCAAGATTGGTCCTGTAGCCGAAAGGCTTCGCGAACGAATCGCGGACCTGCTCTCCATTGAACCTCGTGCCGTCGGCATCAAGGCGAAAACTCCCGAGGGTCTGAACCAGGACGACGTGGCGGTGGCGCATGCCATTGTGCTACTGGAGAAATTCGACGACGATTCCCTGCTGGAGAAAATGGCCGCGGCCTCGGAGCCGGACATGCAGGACGCGCAGGTGGATGACGTCTTGCGCAAGCTGGTAGGACGAACCGTGGGTACATCGAGACGCAAGCCCGGATTCAACACGGACGATATTTCCTGAACACACGCAGCTACTCAGAAACAAAAAGAGCTCGCTGAATCATCAGCGGGCTCTTTCATTATCGAATCCATCCAGAAGAGTCTAGAAGTGGTACGCGAAGCCAATCGCAGGCTGCGACATGATGTAGCGGCGACCTGTACCGTATCGGCTGATTCCGTAGTCCGGCGTGTTGAATATCTGCCCGCGGTACTGCACCCGGAGATCCCAACTGGGGCTCAGCTGATAGGCAATACCGCCGCCGAACAGAACCGTTGGCTCTTCTGTTTGCTCAGTGTCGTAGGTCGTTGTTTTGTCGCCGATCGGGGTAAAGAACAAGATACCGCCGCCGCCTTCGATAAATGGATTGAACTTTTTAAAAGGAAACGTTCGCACGTAGGCCGCGGTCGCTTCCTGCATGCCAGTGTAGATTCTGGCGTTGAAGGTGCCGCCGGAATTTGCGGTGAACTTGCTGGTGAAATGACTGTAGGAGTAGTTCGCTTCCACCGCTCCATTCGGTGTGAGCTGGTAGCGATAGCCAAGATAAAGGCCCATTCCAAGGGTCGACTTCAACTGGATCGGAGGCGTGGCCGGAGCCGGGGTATTGCCTTCAACGTACGGCTGAATAACGCCCATGGCGCTAAGGTTCACGTCCTGCCGGGCGCCCTCATCCTGTGCATAGCCGATCCCGGCCAGCATCGAAACCAGACACATAATCAAAAACAACTTCTTCATTCGCGAGTGAACCTCTGGTCGACCCAAATCCGCATTCAATTTTTCAAACCCGCGTTCATCTTGCTTCGCTACCCGAAGAAATTTCGACCCAGGGCGAATGGACGCGGTGGTCCAACGGCTTCCTGCAATTCTGTTAAAAGTGGTAGGCAAATCCGATCGCCGGCTGCTGCATCACATACCAGCGATTCGTCTGGAACTGCCCGATCCCGAAATCGATGGACTTGAATACTTCTGCCCGATACTGAACCCGCAAATCCCAGCTGGGGCTCAACTCATACGCAATACCGCCGCCGAGTAGAACCGCCGTCGCTTTTGTTCGCGTGCCTGCGTTCGTGTTCGTTCCGGTATCGTTAATGGGGTCGAACAGCAGCATCGCCGCGCCTGCTTCTGCGAACGGATTGAATTTTCTGTACACAAAGCTGCGCACGTACGCCACAGACCCTTCCTGCAGCGAAGTATGAAATGTTGAATTGGAGAAAGGGGCAGTAAATTTCGTGTTGAATTGGGAGTACTGATAATTCCCTTCAATCGCGCTGCTCGGCGTCAACATAAAACGGTAACTTAACAGGACGCCCTTGCCCCAGTCATTGGTTTGGGTGACTGCATTGCCCGTAATTGTAGGCTGATAGGTGCCGAGATAACTGATGCTGGCATCCTGCCGGCTTTCCTGTGCAAATCCAGTCGCTGCCAGCATTGGCAGCAGACAAAACAAAAGAAGCAACTTCTTCATGCGGTAATGAACCCCTCGTCCGCCACCTCCACACGCAGATTTTCAAACTGTTCCGTGTGTAAAGTTTGGTTTGGCTCTGACTCCGTGACCTGCTCCCAATTGTACCTGCCAGAGCGAGCCTACGGCAGGCGCGGATTCATTTTTCCATAGGGTTCGAAGATCGTGCATGGCCGGCAAAATAAACAAGGGCAGAGAATGATGAATTCCCTGCCCTCCCATGCGCGGTGCACACAATCTTCTACCTCGGCGGCGGTGCAGGAGCATTTTGTCCATCGGGTGGAGGAGGTGTGCCCGCACCTTGGCCTCGACCCATGCCACCATTCCGCATGCGATCGCGACGCTGCTGCATGGCCTGCTCAAATTGCTGCTTCTGCGTATCGGTCATCAGCGCTTCCAGCTTCTGATGAGTCTCCATCATTGCATCGCGCATCTGGGCGCGGCGCTGCTGGGGGCCCAAATTCGGATCGTTGCGGAGCGACTCCATCCGTTTGTGCTGGTCCTGCAAGATGGGCAGCATTTGCTTCTGCTGATCGGGGGTCAGGTTCAGCATATTCGTCAGATGACGCAACTGATGCTCGGGGCTTGGCGGATGATGATGCCGCATGCGTCCCATGGGCCCCATGGGCTGCGCGCCAGGGTTGGATTGCTGACCTGCCGTGCCTTGCGGGGGCGGAGCCGTGGCCTGCGCAAGCATCGCCGCGGGAACACAAAGTGCCATTCCGAGAACAGCAAGTCCCCGGCTCATTCGAGTGAAAAGTTTACGAGGATTCATCTTGAGTCCTTTCTCCAAGACACGCGCCGCACAGCAACCGAACTCATGGGGGTCAATTGCGGACGCACGGTCTGTAGTTGTAGACGTTGAACGCTTCCAGGAAGTTGTGCCGAGCGCGCAGAATTCAAACGGGAGCAAAGATCGCGGAGAAGGACGTCTCTGAAAGCGATTGGGTGATTTCGCACTCCTGTCGATTCAATCGGCTCAGAGACGACTCGGCGCTTAGATCGCTCCAATTATGCAATCTCCCAGCCGCTTCCGCGCCACATCAGCGTCTACACTATTCTTACGTTCGATACACAAAGAACGTATCGATGGGTGTATGCGACTTCTCAGTTTGCGTTTGATTGTAGCGTTGATCGTTGGGATCACGGTCGTGTCTCTGGCCCTGTCTTGGTACGATGTCCAGTCTGACAAGAACGCACTGCGCCGCGATCTTGAGCACAAGGCGGAAATGCTGGACGAGAGCCTGGCCGCCAACGCCGAATTCTACCTGGAAACGGGAAACAAACCCGCACTCGAACTGATGGCGCAGCGCTACAGCAATCGAGATCACCTGATTGGAATTGGCATTTATGGCCGGGATGGATCTCCCTTGGTCGTCACGCCCGCACTGAATTCTGTTTTTTCAGGTGTACCGCAAGAACTGAAGTCTGCGCTTTCCGAGAATCGCGCGGAGGGTCAATTCTTGCGATTACACTTCAAGTCCGTTTACGTGTGGGCATCTCCGCTGCGCTTTGCAGATACAAGCGTCGGCGGTGGAATGATCGTAGCCCACGACGCTACATATATCCGCGCTGCAATCTTTCATACATGGGGACGGTTTTTCGTTCACATCGCAATCCAGATGATGGTGATCGTTGCGATCACCATGTTGATTGTTTACTGGAGTCTTGCCGGGCCGATCGCTCGCGCGGCACAGTGGATGAAAGCTTTGCGCACGGGCCGGCACGATTCACAACTCCCACCGAAAGATCTGGATTTCCTCTCGCCGTTGGCCCGCGAAGTGGCTCCGCTCGCGGAAAGTATGCGTCAGTTACGCGCGGCAGCAGAGACGGAAGCGAGACTGCGGAACTCAAATGAATCGCTGTGGACTTCCCAACGGCTGGCCGACCATGTCCGCAACAAGCTGGATGGAAGCAGTCTTTTTGTGGTCT
>JAJXZK010000184.1 GCA_021780095.1 Acidobacteriota bacterium | reverse complement strand
CGGCGCTCTCGCCCGGTTGCGCGAACAAGGCAAGATCCGCCACGTCGCGCTTTCCAACGTTACTTTGGAGCACTTGCAGCGCGCCCAAAAGATTGTCCCCATCGTCGCCGTGCAGAATCGCTACGGCTTTGCCGACCGCGAGTGGGACTTTTTGCTGAACCACTGCGAGCAGCATGGAATTACCTTCGTACCCTGGGCGCCGCTCGGTCAGAACCGCCAGGCCAATCAAATTCTGGAAGAAGTCGCGAAAAAGTTGGCGGCCACTCCCCTGCAGGTCGCGCTCGCCTGGCTGCTGCGTCGCTCCCCGGTCATGGCTCCCATACCAGGAACTTCCTCCGTCGCGCACCTGGAAGAAAATGTCGCCGCCGCCAGCCTGCATTTGCCGGATGAAGACTTCAAAAAGCTCTCCGACATCCCACTCACCCCCGCCAACTACCGCGAGTGACACTCAACCACCCGGGATTACTTTTGCCCGGCTGCATCCAGAAGGCGAGAGTGGAAAGGAATACCCGAGAGGCGCGCGGCATCGTACCATGGTGAAGGTCTGGTCGAGGAAGCTCGCAAAAACTGATGTCAGACAACGACAAAGCTGTCCGCCTTTCTGCCTTGAACTTTCGCAAGCTGCCGCTGCGCTACGGCACGGATTCCTGTTACATCACACTCACCGACGAAGACTACGCAGCCGAAACCGTGGCGCTTCGCAATACTCCATCGCTGGGCACGTTTATTAACTTCGTCCAGTTGTCCGCCCAGACACATCAGGATTGGCTTGCCAGCCAGCTCGAGCGCGAGGACGCCTTGAACTTCGTTCTGGTTGCCAGGCAGCGATTCTCCGGAACTTTGAGCCTGTACGACATTCAACATGGAAAGCAGTGCGAACTCGGCCGCCTGATGATGCCCAACGATGGCAGGCGTATCTATGCCCTGGCTGCCGGACTGCTGGGAATTTCCTTCGCCTTTGATATTCTGGGCATCCAAACTTTGTATTGCACGGCCATAGACGGCAATAAGAGTGTGTTCAACTCTCAACTCAGAACCGGTTGGAAGATCGATCCTCGATACGACCGCGTGGTTTCCATCCGCGGTACAGAAACCCATTTGACCGGCCTCAGCATGGACCGACAAGAATGGCCCGCAGTGTTTACCAAGGTAGCTCCCATCGCGCGCAGACTCTTCAGTCCCGACTGGTCCAGGGATGTCGAAAAAAACTTTCAGCAAGGCGCGCTATGACGCAAGAGACGTTTCAACTCCAGGTGGAAAGAGTTCTACAGATCCCCGCCGGCTCTTTGCGCAAGGACCAGACCATCCGCGATCTGGAACATTGGGATTCGCTGAAGTTGCTGGAAATCCTTATCCTTGCCGAGGAACACTACGGCATCGTCATCGATGAAGATCGCTTGGCTCAATGCGTCACCGTCGGAGACATTCTCGCACTGGTGGACACTTCGGCTAACGAACGCCGCGCGAGAGATGCTGGATCCTCCTCCACCCCAGCCTCCGCTCGTTAAATATAAGGTTGAAGAGGCATTTGGGTGGAAATTCTTGTCCTTGTGCCGTCGCATGCATTCCAATCGTTCCCGCAGTTTGTCTGCACGCATTTCACTCCTTGTGCTCAGCAAGTAGTCTTACCGCACAAGGATTCCATCACGCGTCAAGGCCGTTCCGATGATTGAGCGACCAACAAACACTGACGCTTCCGGCGTGAGGTGCCCATAGTCGAGAGCCATCAATTCTCGCGACTCGGGTACGTGGGCCAAGCAGCCCTCTTTTGTACAAAGTTTTTGAATTAGGGAGACATAAATGATTTTGGACGAGCTCCCATATCTCTGCTGAAGCTGTTGGTCCGTAAACAGCACATCTCCATCCAGACCGTCCTTGATATATTCCGGATCGGCGCCCCAGAAATGGCGGACAAACACCAGAGGCAGCGACGGATACCACTCTGGGGCGGGCCCTACCAGCACCACGTTTCCGACGCCCAGCGAATGGAGACGGTCAGCGATCCGATTCCAGTCTGTGGCCTGATGATTGTGTACCTGCGCCATGATAACGATGCGCGGCCTCAGCCTTGCAATCTCTTTTAAGGCGTATCGATTGGAAACACCACAATCCAATGCAGGCGCGTCAGTTTCTCCTCCGTCGATGCTAGGGCTGCATCCAGAACTGGCTACCTGTGCCACACGAGGGTTCCCCGTGAAGAATTTGCGCAGACCATAGGAGAGGGCTTGTGCGTGAGAATCGCCCCAGAGAAAGGCCGACTGGCCGACTGGCACGTCGGTGCAAGACTCTGCAATGTGTTGCTTGCGGGTTTTAGTGTCCCAGTCGTAAAAGTCACACTCGGCACGATAGGTGGCGTAGAGGCCGTGCACGTGCAGATTGTCGTAATACGCCAGAAAGGCCCATTTTGGAGCCCGATTGATGGCGCGAGCAGGCAACCCTCTTAATCCCCACGCACCCATCGCGACAACTGCAATTGTTGCCATTGAGGTGCACAGTCCGATCACTTTGTATCGGCTTTGGCCGCCATGGCGCAATGGCGTCTCAACAAATTTATAAGTCAACCAAGCCAGCAAGATCGAGAGCAGCACCAGCAGGGCACGAATCTGAATGCGAACAGGTCCAAACGCGACAATTTCCGCGAAGGAAAGAAGAGGCCAATGCCATAGATAGAGCGGATAACTAATCAGGCCAAACCACACGATCAACGGGTTCGACAAGATCCTTTTATTCAACCATGCGGTTGGTCCCGCGGAAATCAGGAGGCATGTTCCGAAAGTCGGCAGAAGAGCCCACCATCCGGGAAAAACCATGGAACTCGTCAGCAAAAAGACAGCGGTCGCTACTAGAACGAAACCAACAATGGATCGAATCTCGAGATACAGCTTTTGTTCAAATCGGGGAAGCATCCGCAGCACGGCGGAATTACCCTCCCTCAAAGGATTCAGGGTCACATAAGCGAGCAGACTGCCAAAAGCCAACTCCCAAAATCGCGTAAAGGGAAGGTAGAAGTCGGCGGAGGGATTGATGCGTGCAACGTAGAGATTCAACGCGAACGAAGCGACGGCTATGAATGCTGCCACTTTTGGTAGGCTAACTCGCAAGCGCCAGGCCGTGTAAAGCAGGAGGGGCCACACCAAATAGAACTGTTCCTCAATCCCCAATGACCAAAGATGCAGCAATGGTTTCGTTGCAGAGGACGTGTCGAAATAGCCGGTCTGCTGGAATAGCACGATGTTGGACACGAAGCCCGCACCAGCAGCCGTTTGCTGGGCCAGTTCTGAATAAGGCACGGATGGAAGTGTGAACCATCCGAAGATAAAGCAAGCGAGCAACACGACTGTGAGAGCCGGAAAGATCCTGCGAATTCTCCGAACGTAAAAGGTCTTGAACTCGAATGCATTCTTTTCCAGGCCTTTGAAGATGATGCTGGAAATCAGGTATCCGGAGAGAATAAAGAAGACGTCAACACCGACATATCCGCCGGACGCCATGCGCGGCCACGCGTGAAATGCAACCACCGCGAGCACTGCGAAGCCTCGCATCCCATCTATATCCGGTCGATATGTCGGATGAGGCAGCGATGATCTAGCTTCTGCGTTCGGGGTGAGTTGATCTTGGGTCGATTTCAAAGGCCGCGGCTCTTTTCATGAAAGTCGGGCGATCCGACGCTTTTCACCACTCAGATTATAGTGACAGCAAGGGTGCTCGGAAGCTCGCCGCGTTCAGGATTTCTTAATCTCTTTCCGCGGTTCGAGGAACAGATACACTGATGGGGATAACCAGGCCCAAATTGGGCAAGTCGCAGCCAGGGGTGTAATGGAGAGGACTCTCAACAAAACTCTAATTCATGAGTCGGCCGAAGTATCTTCCGTCTCCATCGGGGAAGGCACAAGAGTGTGGCAATACGTTGTCATTCTTTCCGGAGCCAAAATTGGCGCTGACTGCAACATCTGCTCCCACGTACTGATTGAAAATGATGTGATCCTGGGCAACCGGGTCACGGTGAAGAGCGGGGTTCAGTTATGGGATGGTCTGCGCGTGGGCGACGACGTGTTTATCGGACCGAACGCCACCTTCACGAATGACAAATTTCCCCGAAGCAAGCAGCATCCCGCAAAATTTGCGGAAACGACCATTGAGACCGGAGCCTCGATCGGAGCCGGGGCTGTTATCCTGCCGGGCATCGTGATTGGCCAGGGAGCGATGGTCGGAGCTGGGGCTGTTGTCACCAAAAACGTTGCTCCGAGAAGTCTTGTGCAGGGCAACCCGGCCAGGCATGTGCGATTTCTCGAAAGTTGAATCCGGTTAATGAAAATCGATCTTTGTAAAATCGTCGAACTTCCGAAGATTTCCGATCCACGGGGAAACCTGACCTTCATTGAAGGCGGCCAACATATCCCTTTTGCTATCCAGCGCGTGTATTACCTGTACGACGTACCCGGTGGCGCGGAGCGGGGCGGTCACGCGCATAAGGCGCTGCATCAGCTCATCATTGCCATGTCAGGAAGCTTCGATGTGGTCCTCGACGACGGCATCGAAAAACGCCGCATCCATTTGAACCGCTCCTACAACGGCCTGTATGTTTGCCCCATGATCTGGCGAGAGCTCGACAATTTCTCCTCCGGCTCGGTTTGCATGGTGCTGGCGTCCAACAAGTACGACGAAGCCGACTACTACCGCAATTACGATGATTTTCTCGCCGCGCGGAGTGCCCAATGAGTGTGCCGTTTCTTGACGTGGGGGCTGCCTACCGGGAAATTCAGTCTGAGATTGAAGCCGCGATCCTCGCTTCCTTGCGCTCCGGCTGGTATATCGGCGGCGAGGATGTGGACGCCTTCGAGGCGGAGTTCGCCGCGTACACCGGCACGCAGCATTGCGTCGGTGTAGCCAACGGGCTCGATGCGCTGCATCTGGCGTTGCTCGCCATGGAAATCGGCGCGGGCGATGAAGTCATCGTGCCGACGAATACCTACATCGCCACCTGGCTGGCAGTCAGCCAATGCGGAGCGACTCCGGTCCCGGTAGAACCCGTCGAGGCGACGTACAACCTGGACCCAGCAAGAATTGAAGCCGCCATTACGCCGCGTACGCGGGCGATTTTGCCGGTGCATCTCTACGGACAGCCCGCTGATCTGGACCCCATCCTTGCCATGGCGCACAAGCATGGTCTGCTGGTGCTGGAAGACGCGGCCCAGGCCCACGGCGCGCGCTACAAAGGCAAGCGCTTGGGTGGCCATGGCGATGTGGTCGCATGGAGTTTCTATCCCGGAAAAAATCTTGGCGCGCTGGGCGATGCCGGCGCAATCACCAGCAACAACGCCGATTTCGCCGACCGCATTCGCGTGCTGCGCAATTACGGTTCGCGTGTGAAGTATGTGAATGAGGTGAAAGGTTACAACAGCCGCCTTGATCCCGTGCAAGCCGCCGCCTTGCGCGTCAAGCTGAGGCATCTGGATCAGTGGAACCTTCGCCGCGCGAAAATTGCCGCTCGCTATGCTGCGGCGCTACAAGGCACCGGCCTGATCCTTCCCGCCGTCCCCGCCTGGGCTGAACCGGCCTGGCATCTTTATGTCGTGCAGCATCCGCAGCGCAATCGACTGCAACAAATCCTCACCGACGCCGGAATCGGCACCCTCATCCACTACCCCATTCCGCCACACTTGCAGCAGGCGTACGCCGAGTCACGCCTTGCAGTGGGACAATTTCCCATCGCGGAGCGGATGGCGAATCAGCTACTCAGTCTTCCCCTGGGCCCGCAGCTTGGCGACAAGGATGTGGATCGAGTCATCGCAGTGCTGCAGGATGCCGCGCGCAAGTTCGCGGCCCGCCTATGAGCGATACCTCCGCCTCCTACCGGCGAATCTTGAAAAGCTCCTCCATCATTGGAGGTGCGTCGTTTCTCAACATCGCCATCGGACTCATTCGCACCAAGGTGCTGGCGGTTTTGCTGGGTCCGACCGGCGTGGGCCTGGTCAGCCTGTACCGCGGGCTGATGGAAACAGCCTCTTCCATCGCCACCATGGGCGTGAACACCGTCGGCACCCGGCAGATCGCCGAAGCGAATGCGAAAGATGATGCCCGCACCCTCGCCATCGCCCGCCGTGCTCTTTTTTGGGCGACTGTGGTGCTTGGCTCGCTGGGCGCACTCATCGTCTGGATGCTTCGCCGTCCGCTGGCTGCGCGCGTCCTGGGCAGCACCGCCCATGCCGATGTCGTCGGCTGGCTTGCCATCGGCGTCGCGCTTACCGTGATCGCCGCATCGCAAGGCGCTTTGATCCAGGGCATGCGCCGCATTGGCGATCTGGCCCGCGCCTCCGTCTATGGCGCATTGCTCAATACCGTAGTCGGCATCGCCGTGATCTGGAAGTGGGGCGAATCCGCTCTTGTCTTTTTTGTACTGCTCACGCCCATCGCCAGCTTTCTGCTCAGCTGGTGGTACGCCTCCCGCTTGCCGCGCGCCGGCAACTTCAGCATCTCTGTTCCGGAAATGACCCATCAGTGGCAAACCCTGCTGCGCATTGGAGTGGCGTTCATGGGGGCCACCGTCGCGACTTATCTCATCCAGCTCTGGATCCGCGTCGATGTGGGCAATGTCCTGGGCACGGAACCGCTCGGTCAGTTTCAGGCTTCATGGACCATCTCGCAGCAATATATTGACTTCATCCTGGCGGCCATGGCTGCCGATTATTATCCGCGCCTCACCGGAACCATCCAGGACAAGACCGCCACCGTCCATCTCGTCAACCATCAAACGGAAATCGCACTGCTGCTGGGAGCGCCCGTATTTCTGGCCATGATGGCGCTGGCTCCCTGGGTGATTCGAATCCTCTATACGGCCGCCTTTGCTCCGGCTGTCGAAGTCCTGCGCTGGCAAATTCTGAGCGACGTGCTCAAAATTGCCTCCTGGCCGCTCGGCTTTCTTTTCCTTGCCGCCGGCGATGGCAAAACCTTTCTCTGGACAGAAGTTTCCGCCCTGCTGATTCTCGGCATCACCGTCGCCGTTCTGTTGCGCGTGGCCGGTCTCGATATCACCGGCATCGCCTTCCTGGCTTGCTATGCCTACTACCTGCCGCTGGTCTATTGGCTCGGTCGACGTCGCGTCGGCTTCCACTGGTCGCCGTCGGTCGTTCGCATGCTGACGGCCACCTTCGGCGCCTGCATCGCTGTCGATCTGCTGGTCCACTTCTCCCGCTGGGGAGCTATCATTGGATGTGCGGCTTCGCTGCTGTTCGCCATCCACGCGCTGGGCCGGCTCTCCCATATGAGCGACCTCGGAGGCTTTGTGGGACGCATCGGCGTAATGGCACGAAAAGTAACCGCCCGCCTCGGCATCCAACACTGATGATGTATCGCACTGCGCGTATGCCGATGAGGACAGCTCACAGATGAATCAACAAAACATGCCCCTGGTCACGGCTGTCATCCCCGTCTACAACCACGAGAAATACGTTGTCGAGAGCATTCGCAGCATCATCGCGCAGACCTACGCCAATCTCGAACTGATCGTGATCAACGACGGATCCAAAGACCGCTCGCACGAAATGATCCTGCCTCTCATCGAGGAATGCAGGCAGAGATTCGTCCGCTTCGAATACATCAACCGGGAGAACATCGGCTTATCCGCTACCTTGAATCAGGCTCTCGCCTGGGCTCAGGGGGAGTATCTTTCGGCACTCGCCTCCGACGACGTCGCGCTGCCGGAAAAGATCGAAGTGCTGGTCGCCGCCCTGGAAGAAAAAGGCCCAACCTACGCCGCCGCCTTCGGCAACGCGTTGTTCATCGACGCGGAGGGACACCGAATTTGTCTAGGCGTCGATGGCTCAGTTACGGATAGCAACAGTACGGAGGCCTGCGATAATTTTCTGGACTTCTACACGCGAGGTAGGGGACTTAACTATCGGGGTGAAGATTTTGGAACCTACGCGAGCCTGATTTCCGGAAATTACCTTCCCGCTATGTCGAACGTCGTACGAACGGCGGCCATTGTCCAAGCTGGCGGATGGACTCCAGGAAATGTAGTGGAAGACTGGGAAATGTGGCTCAAGCTTTCAAAGACTAAACGGTTTTGGCTGATCAACGAACCACTAGCTCTATATCGAATGCACGGCTCAAACACCGCAAGAACTGTCGCAGGTGGTCTCCTGTACCCGTTATTTCTTCTGATCAAACGAGAAGAGTGCTTCTGTAAAGACAACGACCTAATCTCCAAATGGAAAAATGCAACCACGTCGCTAGCCTACCTTTTGATAGTAAATCCCCATTTTCCGGCTAGAAAAAAATGGTCGGTACTAAAGGCTGCGGATAAAACGCCCCTTATCAGGCACGTTACGAGACGCCTCTTTAACCTACTCGATGTGCGGTCGCTTTTTGGCTCAAAGGGACGCCGAATTTGAGACAGTTGATCAAACGCCTATGACAAGAGCTTCATATTCGCCGATTGACCTCCCTTTAGTCGTAACGACGGCGTTCTCCCCGAAATCCGACGTTCCCTATCTTGCCCTGAAGAAGGGGGATCTGCGAACTCGCGAAACCATCTATGCGATCACATGGTGGATATGTAGATCTGAGTTTGCCAAAATCGTCGTGGTGGAGACAACGGGGGATGAGACGCTTTCGGAGCCCCTAACCGCGCTGGCCCGATCCTGTGGGAAACGATTGGAATATATCGCAATCGAAAACGACAATGAATCTATCGCCCGGTGTGGGAAAGGATTTGGTGAGGGCTACGCGCTCGATATCGCGCTGGGAAAATCATCAATTTTGGCAGCATGCGAAGGATTCTTCAAATGCACAGGAAAAATCATCGTAGAGAACTACCTTGATTGCGTGGAACATGCTGACTCGCAGCAATTTTATTTCGACGTTCCCCGCGGGAGTTCCAATTTCGTGGATACGAGATTTTATTTCACGTCAAAGAATTTTTGGGAAGCGAACCTGAGAAACGCCTACAAGAAAGTCGATGATTCGAAGGGCGTCTTTTTGGAGAACGCCTATTACGCATCAATCGCAAAGGTAGCCGAGATACCCTACAACCCTGTAGTAATTCGCCTTCGTGGGGTCTCCGGCACGTCCAGCGAGACATTTGCCATTGGACCGGTGATGTATCGAGCGCAGACACTTTGGCGAAAAGTTGTCTGCGGATTCGCAGGATTCAGAACAAACCTCCTTGCTAAAGCTAGGCGATGAGAGGCCGATACGACTGTATCCCCGAAAGCTTTCCTGAGGCATTCAATGTGCGCAGACAAAATCGAACGATTCGAAGGGGGTCGTCGAATTCGTGGGTCAGGTCGCCAAGAACAGCGCTTGGTTTCCGTCATCGTCGTCGTCTTTAATGATCGGGCGGAATGCATTCGCCTGTTGGAAAACATTTCCGCATTCGATCGTCGCGAGCTTGAGTTGATCGTGATCGACGGCGGCTCACACGATGGCACGGTCGAGGTCCTGCAGCAATGGAACGACAAAATCGACTATTGGCTGAGCGAGCCGGACTCCGGCATATACGACGCCATGAACAAAGGCATTGCAGCGGCCCGCGGAGAATATATTCTGCATCTCAATGCCGGCGACACACTGAAATTCATCCCCAGCGAGACCCTTGCCGCGTGTCTCCGCGAGCATGTCGATGTCGCTTCCTTTGCCGTTGAAACGGACACGGGAGTTATTTTCCGTCCACAGACCGGATTTGTCCTTCGCTTCGTCAACACCTGGCACCACCAGGGCACGTTTTATCGTCGCAGCCCGCAGCTCATTTATGACACGCGGCATCGAGTGTACGCAGACTTTGATCTCAATCAGCGCATGCTAAAGAGAGGAGCAAGCGTAGTCCTTTCCGACGAAATTGTTTCATATCATCGAACCGATGGTATTTCGGCCGATACGCGCAACTTCCGGGAGGTTTATCGCATTGTTCGCCTCAATTTTGGCGCATCGTATGTCCCTGTCGCATTTCTGTGGCCCCACTATCAGGCATTACGGCGGGCGACGAAACGTGGGCTCGTGTACCTGTTGTCTCTAATTGGAAGATCGTGGCCGGAACGATGACATGCCTCTAAGAAAAGTGATCGGGAAGATGATGGGCCCCTCGGGTCGGCGTTTGATTTGGCGCCTCGAGGCAGGCCGCCGGGCGAGGCCTTATCGGGACTGCCTGAAAAAGATGCGCGCTATCGAGATAGGAGGCCCCAGCAATCTTTTTGGCGTCGACGGAGAACTACCCATCTACAGTTGTCTTGAATGCGTGGACAACGTCAATTACTCGACGAATACTCTGTGGCAGAGCCAGGCAGTGCAACTGAGAAAGACGCTGATCTGTGAAGGGACGGCGTTGCCGGTCGACGATCAGTCCTACGATTGCCTGATCTCATCGCATTCTCTGGAACATCTAGCCAACCCAATGAAGGCGCTTCTGGAATGGAAACGAGTAATTCGAGAAGGCGGCTTTCTGCTGCTAGTCCTTCCCAACCGCGAGTTTAGCTTCGACTGGCGACGGCCAGTAACGTCGATGGACCATCTACGGCAGGATTTTGAGCGTGACACGCCGGAGACAGACCTTTTTCATCTGGATGAAATTCTTGCGCTTCACGACTTGTCACGCGATCTGCCAGCCGGAACGCCGGAGCAATTTAAGGAACGATGCCTGAAAAATGCGGAGTTCCGCGCCATGCATCATCATGTGTTCGATGCCGTGCGAGCGGCGCAGCTAGTGAAGGAGGTTGGCTTTTCCATCGTGCGGCAAGATGTAAAGGAAGTCCA
>JAJXZK010000242.1 GCA_021780095.1 Acidobacteriota bacterium | reverse complement strand
ATCTGGCTTGCTGGAGCTGGCGAAGGGATTTGAACCCCCGACCCTCTGATTACAAATCAGATGCTCTACCAGCTGAGCTACGCCAGCCCTGAAACCCAATTCCCGAGGCGAAAAGACACGTCTCCGTACCTGTCACGCGCAAGTCCAAAAATACCATGCTGCCTCGCACATCGCAACCTGCTTCGAGTTGGGCAGCGGTTCAATCTGAATTATCAGGGGAAATTAGGATCGGTGAGGGGGCGGTCTACCATGCGAGGGAGAAACAGTCGTCAGCACCGTTGTAAGTCAGAATGCAATTCTTGAGAATGTCGGTTCCGATGAGAGCCTGCACGCCATTGAAGAGGACGCTTGAGGTCACCTGAACAGTGTCCGAAATAAAATGAAGATCACCAGGACGTCCGGCGTAAATGCCAATACAGACGTCGTAGGTGTCTGTTGCAACGGTGCCACCCTGCGTGCTTGGAGTAACAATGTCAGCTTTCCCCGTTGCGGTCAAACCGAGAGTCGTGAGAGCCGTTGGGTCGACAGCGCTGATTGATGCGCCGGTATCAAGAATGGCCAAAATCCTTTGAGGATCTGGGATCGGTTGCCCTGCGGCGGTCAAGGCCTGGCGCCTGGCTTCGCTCACCATAACCGCAGCCTGAACCGCTAGGCCCTGAGGAGATGTAGTGACCAGAAAATGTGGCATGGTTTAGCGAGGAAGGTCAGCAGATACAGGCACGATGCTTCTCGTTATAAATAAGATCGGCTCTTTCGTCATCACACGCTTTACCAAGAAAGGTTCAAGTTGGAATCGCTGGTACCCCGATTTGATTGCATCTTCGTACGTGCTAAAAAAATCAACTACGTTCTCCTTGTGAATGAGGACGAATTTACCCTCGTGTACTTTCATCTCGGGAAGTTTAGCCTGGTAGGTAGCGAGTTCTGTTTCAAGTGCCATAGGGTCTCCTACAGTATAGCCAATCTGCGGTCGCGTCAATGGGCATCTTTCAGCAATTCTTGCACCAACCCGGATTATGATTTGATAAGAATCCGTTTAAGATACGGATTGCAGTTCGTCATGGATTGACCCTGGAACCCGCAATTCGACCCATTCCTAGAAGCCCCAAATCTGATTTGAGATTCATACTTCCATCGCATGCGTGAGCCTGATCGACCGCTCTTAGAGGCGAAGTCATAGTACTCGAAACAGATAGCCGACAGTTGCTCGGGCTTTCTACCTTTTGAAGAACGCCGCGTGCTGGATGCCCGGTCTCGTTTGGGACCCATGGAAAATCAATTCCTCCCGCGCTTGCGCGCAATATGCTCTTCCACTTCGTGGCGCGCGCGTTCCAGTGCGTGCTCTACCTGCTGCCGCGCCGCTTCAAACGCGCTTCCCGTCTCCGTCGCCTCCGCGTCCACCGGGACCGGCGGCTGCCACCCGATCACAATCGTCGAAAACGGTTTCGGAATTAAAAATCCATCCCACGAGCGAAGCGTCCACGCACGATCCGGCGCCGCATAAAAGATGCCGACCCCTCCGCCTATTTGCTGCGCCAGCTTCACCCCGCCCGGCTTGGCATGGTAGACCGGCCCGCGCGGGCCATCGCTGGTGAAGGCGGCATAGTTGCAGCGCGCTCGATTCGTCGCCTCCAGCGCCCGCTGCATTCCCAGCAGCCCTGCCGCGCCGCCACGCGAGCTCGACCCGCGCACTGGCGTATACCCCACGCGATGGATCATGGCCGCAATCAATTCGCCGTCAAAACTCGGGCTGATCAGGATGGCAATCCGGCGCTTGCGAAAGTGATGCGCGATCGACAGCAGCGAGCGGTGCCATAGGCAGTAGACGCGAGTCTCAGGATGATCGTCGGCATGTGTTCCCGGCGCACCGATGTCCTCAAACCGCAGCGTCATCCCCAGCAGCCGAAACACAATCGCGCCAATCGGCGGCAAGACCGCCAGCGCCATCCGCTGCTTCCAATTGTGCTTATGCGCCACCCACCCATTCTAGGTGGGAGGCTGCTGTCTTCCAACCAGCAACGGTGGAACCCGTTTCGAGGTTATGCCCGCCTACCATGGGGAAATATCCATTGATCCAGCCAGCAGCGCGATCCTTCGTATACAGATTCAGGAAGATCTGCAAACCTTCGCGCCCGCAGATCGCTCGGAAATGGTGATTGAATACGGCCCGGCCAAGATCGATGGTTCCACGTATATTTTGCCCGCGTGGAGCATCAATACTCTTCGGAGTCGACAGGTACTAATCCTGAAGGAGTGGAATCTGGCGGTGGATACATGGGGAGCACATGCAACAGTCATGAACGACTTCACCTTCGACCACTATCACATGTTCGCAGGCACCGGCGATGTCTTGCCCGGGTTCAGCGTCGTGCCCTCTCCACCCGTTCACAAGTAAGAGGACGAATCCGCGTGTTCGGTCCTAACCTGTGCGTGAGGATCGAGTCGCCGACCTACAGGGAGGTTTTCTCGGGCTTCGGCGGTGCTTCCAAATCGAGCTGGCTGTAAGCTCGCGAAACGAGGCACGTTGGCCACTTCACTCCCGTTCAACGGGAAATCCAAGTCTGTTTCATCAACCTAAATCTACTTTTGAATCACAGTTTCATCACACCCTACATCGGCATCTTAGCAATGAGGCGGCGTTCATTTGGCTGCATTTAATCGAACGGTCCGCGTCGCGCTCTGTGCGCGACAAAGGAGACACCATGGCACAAGCAAAGAAATGCAAACACGAAGGTTGTAACTGCATGACGACGGATGGCAA
>JAJXZK010000450.1 GCA_021780095.1 Acidobacteriota bacterium | reverse complement strand
GCCGATGCGTACTGAGCAATGCCTGGTGCATTTTCTCGTAGGCGGCGTGCATCATCTCCCACTGTTTCTTCTGATCATTGGGAGCTTCCTTTTTCATGATGGTGCCATAGCTGCACAGGTCATACTTCAAATAATCGATGCCCCATTTCGCGTAGGTATCCGCATCCTGCTGCTCGTGACCATAACTTCCCGGATAGCCGGCGCAGGTTTTCGGCCCGGGGGAGGAGTAGATCCCAAGCTTCAGCCCCTTGGAGTGGACATAATCCGACAGCGCCTTCATGTCTGGAAATTTGCTGTTGGTTGTGATGTTTCCCTGGGCGTCGCGAGGTCCTTCCCACGTGTCATCAATATTCACGTAGATATATCCGGCCTCGCGCATTCCGCTCGAAACCATAGCATCCGCGGCGGCGCGAACATCGGCGTCCGTCACCTTACCGGCAAAATGGTTCCAGCTATTCCATCCCATAGGCGGTGTAGCCGCCAGCGTGTCGGAGTGTGCTTGAGCTGAGCCAGCGGGTAAAAAACTTAGAGCTCCCAAAAGTAGGCTAGAAATAGCAAGACGTAGATGATGTCGCATACAGTCCCCCAAACGAAGATTCAATGATCCAGCAACCGTCCACCATGGTATCAGCGTGACTCGAAACGGTCTCGCTCCCGCCGCGCCATCCAGTTACAAATTGCATTCAGATCCGCGACGGGTGCCTGCGTGAATGGAATGGTATGCATATACGGCGGCGGCCCGAATTCCGGAACCAGCGTGGAAATTTGGCGTCCGGCGGTCTCCTGCGCCTCCCATATTTGCCGCCACCATTGTTCGTGGACCTCAAGATGATGGCTCCACTCCGGCGCACGAGGGTCCGGCACCTGCGGGCCTTCTTCAAAACCCACCCGCGCGTGCAAGTGCCAGCAGTGTTCGGCGCTCAACTGCAGAATATCTTCGCAGTCCGGCAGCAACCGTTCCGCGACGCACACCCAGTGGCTGTAATCGCAGGTCAGCTTCAGCGCAGGAAATCGGTGCAGGATTCTCTGGGTATTCCATGGATTAGAAAAGTAGCGCAGGCGATGCGTTTCATGGCAGAGAGCAACCTCGAGCTCGGCTTCCATTTCCAGCGCGGCACCATAGAAATCCTCCGCCTGGGTATAGCTCCACGTATCGGATCCGGTATGTCCGTTGATGAATAATGGATTGTCGTCGAGGCATTCTTGGATCTGGCTTTTCAGCGAGAGCAAATGTTCCGCAACCGTTCCGGCTGGAGTGAACTGATTGCTGAAAACTTGCGGAATCCATGCGAAGCCTTCTTCTTTTAACGTGTGGCGAAAGAGGCTTCTGTCGGGCAGAATAAACAGCGGCGTCTCGATTGCCTCATAGCCTTCCTGATGCCACTCCGGGACGTAGGGAGCGAAGCCGCTCGAGATGTCAACGCCCCAAAGATGTCGAACCAGCAGAAGTTTCAGAAGGGTTCCCGCCTTTCAAATGGACTGCAGTGCTGTGAAGACGCCGTGCCGTGCTTGCCATCCGCTGCTTGACAGCTTCCGCTCCAGTCTACAATGCGAGTAGGAAGCCGGGCCCAGTGCCAGACAACCGCGCACGGTGCTTAGAAAGAGACAACCGGGCGATCTAACTCGACCTTCGAATGGCTGCGATCCTCACACCTCCGTTTCACGTTCTCACCAAGCCCGTCGGCCCGATCTGCAATCTCGATTGCAAGTACTGCTTTTACCTGGAGAAGGAAGCGCTGTACCCCGATACGGCCAAGTGGGCGATGCCTGCGGACGTTTTGGAATCGTACATCCAGCAGTACATTCAACAACAGAACACGGATGTAATTCACTTCGCCTGGCAAGGTGGGGAGCCGACGCTGCTGGGGGTCGACTATTTTCGCAATGTCGTCACGCTGCAGGCAAAGTACGGTAATGGCAAGCGAATCGAAAATGCGTTCCAGACGAACGGTGTGTTGCTGAATGACGACTGGGCCAACTTTTTCGCGGAGAACAATTTTCTCATCGGGGTTTCAGTGGATGGTCCGAGAGAATTGCATGATGCGTATCGTGTGGACAAAGGCGGTCAGCCTACGTTTGACCGCGTGATGCGCGGCGTTAGCTTTCTCAAGAAGCATTCGGTTGCCTTCAACACCCTGACCACGGTTCACCGCAAGAATTCCTACAATCCGCTGGAGGTCTATCGATTTTTAAAGGAGAGCGGCAGTGGTTACATGCAGTTCATTCCAATTGTCGAGCGCATCTCAACTCGCACCACGCAGGATGGAATGGTACTGGTGTCGCCCAGCTTCTGTGACCACGCAAAAGTCTCAGATTGGTCGGTCGAGCCGGTCCAGTTCGGGCGATTTCTTTCGGCGATTTTCGACGATTGGGTCCGCAACGACGTGGGTAAGACCTTCGTTCAACTGTTCGACGTATCGCTGGAAATGTGGCTTGGCATGGAAGCCAGCCTCTGCATTTTTCGCCAGACCTGCGGCTCCGCGCTCGCGGTCGAACACAACGGCGACCTCTACTCCTGCGATCACTTTGTGTATCCGGAAAATCGGCTGGGAAACATTATGAAGCAGGCGATCGGAGAGATGGTCGCATCGCCGCAGCAAGTCCAGTTCGGGCAGGCAAAGAATACCAGACTACCCAAATATTGCCGGGATTGTGAGGTACGATTCGCATGCAATGGGGAATGCCCCAAGCATCGTTTTGCGACGACGCCGGATGGCGAAGCGGGACTGAATTATTTGTGCGCCGGATACAAGAAATTCTTCACCCACATCGATCCGTATATGCAATTTATGGCCGCACAACTGCGCCAGCAGCGAGCGCCGGCCAATGTGATGGAGTGGGTTCGCATGCGCGATGCAGCGCAGAAATCCGGAAAACCCGGACGGAATGATCCGTGCCCCTGCGGCAGCGGGAAGAAATACAAACGCTGCTGCGCTCTCTCCGCCTGATTGCGCTCATATCCGGAAATCTACTTCCCAACCACCGTGAGCGGCAGCGTGACAGAATCACTCGCCCCTTTCCTTGTATCCTTCACGCGAATTGTAACTTCGTACTTGGCCGGTTTCGCGTTGCCAACAAAACCGGAAACGACCCCGGAATTGTCGATTGTGAGTCCCGCCGGAGCGCCGCTCATCCCGAAGGCGAGTCCGTCCCCATAACGGAACTTCATCTGGTAGGATTTGCCATTTTCATCTGCGGATACAAGGTGGCCGATGGAAGCGCTGGTCGCGATCTGCGTTTTATAAAATTGCGATTCGCTCGCGTTCGGTAGCTGACGGGTGGCAATGAGGGGATGGGGAAGTTCCGCCAGCGCGGAGGGTCCGCTCAAACGTCCTTGCTTATCGACCGCCGCTACGCGATAGTAAGGGCGCCACAGCCCCTCCGGCAGGGAGATTGAACCTTTGGGACCAGGTGTCTCGAGCAACAGATTCGCAGCTGCCCATTGCGTTCCATCAAGGCCATCGTTGTATTCGTAGCGATGGTCGTTGGCAGTAAAGCCTCGCTCTTCGCTGCCGTAAATGCGATAGCTGATGGGCTGTGTCCCATCTTTTCCGCTCTGCCAAGTCAGATGTACGGTGCGCTTGTCGCGGTCGAAATTCGCAGTCACATCCACCGGCATGGCGGGTGCGATGGCGGAGAAGACATACGTCTTCGACCATGGTCCCCAGACGTGGTCGGCGCTGCGCGGTCGCACATGCCAGTAATACTTCTGGCCCGGATTCAGCAAGCCAATGTAGGGCAGTTCGAAGGTCGGTGTTCCTTGGTACGCAGTGCGGCTGATCAATTTATTGAAGTTAGGCGACAATGGCCAGCGCATGTCAGGAAATTCGCTTAGCTGAAATTGATAATCCGCGGGCGCGATATCGGAACCGGGACGCCAGACAAACTTTACGAGCGTTCCTGAATATGTTTTTCCTTCCGCAGGCGTGACGGCCAGGGGAGGTGCGGGTATGCCCACATTTCCATCGCATTCTTTCCACACATGGGTGATGCGCACCTTGGCCGCTGTCGGCGAATCGTCGGTAAATGTGAAACGATTCTGGCCCAGCACCACCCCCGGCATGGCGAGCGGCGCCATTTCCAGCGTGGAGCGGAGTACGAACCCGTTGAGCGCGACCTGCGGCTTTTCTGACGGGCTTGTCAGCGCGAAGCGAAGAATATATTGATACCGTGCCCGACCGGTCTGCGGAAAAAATGGATTCAGATCGACGTACATGCGGTCATAGTCGCTGGCGAAGCTGGTCTGGACGTGGTCCCAGTTTTTACCATCATCAAAGCTGATCGAAATCGCAACCGTATCGGCATTCACGCTTTGCCGGGCAAGATTGACAATCAGTCTGCCGCCCACTACCGGATAGGCCGTCTTCACGGGAACGTCGATGTTTCCGGTGTGGTCCGTCAAATACAAGCCATTGCCGAATTTTCCGGCGAGTCGCTGCTCAACGCCGGTTGTTTGCAAATACTGCAGTGTAGATGGCTTTCCCAGGTCCGGCGCGTAGGTCGTGTTTCCGTCCATGACGTGCGCGATGACTCGCCAGCGCTTGTTCCACTGGTTCGGGTCTTTCGAGCCAGGATCGGAAGGATAGGGCGCGGCGTGGAAGTGGCCCGCTGGATTCCAAGCCCATGTGATCGACTCCTGCGGACGCAGCGTAAAGTCCATGGTGTGTTTCGTCAAGCTCGGCTGTTCTCCTGATCGCGCGCCCTCCCAATAAATCAGCGCCGCGCCGCCTTCGTCGGTTAACCTGTTGTCCGGGGCCAGCACTCCATATGTGTGGGTGCGCTTCATCAGGTCGTGGTCGGCAACAATTTGCGACTCGGATGCGATGGTCTCGTTATCGCGCAGCAGAGAAATGATGCTCTCATCGGAGTCGAGTTCGTGCCAGCCGCCGTCATAGTAAACCTCGGCCAGACTGTGGCCGGTCGGATAGCCTTTGCGCACTTTTAGCCCGGCGGCGCGCCACAGGTCGCTGATGTCTTTGCTTTCGTCGTAGCAGAGGGTGTAGCCATAGACGTTGACGCGCTTCACCACATCCGCAACTTCATCGTCCTGCGTGGTCGCGTGAAAACGATTGTTGATTTCGAATTCCCAAATGCGGCGAGCCTTCTCTTTGTCGCTCATTCCGGGCATCACGATTGAATCGACAATGGACTTGAGCGTTCGCGTATCCATCGTACCGGCGCGCTGCAGCCAGGGGTTGACGACCGGAGTATCGTCGATATTTTCCATGGTGACGCGGACATTCGGCTCCCAATATTGGTCGTAGGCCCAGTAGCCAATGGGGTCGCGAGTCATGGGGCCATCGATTTTGCCGCCCATATCGATGGTGTAGCTGGCATGGGATGAGTCGATCATCTCAACTTGTTGCCTGGTGTTGTTTCCACATTCGGAGCACAAGTTCTGCCCTGATGCGTTGCCGGCCAGCAGAAGGCCGATCCCCAGAGTTGCCCAGCAGAATGGCTTCACAGCGTTTGCCCTCTTCAATGATTGGATCTGAGGATTCCATTCTAAAGCGAGAAATCGAAGGAACGAAACGTTTCGATCAATTTACATCGCCCAGGTCATCGCCCATGCAAGGGGATTCAGCTTGCTTCAGCGATGAACCCTGGCTCAAGGATTGCCATCTCGAATCGATAATTGTCTGGCAAATTCAAGATTCATCAAATATGATGAAAAAAGAAGTCAAACCTGGAGGCTTGCATGGCCACCGCCTATGCCATCCCGAACATTGCCGGCTACCCCTTCAATATCCTGCCGAATCTCTCCAACCCAAAAGTTCGCGAACGCCTGAGTTCCTCCGCCATTCGAGGCTTCGCTCGCATCATGGAACACTGGGGCGTCAAAGAAGTGAGTGCGCGCAAGTTGCTGGGTGGTCCCTCGGCGGGAACCTACTACGGATGGAAAGCGCATCCCCAAGGCAAGAAGCTCGACCAGGACACGTTGACGCGCATTTCTCTAGTGATTGGAATCTATAAAGCCTTGCACATTCTGTATAGCGACAAGCTTGCCGATGCCTGGGTTACGCTGCCGAATCGCGATCCCATGTTTCGCGGAGAAACGCCGCTGGCGTACATGGTGGAGCAGGGCCAGCCCGGAATGATCCACGTGCGTCAGTTGCTGGACGCGTGGCGCGGTGGCCAGTGATTCCTCCGATTACACCGGTTCATTTGCGCGCGACGCACCGCATGATCGCGGCGAAGTACAGCGAAAGCAGCAGTGTACTGTCTTCCATCAGCGATAGCGACTCCATGCTGGCGGACCTGGCGGAACTGGACGGCGCGACCAACGATCGCTTGCTGGGGGAGGAGGGTCTGCTGCCTGGCATCAGCGTGCACGAGCTGGTCTATGGCGTGCGCTACGCATCGATTGTAAACGCCGCCTTCACGCACAAAAATCCCGCCGGCAGTCGCTTCAATGATGGAACTCGCGGGGCTTGGTATGCCGGACTGGAGCGGGCAACGGCGGTGGCCGAAGTCGCGTACCATCGCTCCCGACAGCTCTCGAATATTGATTGGAAACACGAAGAGTGCTCTACCTACGACGACTACCTGGCCGATTTCGCCACCGAGTTTCACGATTTGCGCGACGCTAATCGTGAGGGAAATACGCGTCGATTCCAGAAATTTCTGAAGCCCGACCCCGTGCCGGCCTGCTATGCGGAGTCGCAGCAACTGGCGCGAACATTGCTTGCGTCCAGGTCGAATGGATTGATTTATCCCAGCGTTCGCAACCCCGGAGGCACCTGCGTTGCGTGCTTCCGGCCGGCGCTTGTCTATCATGTCCGGCGGGATGCGCGGATTGAACTTCGCATTCAGATAGGTGGCGACTCGGTTCGAATGCATACCAGGAAAGTCCCGATTCCGGCAGAATGAGACTTCATGCACACGTCCGGAGCACACCATTTACGCTCTAGCCAGTTGCAAGATGGTGGCGGACATCCGCGCCGCGCACCCAGAAGATGACATCCTCGGCGATATTGGTGGCATGATCGCCCACCCGTTCCAGGTTCCTCGCAATCAACACCACATTCAAGGCCTGCTGCGTATGCTCGGGCTGGGCTTTTATATATCTCGTCAGGGTATGGAAGATGGCGCGATTCAGCTCATCCACGTCGTCGTCCATCAGCAGCACTTTTTCTGCGAGTGCCGCATCGCCGTCGATAAATGCCTGCAGTGCATTCCGTACCATCGTTGCCGCCAGGGTCGCCAGCCTGGGGATATCTACGGGCAATTCGACCGCAGGAACTGTTTGCAGGTCACGAACACGTTCGGCAATTTTTACGGCGCGATCGCCAACACGTTCCAGGTCGGCATTGATCTTGATGACCGACAAAATAAATCGAAGATCGATCGCCATCGGCTGCTCCATGGCGAGCAGGTCTAGCGCCATCTGATCGATGTCTCTCTCCATGCGGTTGATCGCAGGCTCTGAACGCATCACCAAATCGCAAATGGAAAGATCGCCGACGCGATAGGCCTCGATGGCGCGCTGGGTTGCTTGCTCGGCCATACCGGCCATGACCAGCAGCTTCTCCTTCAGGTCATCGAGATTTTGGTGAAACCGGGTGCGTGTCATCCGAACCTGCCTGTAATGTAATCTTCTGTCCGTTTGTCTGTCGGGTTGGTGAAAATTTTGGTGGTTGCATCAAACTCGACAAGATACCCGTTCAGGAAGAAGCCTGTCATTTCGGCCACGCGTGCCGCCTGTTGCATATTATGCGTCACAATGACGATCGTATAGTCCGCCTTCAGTTCAAAAATCAGGTCCTCAATCTTCGCGGTCGAGACGGGGTCAAGCGCCGATGCCGGCTCATCCATCAGCAACACTTCCGGGTCAATGGCCAAAGCGCGAGCAATGCAAAGGCGCTGCTGCTGCCCTCCAGACAGGGAGGTGCCCGACTTGCTTTTCCAAACGTCTTTTACCTCATCCCACAATGCGGAACGTCGCAGACTTCGCTCGACGATTTCATCAAGCCTCTTACGTTTGCGGATGCCACCGAGTCGCAGACCGGTCGCCACGTTGTCAAAAACTGACATGGTTGGAAACGGATTCGGCCTTTGGAACACCATGCCGATGCGGCGGCGAATCGCCGCCGGCGGTGCATCGGTGTAGATATCAAGATCCCCCAGCTTCACCGAGCCGGTCACTCGCGCGATCGGATTGGTCTCATGCATCCGGTTCAAACAACGCACAAACGTCGATTTCCCACAACCCGAAGGACCGATCAAGGCCGTGGCCTGATTGGCCGGAATCTTCAGGCTAATATCGTGCAGCGTATGCGTACTGCCATACCATGCATTCAAGTTCTGCACTTCGATTCCTGCTCCCACGTACGCTCCCGACCTCGTTCTTCCACCTTATGCCGCTCTTTTCCATTCATTTGACGTCGCGCGCGCCGTTTGTCTCGACGAGTGGAATAGCGATTCGTCATCCCGGGGTCTTCGTCGAAGCCGAGACGCTGAAATCTTCCTGACCTTCAAGGCGGCGCAGTCGCCGCGACGAGCTGAGGATAACCGACGCGATCCATCGCCGACCACTATTCGGATAGGCTATCAATCTATTGTAAACAGGGGATGAATCGAGATTGTAGATCAATTCAGGTGAGCCGTCAGCGAGCGGGGACCCGTAAGTGGATCACGAACTGTACTCGAGTCAAATATGCAGGGCTAAGCGGGTACTGACGGAAGCTCAGACTCGGCCACAATGATTTCCACCAGCGGGTAGCCATGTTCCTTCCAGCTGTCGAAGCCTCCGCGCAAGGGGCGGATGCGCTCAATGCCAAAGCGACGCATGGCCAACGCGACCTTCGCGCTGGTCGCTTCGCTGGGGCAAGTGCAATACAGAACAATGTCGCGGTCCCGCGGAATTTCCGAATTGCGGGCGATCAGTTCATTCGGGCGGAGTTGGACGGCCCCCGGCAAAATCCTGGGATCGGGCAGAATGTCGAGCGGATGGCGCAGGTCGACGATGTAGAGATCCTCTCCGCGATCCATCATGGCTTTCAGTTCCGTCGGCTCAATGCGCAACGTCCGAATCTTGCGCAGAAACTGCTGCTGTCGAACCAGGCGGCCAATCAGAAGCCCAATCGCCACCAGAATGACCAGCCCGATTGCGGATCGATTGAGCCAGTGCAATATGGATTCGTTGCGACGAATCACATCGCCAAAAAATCTCCCGATCAGAACCAGCGATGCGGCCCATAGGAAGGACCCCGCCATGTCATACATCAAGAAGACGCGGTACTTCATCCTGCTTTGGCCGGCAAGCGGAGCGGCCATGGTATTCAGGCCGGGAATGAACTTGGAGAAAAGCAAAGCGACTGGGCCGTGTCGCGTGAGCACGTCCTCGGCCTTGCGTACGCAGGAGGCAGTTTCAAGAGAAAACTTGCAGATCCAGCGCGTCACCGGACTGCCGAATCGACTTCCCAGCCGAAACCAGATCGAGTCTGCCAGGGCACAAGCCGACATCACCGCGAGCACGATCGCCCCGATTCCCAGGTGATGGGTTGCGGTGAATGCTCCCGCAGTCAGAATGATGGGCGTACTGGGGAGAGGAACTCCCAATTGCTCCGCCAAGACCCATCCAAACAGGATCCAATAGCTGTACTCGAGAAAAAACTCAACCGTAAAGTGCATGGAAGTCAACCGCTTCGAACAACTGCTGAACAAGTTCACCGGGAGGGGACCAGAGTCAGGCAGGCTTTCTTCTTAGGACAATTTCCGTTGACAATCTGTCGGCCCCGGGCAACCCATTCTGAATCTGCTCTGAAAGCCTGCATACCTCAGATGCTTGAACTTAGAAAAAGTACCGGGACAATTTTACCGGGGTCCGGGCACAGGCGGGGCCTCTTCCACTTCGGCCGCGGAGGTCGCCCAATAACTTGTTCTTGCCCGCACTCTTACTTGCAAAGGCCGTCGCAGCTTCACATCCAGCCGGTGCAACCCCGGCGTCTGGTCAGAGGGCTGAAAGGTGATCATGTAGCGATTATGGACCTGGTTCGCCAGCATGGCTATCTGGCGATCCAGCTGTTTTCCGCTGTTGAAGCGAAGATATTCACCGCCTGTCATGTGCGGAATCGCCCCGGCAGTGTTCTTCTTGATGGCTGCAATGGCCATCATCAACGGCGCCAGCAGATTGGCGCCGTTGCCTTCGGGCGGAGAAAACTGGAGCGCATCTTCTCGTCCGGGGCTGAACGCCAGGCTGTACACAATTACGTCGCTCTGGCCGATCTTGCGGAGAACTTCTTTCATGGGGGTGACGCTGCCGCTGTCTCGAGTTTCGCTCAGCAGCACGATGACCCGCTGATTCTGCGGCGGTTCGTCCTTTAACATATCAACTGCATACCAGACAGAGTCCAGGATCGCCGCGCCGCCATCGCCGGGTTGAATGCTGTAAATGGCCTGCTGGACGGCGTTGGGGTTGCTGGTGAAATCCTGCAGCATTCTGGGGCGGCTGTCGAACTCCACCACGGCGACACGATGCTCGGTGTTGCCGGCCAGATCCTCCACCATGGTCGGCAATCCTTGGTATTTATAGAACTCTCGCACAGCCGAGCGTCCTACCTGTAGGAGCACCACAATAGATATTGGCTGCCCATAGGTCTCCGTGTCGAGATGGATTTTCTGCTCGACTCCGTTATCCGTGACTGCAAAGTCCTTCGCCGTCAAATTGAATACCGGTTCGCCGGTTTCGGTTTCCACCAGCGTCGGAACCAGCACCAGGTTGGTGCGCGCACGTAACGTCGGGACCTGTTGCGCACGGGCCAGCCCTGGCGCACTGGCTAGAAGAGACAGGAAAACAAATCGCGCCAGACGAGAGAGATACCATCGCCGCATA
>JAJXZK010000449.1 GCA_021780095.1 Acidobacteriota bacterium | reverse complement strand
TTCCAATCCACCAGACAAAGTTGATGATGGCGAAGCCCCAGGCGACCGGCATGGTGATGCCCCAGATGCCAGTTCCTTTCAGGAACAGCCAGGTCACCGCCACAAGCAACATCATCGCGATGCTGCCTGCCAGCGCGAAGCCGAAGAACCATCCCAGCGGCGTATGCGGCGTCAGCACAATGCGCGTCAGCTTCTCTGTGATCGAGCGGAAGGTATGCCCAGGCGCGATGACCCGTTGTTCTCCCGTCTCCGGGTCGATCATCGGATTTTGAGGCGAAATATCTTTGGTAGCCATGCTTCGTGCGACCCTCTTCAGTTCGCTGAGGTTTCCGTTATTGCTTCAGCCTTCATCTATCTGTGTATCGCTTTGTTCGATCAGACGTTTTCCATCAAATCCGGACTCGGATTCATCACTCCGGCGATGTAGGACGTACGAGGACGCGTATTGAGATCTGCGAGGACCGTATAGTTGCGTGTTTGCGCTTTGATTTTGGACACACGGCTATTCTGGTCGTTGATATTTCCGAATGTAATGGCATGGGTCGGGCACGCCTCCTGACAGGCGGTGACGATTTCCCCATCCCGAACGGTACGATTTTCTTTGTCGGCGCGAATTTTCGCCTTGCTGATCCGCTGCACGCAGTAGGTGCACTTTTCCATGACGCCACGGCTTCGGACCGTGACTTCCGGATTGCGCATGAGCTTCAGAGATTCCGTCTCATAGTCTGAGAACAGTAGCCAGTTAAAGCGACGCACCTTGTACGGACAGTTGTTAGAGCAATAACGAGTGCCGACGCAGCGGTTGTAGATCATCGCATTCAGGCCTTCTGGAGTGTGGACGGTTGCGCCCACCGGACATACCTGCTCGCATGGCGCGTTCTCGCATTGCTGGCAAGTCATCGGCTGAAAATAGGCCTTGGGCGCATTCAAATCGCCTTCAAAGTAGGTGTCGATACGAATCCACTGCATATCGCGGCCGACCTTCACTTGATGCTTGCCGACCACAGCAATGTTGTTTTCCGCATAGCAGCCGACAATGCATGCATTGCATCCGACGCATGAGTTCAGGTCAATCGACAGTGCCCATTGATAGCCCTTGCTGTAATCCCATACAGGGAACAGCGTGGTGCCTTTCGTAGGGGCGTTAAACTCCGGATTCGCCGCGGCAAAGGTTGGATTCTGCTTGTACTCTTCCAGTGTGGCGACGCGAATAATCCCGCGCTGTTCTGCTTCTCGCCCTTCGAGCGAATGCGGCGTTGTATCAGGCTTCGCTCCTTTCGCCTCTGCGACGTTGCCATACTGGCGCGCGAAGACTCCGCGGTCATCAATGTAGTGACTCTTAGTGGATGCGCACTCGTAGGTTTCACCTGTCTTGGTGACCGTGGCGCCCACAGCGAACAATGGCGAGGACGCCAGTCGAATTGGGAAGGCATCAAAGCCGGCGCCGGTGCCCACCCGGCCCGCACTGCGGCGGCCGTAGCCAAGATAGATAGTGATGCTTTGATCCGGATGCCCGGGTGCGACCAGGGCCGAAGCCTTGATCTTGCGGCCTTGATATTCAATTTCGACCACATCGCTCTCGCTGGCGTTCAGCTTGGCGAGGGTCTGGATGCTCATCAGCGCGGCGTTGTCCCAGGAAAGATTCGTGATCGGCTTGGGCAATTCCTGCATCCAGCCCAGATTCGAATAACGGCCGTCGTAGATCGTGGGATCGGGACGGAAGATGACTTCCATCGCCGTCATATCGGGAGCGGGTGCAGCCGCGGATGCAGTATTCTTCGCGCTGACCTGCTTTGGCACGAAAGCGGTGTTGGCAATCCATCCGTCGTGTAAGGCCTTCCGCCACGCCAGGTCGGCATCGCCATCCACGGCTTTGCCGTCGCCCGCGTTCCCGGCTGCCGGTGCGCTACCGCCGAGGACAGATTTCCAATTCTCGCGAACAGCTTCCATCGGAGACAAATTCGGGTTGTCCAACATGGCCTGAATCAGGTGATGCGCAGACTTGCCCCCATAGAGCGGATCGATCATCGGCTGCACGATGCTGACAGTGCCATCGTAGGCGCGCACATCGGACCAGCTTTCCAGATAGTGCGCAGCATTGATGTGCCAGTCGGCGACATCCGCGGTTTCGTCGACGTAGAGGCCCATGTGAGCAACAGTCTTGGCGCGGCCCATCGCCTTAACAAATTCCAGATCGGCGGGCGCGCTGTACACGGGATTGGTATCCAGAATGACCAGCCAATCCACCTTGCCTGCATCCAAATCTCCAACCAACTGTTTCAGGTCATCGATTTCGACCGTCGGCATGGGATTCACAGTCTCGGTGTAGACGACCGTCTTGCCAACATTCCCCAGCGCCTGGTTGATGGCAATGGCGGCCAGATGGATTCCGGGCGCCGCCTGCTCGCCAGGGATAACCAGAGACTTGCCGGAATTCGCCTTCAAGTCCTTGACGACCGCGTTCAGGTAAGCCATCTGCTCCTGTGTCCATGTGACCCCGCTTGGAGCGGAACCTGCGCCCACGCCAGCCGCCACCGCCGCCGCAAAGGCTTCCATTTGACTCGCCCGCATCCGCAGCCGATGGTCCGCTTTGAATCCCGTCGTGGACGGCGTGCTTTCCACCGAATACATGCGGTTCATCTCCACACCAGGCTCAAGCGTGCGCCGCTTGGCATAATCGGCCGCCAGCTTCAGAAATCCTGGATGCCACAGACCGGAAAGAAAATCCGCATCCAGCGAAAGCACCACATCGGCCGCATCCAGTTTGTATTGTGGATCGAGAAAGTCGCCGAAGGCCTGTTTCGAAGCGATGCGCGACGAGTCGCGATTGACCGGATCGTACTGCAACCATTTCGCGTTGGGATATTTTGCGCTGGCGCGCTTCCACTGCGTAGCCAACGTTGGCGAAACCACGGTGCCGCTAAGGAAATACAAACCCTGACCGCCGCTCGCCTTCTTCGATTCCAGCATGGCGGCATAGTCCGCAAAAAAATTGGAATAGTCGCGTGTTTCGCCGCGATACAGCGTCCGCTTCGAACGATCCGGATCGTACATACCCAGCAGCGTTCCCTGGGTGTACGCATCCGAAGTGCCGCGATTCATTGGATGTTCCGGATTGCCCTCAAGCTTAATGGGCCGAAACGCTTCAGTTTTTACCAGAAGCGGTACGGAGCCCATGGGGAAAGGGTGAGCCGACGCGAAATAGATTGGCTGTCCCAGCACCAGATCTTCGGGCTGCTTCACATAGGGATAGATAGGCTCATCCGGCTGCTTGGTACATCCGGTTAAGCCAGCCAGGGCGATCGAGGCGCCCATCAACTTCATGAATCCGCGGCGGGAAACTGAGTCCACCCACTCGGCAGCATGCTGCGGAAACTCGCGTCGCAAGGCATCCTGGAAGTCGGGTGTATCGGCCAACTCGTCGATGGTCCGCCAGTACCGTTTGCCCGACATGCCCGCCAGACGCGCCTGGGCTGTCGCAATCAACTGGGCCGATTTTGACTTTTCAACCGAATCCGTTGCCATGGTCTCGTGGGTACTGGTCTTGTGCTCGTTTTCCATCTTCGAATCTTGACCTTTGCGGTTATCTTTCGTTGCTGCGTCCAGAATTGGCGGGACTTGCCTTTGCATATCGCGATTCATCGATGACAGGTGTCACAGCTGGTCAGCTGCCGCGGCGGACGGATGTGGTATTGCACCAGGAGATAGCTTCCAAGGGATGTCTGGTCTGTGAACTTCACGAAATGCGGGTTGACTGGGACCTGGGCATGCACGGAACCACCCGCTGAAGACGACCAGGATTGCATGTCGGAAAATTTCGGCGAATCCGTGCCGGTGCGCGGGCTGGACGGCGGGTCGAGAGCGGCGATCTGGGAAGCGTCGTTGTCAGGATTTTGCGTGGTGCAGTCCACCAGTTGCGCCGTCGGAGTGCCGGGGGTGGTGGGCTGATTCGTACACCAGACCGGATGAAGCGTGGAGGGACCTTCCCAGGCCATCTGGTAGACCTGCGACGTAGGACGAAGATTCTTGACCGGGTTGCGATGGCAGTTCAGACACCATTCCATCTGCAGCGTGTTGGCCTGGTAGGTCAGCGGCATTTCATCAATGCGGCCATGACAGGTAGAACAGCCAATCCCCTTGTTGACGTGGATGGAGTGGTCGAAGTACACGTAATCCGGCAAATCGTGCACCTTGGTCCACACAACCGATTGACCGGTCGCCCAACTGTTGCGCACTGGGCCCAGCAAGTCGGCATTGGTCCAGATCTGGGCGTGACAGTTGATGCAGGTCTTGGTCGGTGGAATGCCAGCATAGCTCGATTTTTCCACTGACGTGTGGCAATACTGACACTGCAGCCCCAGGCCCTGTATGTGATGTTTGTGGCTGAATGGGACTGGCTGTTCCGCGCGTTGGCCTTGGCGGGTGACCCATGGGGAACGCTGCAGGTAGTTAAGCGTTACGCCGACCCCGATCAAGACTACTCCAAAAAGAACAAGACTGATCCGAGTCAGCGAATTGGAACTGCGGTCGAAAATCTGCGCCATGTGTAGGTGCTTTCCTGCCTGCTCGCCCGGCGTTTAGCCTGGCTGTCTGAATTTGCCCCGAACCCATCGCTGAAGGCGTTCTTGTTGGGCGATGAGCTGTGACGGGTTTTGGTTGCAAAACAAGAGTTTGCCGTCGCGGGAAAATTCGACGACCCGAAAGAAAGACTACAGGAGCGATGGAAAGTTCGGCAACCCCAATTCAAATTTTCTGAGAAAATTTTTCTTCTATATGGAAATCATTTCTATCGAACTGCTGATCCATCCGCTACTACATTCGCTCATCGTGGACGCAATGTAGGACGCGCGACAGTCTCATCCTTGTGGGTTGCGCTTGAGAGCCATCACCAACAGGCGCGGCTCGGTCATCTCTTCAATCGCATATCGAACGCCCTCTCGTCCCTCGCCGGAATCCTTCATGCCGCCATATGGCATCGAATCCAGCCGCCATGTTGGGGCGTCCCCTACGATGAGCGCTCCCACTTCCAGCGCCCGATACGCCTCCTGAATCAGTCCTGCATCGCGGGTCAGCAAGCCAGCCTGCAGTCCATACCTCGAGGCATTCACCGCGGCCGTCGCGTCGGAAAAGTTTTCGTAGGGCTCTATGGTAATGACGGGCCCAAAGACTTCCTCATTGCTAACTCTCATGGTTGAGCAAGTGCCGGTTAAAACAGTTGGACGAATCAACTGGCCATTTCGTTTTCCGCCGGTCAGCTGTGTCGCGCCGCCGCGAATCGCTTCGTCAATCCAGGCCTCCACCCGCTCCGCATCGCTCTCGCGAATCAGCGGACCCACGTCGGTTGTTTCCAACGCTGGATCGCCTACCTGAAGACTCTCAACCTGGCGTATCACTGCGTCGCAAAATGGTTTGAAGATCGACTGCTGCACATACACGCGTTGCACCGAAATACAACTTTGCCCGGAATATCCAAATCCACCTTTCACGGCGGATTGGGCCGCGCCCTCGAGATCTGGCCAATCCCTATGGACGATCATGGCGGCGTTTCCGCCCAGTTCCAGCAGCACGCGTTTCTTTTTTGCCAGCGCTTTCAGCTGCCACCCAACGCGAGCGCTTCCGGTAAAGCTGACCGCGCGAATGCGATCGTCTTCCGCCACTAGCCGCGATGTGTCCTCGTTGGAGAGCGGAAGAAACGCGAGCGCTTCCGCAGGCCAGCCAGCCTCCAAAATGGCGCGCACCAAAAGCCAGGAACTCAATGGCGTTTGCGGCGCGGGCTTCAAGATCACCGGACATCCGCAAGCAATGGCGGGCGCGAGCTTGTGCGCCACCAGATTCAACGGAAAATTAAACGGTGTGATGGCCAGAACCAGCCCGCAGGGAAATCTGCGCGTTAGTCCCCATCGTCCGGCGGAGGATGGAATCAGGTCGAGCGGCAGAACTTCGCCGCCCATACGAGTCGACTCTTCCGCAGCAACGCGAAATGTCAGCATGGCCCGATCGACTTCGGCGCGGGCGGCTGTAATCGGCTTGCCGGCCTCGCGCATAATGGTCTGCGCGAATCGCTCCTTCTCCGACTGCAGCCGAACGGCCACTGCGGCCAAAATATTTTGCCTCTCCCAAGACCCTAGCTCAGCGGTGCGTGCGAATCCCTCGACCGATGCCGATACAGCCTGTTGCGCATCCGACCACGTTGCCTGCCAGACATGGCTGATCAAGGATTGATCAAATGGCGCTCGCACTTCCAGCCGCGTGCCTGTGCGATGTTCATGTCCGCGAATGATCCAGCCGATTTCTTCTGCAGGAATACTTTCGATGTTCCGCTGCACCGCTCACCTCGCCTGTTAGAAGCTGACTCATACGCTCGAAATCGCTCGATACCGCTGGTACCTGCACTCAAAGCGGATCTCAGACCGTCGGTCGAAGTCGCGACGCTATAGATGAGGCAGCTGCTACGCAACAGTGTATAGACTGGAAAGAGTGACTGGCGGTCTCCGCAAAGTTCGTTACGATCACGCCCGCGCCTGTCAGGAATTGACGGCGGCGGACGCACGCCTTGCCAAATTGATGCAGCGTTCCGGACCGTTCGCCATGCGGCTGAAGCCAACACATTCCACCTTTGAAGCGCTACTGGAATCCATCGTGTACCAGCAATTGCATGGACGCGCCGCGAAAGCGATTCATGGCCGCATCCTGGAGTTGTTTCCCGATCTCACCCCGACCGCAGCGGGAATGTTGCGCCTGAGCGATGCCGCGCTGCGTGGCGCCGGCCTGTCGGCAAGTAAGCTGCTTGCGATTCGAGACTTGGCGGAAAAGAGCGAGGCAGGGATTGTGCCGCCCCTGACGAAGCTGCACCGAATGGACGATGACGAGATTTGTGCGCGGCTCACCACTGTGCGTGGGATTGGCGTTTGGACAGTGCAAATGCTGCTCATCTTTCGCATGGGCCGGCCTAACGTGCTCCCGGTTTCAGACTATGGAGTCCGCAAAGGATTCGCCCTCACCTTCGGCAAATTACGCCCGGGCGATCCGGTGACCCAAGCCGATCTTCCCGCACCCGACGTGATGCGACGCCGCGCAGCGCGCTGGGACCCATGGCATTCTGTGGCCAGCTGGTATTTGTGGCGCGCCTGTGACCTGGCAGCCGAAGATGTACCGCCACCCGCGCGGAGAAATCGATGAGCGCGCCCCAACGATTTGTGTGCGTGCATGGCCACTTCTACCAGCCGCCGCGAGAGAATGCGTGGCTGGAAGCGATTGAGGTGCAGGACTCCGCCGCGCCGTATCACGACTGGAATGCTCGCATCAACCATGAGTGTTACGCCGCCAACGGCAGCTCGCGCATCCTGAATACGCAAAACAAGATCATTCGGATCGTCAACAACTATTCCCGCATCAGTTTCAATTTCGGCCCCACGCTGCTGGCGTGGATGGAAAAATCCGCTCCCGTAAGCTATCAGAAAATTATCGATGCCGACCGCATCAGCATAGAGAGATTCGGCGGACATGGCTCGGCTATCGCGCAGGTCTACAACCACATCATTCTTCCGCTGGCCTCCACGCAGGACAAAATTACGCAGATCCGATGGGGCATCGCCGACTTTGAACATCGCTTTGGCCGCAAGCCGGAAGGCATGTGGCTGTCGGAAACGGCCGTCGATCTGGAGAGCCTGGACCTGCTGGCGCGGCACGGAATCCTGTTCACAATTCTGGCGCCGCACCAATGCGCCCGTGTCCGGGACATTGGCACTGAGGACGATCCGGAAGGTCCCACGTGGCGGGAAACCCCCAACGCAAGCGTCGACCCAACTCAGCCGTACCTGGTACACACCTCCGAAGGGCACAGCATCACGGTATTTTTCTACGATGGGCCCATATCGCGCGCCATTGCATTTGAAGGCCTGCTCAACAATGGCGGAGACCTGACGAAACGCATGCTCAACGGTTTCCGCGACAACACTGAGGCAGGACAGCTTGTCCACATTGCAACCGACGGCGAAAGCTACGGGCATCACCATCGACATGGCGACATGGCTTTGGCGTATGCGCTGCAGTCGATCGAGCACGACAGCGAAGTTCATCTGACCAATTACGGAGAATTCCTGGAGAAATTCCCTCCAACGTCGGAGGCGGAGATTCGCGAGAATTCTTCCTGGAGTTGCGGCCATGGAGTGGAGCGATGGCGAGCCAACTGTGGATGCAACACGGGGCAGCATCCTGATTGGAACCAGAAGTGGCGGGCGCCGTTGCGCAACGCTCTCGATTGGCTTCGCGATGCAACGCGGCCCTTATGGCAGATCTCTGCGACGACGTTGTTTCACGATCCTGCCGTCGCACGCGACAACTATATTCGCGTAGTCCTGGATCGCAATCCGGCTTCGCAGCAACTCTTTTTGGAGGAGCACTGCCTGCGCACGCTGTCGCTGCTGGAACGAATCACGGCGTTGAAACTGATGGAAATAGAGCGTCATCTGCAGCTGATGTACACCAGTTGTGGATGGTTTTTCGACGACCTGGCAGGGATCGAGACGGTGCAGGTGATCTCCTATGCAGGACGCGTACTGCAGTTGGCGGCGGAAGTGTTCGGCAGCCCCGGCGCGGCGCTCGAGCCAGAGTTTCTCCAGCGCCTCGCGCAGGCGGAAAGCAATGGACCCGAGCACACCAGCGGAGCGGAGATTTATCGCAAAAGCGTAGTAGCGCAGGAGATCGACCTGGAGCGGGTGGGCGCGCACTATGCCATCATTTCCATGTTCGAGCCTCAGCCGGAAACCACGCCGCTGTTCTGCTACGACGTTCGTCGCACATCGGGTGAACTGCTCAGCATGGGACGTCGCCGTTTTGCCTACGGTCAAGCAGAAGTCTCTTCGCGGGTTACGCTGGAAGAGGAGGATCTTTTGTTTGCGGTGTACTACCGCGGCGATCAAAATCTTTCTGCCACCGTGCAACCCCTCGATCCAGCGAACCAAGACAAGTTCCAGAATTTTGTCAAAAAGATGCAAGAGACCTTGCTGAGTGCCGATATCGCCGAAGGAATCCTGCTTTTTGATCGCGAGTTCGATACCACCCGCTATTCACTGATGTCATTATTTCGAGAGGAGCAGCGGCGCATTCTCCAACTCCTGCTGGACCACACTTTGGCGGAGATGGAAGGCACAATGCGAACCATGTACGACGATCACATTTCGCTGCTGCACTACCTGAGCCTGAGCGGAATGCCAAAACCGCGTGTGCTGATGTTGGCCGCCGAATTCAGCCTGAATGCGGACCTCCGCCAGGAACTGGCCAACGATCCGTTCGATGCTGCTCGCCTGCGAGGATTGCTGACCCAGATACGCGCCGACCAGATTGAAATCGACACTGTTTCTGTGCCATTTGTGGCCAGCCAGCGCATGTTGCGCGCGATGCAGGAGCTAGAGTTGCACATGGACCGCAAGTATCTCGACACCGCACTCCAGGTCTGCGACGTGTTGCATGAGTTGCCGATTCAAGTGGATGTGTGGGAAGCGCAGAATCTCTGGTACACCATCTCGCGCCAGCGAACATTTGCCGACACGAACCACGTCGAGTGGGAACAGAAATTTCGTGAGCTTGGAACGAAATTGGATATCGACGTCGACCAGCTGGCTGTCGACAAATAAAGGCGCGGAATCGTTCTAGCTACGCCATTGCAACATGACCGGACCCGTCAGCGGGTGCTCAAATTTGCCGGTCGAAACCATCTGCAAACGTGCCTGCTTCAGCGCGAAATACCATTTCGCTGGGCGATCGGCATCATCGATCAACATTAGGGATGGATTGAACTGCAGACCCTGTGCCTGCTCGACCATGGTCTGGCGATCCTGCTCGACAAATCGCCGTCCAAAGGCCTTGGCAATCGAGGTGACAAATGGAACGCGATAAAAAACGTTCCACGCGGCACACACATCAATGCGGCATGTCGTCGCCGTCGTCGGTGTGACGGTGGTGAGGCTGGAGAACCATTTATCGCCACAGCGGATCGTCTCGTAGCGGCGGTTGGGGAGTACGAAATCGATGGTCGTCATCACCGCTTGGCCGTAGACGCCCAGCAATTTATACGGCGCACTATTGGCGGAAGGCGCATGTGCGGTCATGCGAAAGCCCTGCGGAACCGGCTCAAATTGCTTTTGTTTTACGTGGATGCTGCTGCCGCTGCGCCACCACCAGGATTGGTGGACGAAGGGGCCGTGCGCTGGATCCATCAGCCCGATAATTCCATGATCGACATTGCAGGGCAACTCCGCAGCCAGGTGTGCCCAGCGATAGCGCGTTCCAAATTTTGCCACTTCCGGAATCGGCGGCAAAGCGTGCAGATCTTCAGGGCGCACGCGGCCAACCCCCGGCCCCGGCACATAGACCCACACATGTCCATCGCGTTCCTCACAGGGAAAGGCGGTCGCGTAGACGCGAGCGCAGTCGAGGGTATCGTCGGGCGTCAGGGATGGAATCTCCCTGCACTGGCCGGTGACAGGATCGAACCTCCACCCGTGATATTTGCAGGTGACTCCAGATGCATTGAACACGCCGTAGGAAAGCGGAATGCCTCGATGTGGGCAGCTGTCGCGCATGGCAAATAGTTTGTCGTCCACGGTTCTGCCCAGAAGGAGAGGAATTCCCAAAAGCATGGCGGTCGCAGTCTGACCTCGGCGCAGTCGATCACTGCGCATCGCCGGGTACCAGTCGTCATAGATCAACGTCGCAGCCTGAGCCACAGGCTGCTGGACTGGCGTACTACTGGCGGATGGGGTTGAAACCATATTCATTACAATCTTCTGTTCCAATGCAAACCTTCAACCTAACTATATCCCCGAAGATCCGCGCGGAGGCAGACAG
>JAJXZK010000026.1 GCA_021780095.1 Acidobacteriota bacterium | reverse complement strand
AACACCCAGACGGGTAACAACAACCCCTATAACCAGGACAATGAGATTACGTGGTTGAACTGGGATCTTCTCGATCAGAATCGGGACGTATTTTCTTTCTTTAAAAACATGATCGCTTTCCGCAAGAGCCACCCATCGATCTGTCGCAGCCGCTATTGGCGGGACGACATTCACTGGTACGGCCCCAGAGGCGGTCCCGATCTTTCTCCGGATTCGCGTTGCCTGGCGTATTACTTGCGAGGAGCGGCATTCGACGATTCCGGTCTTTATGTCATGGTCAACGGCTCTCCCGAGCCCGTTGCATTCATTGTTCAGCAGGGATCACCTGGACAATGGCAACGGGTGGTCGATACTTCTCTGCCGTTTCCGGACGACTTCCGCGAAGCAGGAGCCTCGCCGCTTCTGTCGAGTTCGGAGTACATCCTGAATCCGCGGTCTGTCGTTGTTCTGCTTCGGCGATGAGGTTCTGGATTCTAATCAGGGTCTCGAAACGGTGGGCGTGCCGGTTCGATGCCTGCGCATCAAGAGCGGGATCGATCGGTCGCATCCAGGGCCGACGCATATCAAACTCCCAGTAATTTCAATAGGTAGGCGTGGTTCCAGGCAGCCTTGAGGCGTTTTCCCTTGACTCCTCGTTTGAGCGATTGTTCTTGTTTAAGCAGGTTGAGTGCGATACGGTTCAGCAGAGAGAAGTTCTGGGCGGCGTGGCCGGCGCGTTTTCGGTCCAAGTCTTCGCTGAAGCCGACATCCAGCACCCAGTGGAGTTTGTTTTCGATTCCCCAGTGTTGGCGAATGCAGCGATTCAGCCGCGCTGGGTCGGGCGCGAGGCTGGTGATGTAGTAACGGATTTCGGTCTCGGTTTTGCCCGAAGCCTTGTGATAGCGTTCGGCTTCGATGCGCACCAAGCCCTTGAGCGAGGCCCACTCGGATGCTTTTTCCAGCAGGCTCAGGTCGGCCAGAACCGAACAGTGCCGCGTTTCCACGCGCCCGTGGCCGCAATCGACCTGCTGGTCCACGGCGTCTGCAGCCAGCATCTGAAACGAGTCCTTGATGTCGGCCAGAAGTAGTTGCTGGTTCTCTTTCACCGCCAGAATGTAGTCCGCCTTCTTGTCGATAATCTTCTCGGCGATGGCTCGCTGGCAGCCCATGGCGTCGATCGCCACCACGGCGCCAACCAGTTCCAGCGCGGCCAGCAGCTTGGGAATCGCCGTGATCTCGTTGGACTTTTCATCCACCTTGCGCTGACCGAGCACCAACCCATTGCCCTCGGCCCAGGCCGAGACCATGTGAACCAGTTTCTTCTTGCCGGCCTCGCAGGCGCCGCACAAGGTCTTGCCGTCGATGGCTACCACCTCGCCCGCCGTCAGTTTGGCGATGGAAGAAACCCATGCCACAAAGCCCCTTTCCATCTCTTCCGGATCCAACGCCGCAAAGACCCTGTTGAAGGTGTCGTGCGACGGAATGCCGCCGGGGAGGGTCAAAAACGTCTTCAGCCACTCTCGCTTGTCCTCGCCGTACAAAGCAATGTCGTTCCAACTTTCGGCCCCGCTCAACACCGCCGCGATGGCAATCAGAAGAATCTCTTCCAGCAAATGTTCCCGGTTCCGCTCCACCCGAGGGTCCGTCAACTCGGAAAAATACTTCAAGGGGTTGTCCATATCCCCTTGTCACAACTCGGCCCCGATTTGCATATAGCAAATCCGGTTCATTTATATGCGTCGGCCCTGCGGTCGCATCCGCCTGCCTTGTGGCCGCAGCACCTGGCATGCTATACCCAAAACAGGCCGCTTCGACGTTTCTCCGAGCACCTCCCTGAGTTTGCCGCGGCCTCGATGAGAAATGCTGAAGAAAGCCATTCTCGTGACCGTCTTATTAGCGCTGGCGACCGCTCAGGCGCTTGCGGTTAATTGCGATCTGCGCTGTTCGCTCACAGGCATTGGGAGCCCCCCTTGCGGCCAACATGCAGGGATGGCTACGGGCCACAAAGAGGCGGAACATTGTCATGGAATGTCCGTGCAGGCGGTAAATAGTTTTGCCGCGGTAAGTGGCGAGCATTCGTGCGGTGCGACTTTTTGCAAGAATGGGTTGTTCGCGATTGAGAAGGGCTCTGCGGTGAGGGGAGTGAATTTTCCTTCTTCGCAGCTGGCACTTTCGCCGTTATCCGCTCTGACCGGACAGGCCGCGAACAATGCGCGATGCTCAAATCGCCGACGAATGCCTCGACAACTCGCGAGGACCCCACTCGAGATGCGTCCCGGAACTTCCCTCCGTATCTAGCGTTTTCCGCCCGCCGCAAGTGCATCCGATAGGTCAGGGGCGAATCTCGTTCAAACTCCCATGAACGGTTTCGTCCCTCGATCTCCGCTCTGACCGATTCTAACGGTTTAACTGTGAGGTCATCGATGGATTGCGAGGATTTTGCTTACAACTCCTCTTTTCTCCCCATTACGCGCCGCAAGTTCGTGCAGGGATGCGCCGCGGGAGCGGCGCTGTCTCTGCTCGACGGCTTACCGGCTGCGGCAGAAACCTGTGCAACTCCTCTTGCCGAGTTGTCCGGCACACATTTCGATCTGAATATCGATAAAATTCCCGTGAACTTTACCGGGCGCCGGGCAGCGGCGACCGCAGTCAACGGCACTGTTCCTGGGCCTCTGCTCCGCTGGCGGGAAGGGGACACAGTGACCATCTCCGTGACCAACCACCTCAAAGTGCCTACCTCGATTCATTGGCACTCACTGCGCATCCCCGCGGATATGGATGGGTTTCCGGGTCTGAGCTTTCGCG
>JAJXZK010000074.1 GCA_021780095.1 Acidobacteriota bacterium | reverse complement strand
CCGAACGCCGTTTTCACCAGCAGTCGATCGCCGACGAACCGTGTCGGCGTGTGGCATTGTTCGCAGGTCGCGCGCGCCGGCCGCAGCACGGAAAGCGATGCTCGAATCGGCGTGGGATAGGTGTGGAGGGTGACTTCCACCAGTTGTCTGGTCCCGTTCATCTTGGCCCGCACAGCCGCGTCAAATCCCGAGCCGATGTGGCAATTTACGCAGGCCACATGCGAGTGCGGAGATACCTGGTAGGCCGCCCACTGCGGTGACATCACATGGCACGTCTGGCCGCAGAAATTCGGAGAATCCATGTACGATACGCCGCGATAGCTGGCCGTGCCTACAATCACAAAGTTGATAAATGTCGCCGCAATCACGATCTCAATGCCGCGCCGGAAGGCGGGATTCTCAAGATCGATCGCAGGATAGACAGAGGGCACGTGCCCCGACGCCACCATCTGCTTGCGCCGTAAGCCGATCCCGATGGGAATCAGAATTAGACCCAGGACAAACAATCCCGGCAGAAATAAATCAAAAACTAACCCCATGTAAGGGTTGTGAGAACCGCCGTGACCAAAGATTGTCACCACCCAGAAGCCGATCATCACGAGGGCCGCAGCGCTCGTCAGCGCGCCCCCGATCAAACTGAGCGGATTGTTTCCATAAAACAGGATCGGTCGCAGCTTCTTCTCGAATGTCCCGAACATCATTCCCTCGCGTGAGTGGTTATACGTTGCCGAAATAGGCGATCAATGTCAACACAAGAAGCACCAGCCCGATTAGAATTGCGGTGAATCCGACCACTCGGGAGAAATTGACCCACCAGTACACCGGCGGATCGGCAATCTTGGCCTGCAGCTTTCCCTGTCGAGCCAGACGCTCAAATTCCAGCTCCCGCTTCTTTCGAAATTCCTCTTCCGTTTCTTTCCCAGTAAAAATCACCATGTCCATCGGGAAACTGCCAGGACGCAGATGCGTATTGACGAAGTGAATCGAAAAAATAAAGAGGATGGCGAGTAGCGCTTCCTCCCCATGAACCACCAGGACGGCGTTCAGTGCCCAACCCGGCAGAAAACGCGCGAAAAACGGGGCGAACCACATCGCATAACCGGAAAACCCAATCACCACCATGCCCCAGAAAACCGCCCAGTAGTCGAACTTTTCCCAGTAGGCGTAGCGATCGAATTGCGGCTTTGGCCCCAGCCCGACAAACCAGCGCAGGTGCCCCACCAGGTCCTTCACGTCTTTCCAGTTCGCCACCATCGACGTCGGACCCCAGAACAGTCCCTTTTCCTTTTGCATCACTGCCCGCGTGAAGATGTCCTTCACATGGTAGAGAAACGCCAGCGTCAGCACGATCGCGCAAAATTTATGCATAAAAAGAATCGCCCCGAAACCGCCCACCCCGCGCGCGACAAATCTCGCCAGGGCATTCTCGCTGAAGCGTATCGGCAGCCCGGTCGCCGCCAATCCCAGGAACGACGTGAACAACACCGCATGCAAATACCGCTGCGGCAAAGTAAATCGCAAATAGAACGTCTCATCCTTCTTCGCTTCCGCCGTGGCCGTCGGGGCCGCCTCGATCGCAGTTGGTTCAGTCATGTTTCTCCTCTACTGCCGACGCGGCCTTGCGCTGTTCGTACTTCGCGCGCAGAAACCAAAGCAGGGTGTGGAGTGAGAAGAACCCGAGTACACCCCACAGCAGCAGGTTCATAAACAAGCGAATGTAGTACAGCTCCGGATTCATTCCGCGATTTCGTGGGTTCGCATGCGGCTGATACTCCACAAAACTCCCATTCGCGTCCGCATGGCACTTGCCGCAGGTCTTGATCAGGTTCGCCTTGGCCACCGGCGAGCGAGGATCCGAGGCCGGCAGCACTTCATGCGCCCCGTGGCAATCCCAGCACCGCGCCGTCTGCACATATCCACCCAGCAATCCCAATTGAGAATGGAAGGTGTCCCGATATGTCTCCATTTGCGCCTTGTGGCACGATCCGCAAATCGGCGTCGCCTGCATCTGAAAACTTGCCCGCGTCGGCTCCAGAATCGCGTGCGCCGTGTGGCAGTCAGTGCAGACCGGCGCCTTCAAGTTGCCGCTCACCACCTGCTTACCGTGAACGCCGCCCATGTATTGCGCCTTGACCCCGCCATGGCAGCTTCCGCAGGTCGCGGCAATGTTGGCTTTGTTGGTCGGGCTGCGCGGATCTTTGCGGCCCAGAATATTGTGCGATCCATGGCAGCTCATGCAATTCGCCGCCACCAGCAACCCCTCTTTGCTCACCGCATAGCCATGGATTGAATCCATGTACACCGAGTACACATTCTCCAGCTCGTACTTCTGCGCCACCGCACGATTTCCATGGCACGTTCCGCAAGTCTTTGGAATATTCAGCGCGTACACTGCCGAGCGAGCATCCCCCTTCGGAAAAATCTCATGCGCGTTTCCATGGCAACTCGTGCATGGATGCGTACTCGCCTTCGCATGGATGCTGCCGGCAATCGCCTTGCTCTCATCGGCGTGGCAAGTCACGCATTGCACTGCCGCCGGATGCTCGGGATGCGGATAATCGTGGATGGAACTGTGGCAGTCGCTGCACCCCAGGCTGCCGTGGATGCTGGAATGAAACCGCGCCGCGTCGACGCCAACGTTCTTCCCCGACGCATCCTGCATGGTCTTGTCCGCGTGGCAGGAGAGGCAGTTCGCATCCTTCGCCAGCATCACCCGTGGCAAGCCCAACAACATCAGCGCCACCAGCCCGGCCCGCAGCATTCCGCTGCCACCCAGTTTCGACGCGCTCATTTCGTTGAACCACATGGCTACCCGGGTAAAAAATCGTTCAAAAACAAGCATCCGGCTGGCGTCGCCTCTGCAGATCGCATCAGGGTCACGCCCAGCCGGATTGCTGTGGAAGTACATCTCTACGGAAGAAATGGTTTTCATTGGGTCACTGACCCCTGCCGCGTTCTGTGCGCGGAAAACAAAAAACAACAAGTACACCAATGTTCATACGAGGGGGAATTTCTTCCCCCGTCCTGACTCCCGCTATTTCTTCTGCAAAGTGCGAATGTAGGCGACCACAGAATTGATCTCAGGGCCCGACAGCTTCGTGCCATAGGCCGGCATTTTTGCCTTGCCGTTCTTTACGATCGCCACATAGCTCGCTGTCGATGCCTTCTTCGCTTCCGGAGTCAGAAGCGAAGGCACGTGCATCGCCTTGCCCGCACCCGAACTGGCGCTGCCGTCGGCAGAATGACACATCGCGCATTTGCTTTTATAAATGTCCGCTCCGCTGCTTTGGGCAAGCACGGTGCACGTAGCCAGGCCGACGAACGCCAGGGTGGCCAGTACTATTTTGTGTCGGTTCATACGTTGGTCCTTTGACGAAGTAAATTCAGTCCATTTTCACGGACTTTGCCGCACCTTACGGGTCTCAACTCTCAACCTGTGAAGAATATAAAACTCACGGCAACAATGACTGTGATAGATATCACGCCTTAGGAAGTCCCTACGTTTCAAGCCGCAAACGCTGTTCTCGATCTGCGCAACGGAATTCCCAGCGTCCATTTCGCGCCGAATCCGATCCTCGCGCTTCCGCGCAAAAAGGCCAGCGGCGAACCGCTGACCTTTGCCTCTGCCGGACGCTCCCTTCCCTTCTCGTGAGGAAAACGCACTTCCAGGTTTTTCCCGTGACCGCGTTCGTTTGTATACTAGCTGTCGCTCGCCCGCACGCCATACAATCGTTCGACGAGGGTCCAACGCGCATGGTCTTCCGCCCGAACTTCACCGCATCCGAACCTTGCCCCGCTCGCAAGATCCAACCGCCATCGCGCGCCCGATCTTTTCGCGCAACCACGCTGCCTGCGTTCGCACTGCTTCTTCTCTCTCTTCTGGGCGCAAGCGCATTACTCGCGCAGGTTCCAGCCTTTCCCACTGCGTCCGCCCCCGCGACTCAGAAGATCCAAAGCATCTGGAGCGTGCAGGAATTTATGGTCCCCATGCGAGACGGCACTCGCCTGCAAACCGTCGTCATCTCTCGCAGAGATCAAACCAAGCCGCTGCCCATTCTGTTGACGCGCACTCCCTACGGCGTCCCCACGCAAGAGGACTTCGACAAGGCGGCCGCAAAAAACGGCGTCGACTGGGTTCCACCAACCTGGAAGGAGCTGGCCGCGGATGGATACATTTTCGTGATCCAAAATCTGCGCGGTCGCTTCAAGTCGGAAGGTGTGTTTCTGCTCACCTCCCGCTACGATGCCAACGACCCCAAGCAAACCAACGAGACCAACGATGCTTACGACACCATCAGCTGGCTGGTGAAAAATGTCCCCAGCAACAACGGCAAAGTCGGCATCTACGGCGTCTCCTATAACGGATTGACGGCGGGCCTCACCCTCCTCCATCCCAACCCCGCGCTCAAGGCGGTCAGCGAACAGGCCGCGCCGGTCGACCAGTGGATGAACGACGATATGCACCGCTACGGCGCTCTCCGCGAAAGCTACGCCTTCGAGTATTCCGTCATGGAGCAGTCCGACAAGAACAGCAACAAGCATTTTCACTTCGACACCTACGACACCTATCAGTGGTATCTCAACCTCGGGCCTCTCACAGAAGCGAATGCGAAATACCTTCACGGATCCATTCCCTACTGGAACGACATTATGGCCCACCCGAACTACGACGACTTCTGGCAGAAGGAAGCCTGGGTGAATCAGCTGCACAGCTCCACCGTGCCCAATCTCAACGTCGCCGGTTTCTGGGATCAGGAAGACCCGTGGGGACCATGGAAGATTTTCCGCAACGCGGAGCAGAATGATCCCGATCACACCAATTTCATGGTCTCCGGCCCCTGGTATCACGGAGAGTGGCAGTCGCCGGAAGGAGATCGCATCGGCATCGTCCCCTTCGGTGGCCACAAGACCGCGCTGGAATTTCGCCAGAATATCCAGGCCGCCTTCTTCCGCTACTATCTCCACAACGAAGGCGCCAAGCCGGATTGGGAAGTGACCACGTTCCAGACCGGATCCAACACCTGGCATAGCTATGCGTCCTGGCCTCCGCCCGATTCCAAGGCGACAAATCTATACCTTCACGTCGACGGAACCCTATCCTTCGAACCCGATACTCCCGGCGGCCCGCAATATCGCCAATATATTTCCGACCCTGCGAATCCTGTGCCCTACCGCACGCGCCCCATTTCGCCCACCTATCCTCGACCGGAGTGGGTAACATGGGAGGTCGCTGATCAGCGCTTCGTTCAGCATCGCCCCGACGTCCTCACCTTTGAAAGCGCGCCCCTCGATCATGATGTGGTCGTCACCGGCCCCATTTCCGCCGCGCTCTACGCCTCCACCTCAGGCACGGATTCAGACTTCATCGTCAAGCTGATCGATGTCTATCCCGAAAGCGGACAAATCGGCGCCGACAATATTCCGCCGAACAAGCCAAGCGGCTATGCCGATTCACTCAACGGATATGAATTGCCCATCGCCATGGAAGTCCGCCGCGGCCGCTTCCTCCATAGCGACGAGCATCCGCAGCCCCTCAAGGCCAACCATGCCGAGGAGTGGGACATTCCCCTCCGCGATCACGACCACGTATTTCTCAAGGGCCATCGCATCATGGTGCAGGTGCAGTCCACCTGGTTCCCCGTGATCGACCGCAACCCGCAGAAATATATCCCCAGCATCTATCAGGCCACCGCCGCCGACTTCGTCCCCGCCACCCAACGCATCTACTGCACCCCAAAACTCCCCTCCCACATCATCCTCCCCATCACGCCCTAATCGCCTTTTCACAGATAGCGTAATGCCAGGGTGCCCCATCCTAGCGCAGCTAGGGTGGGATAGAACAAAGCCCGCGTCACAGAAATAGCGATCCGCTCTACATCCCCCGTCGCTGCAATTGCGGAGAACACGCCTCCGAAAATGGATTCGCAATATACGTCCCCGCAAATCCCGAAAGAATCACCGTCCCATCCTCATTAAAATGTGCAGTATGAAATTCACCCTCTGGCAAATCGTTCAGCCGCCGCCAGTCCTGCCCGTCATCCTTGCTGACGTACACGCCAGTGATCGCGCTCAGAACTTCGTTGTTCGGCCGCAGCGGGTCCACTTCAATCCCATATGCACGAATATTCGGCCCCACCTCGTCTTTCCAGCGATGTAATAAAAATCGCGCATGCGTCACCCGCGCCACTTCATCCGGCGTCACCGGGTTATACACGCCCCAGCACGCCGCAATATGCAGCCCGCCCACCGTGCTCATCCCGTGAATCGCCGAGTCCGGGCCCACCCCAGTCACGCGCGTCCAATGCATCGTCGCCAGATTCAATCGGTACGCCTGATCGCCCGTACCTAAATAGAGTGATCGCGGATGCGCCTGGGTCGGGTCATCGAAGGCCATCGAGAAAATATCCAGATCATTCGGCAGCCGAGGAAACCTTCCCGCTTCCACCCACTCGCCCTGCTTGTCTCGCCGATAAATAAAAATCTGCGGAGTCAGATCAAAATACCCATAACCGATCAACATCCGCTTGCCGTCCGCCGTAATCATCACCACGCCCGCCCGCACCGGCTGCCCCGCCTGCTTCGGAATCGGGATCTTCGGCCGCGTCTCCGGCACTCGCGGCCCCGAGATCGCTCTCACCACCGCATCCGACATCCTCGATTGCGGAATCACCTGGAACGCGCCCAGCTGCGTCGTAACCACAAAGTCTTTGCCGCCCGGCGCGACCGCCAGCCCATTGCGCAATCCCTCACCAATCTTCGCGTCAAAATATTTCGAGCTGAGCCGTGCGATCGGCGTCCACGTCACCCCGCCATTGGTCGACTTCGACAAATAAATTGCCCGCTCCGCCGCTGGAACGTGGCTGTCCAGGTCCGCCGTCAGCCCCCACACCTCATTCGAACTGCGCGCCCGTGGATCAATCGCCATCGTCTCCAGAAACTCACTGGCATACTCGCGACTTCCCGGCAGCGTCTTGACCTTGTAGGCGCGGCATCCATCTAAACCATTTTTTATCAGATTATTAAGCGGTGCCTTGAAAGTTGGAGATGAATGTTTTGCCACCGCCATCGGCTTCGCATGCTCCGCCTGAACCGCTGCAGAATTTGCCGCACTCATCCAAAACGGCACCGCCAGGCTCCACGTCATCAGCGCCGCCACCATCCACAGCCCTCGGAACCTCAGTTGTAATTTCCATCCCGGCATGGCTTCTCTCTGTCGAGCTTAAGCGCGCGAGCAACATCCGTTCAATGCTCTTGTCACTCCATTTCATCCACTGCACGCATTTGGTATAGTCAGCCACACTGGACAAAAGCTGCCATGTCGACGAACCCGCGTCCCATCTCGATCACGATTCTTGCCTGCATCTACATCGCGGTCGGCATCATGGGCTTCACCTACCATTTTCGAGAAATCGTCGCACTGCAAAACGACAGTCTCTGGATCGCACTCACTGAAATTCTGGCAATCGTCTGCGGCGTGTTTATGCTCCGCGGCGGCGACTGGGCACGCTGGCTGGCACTTGCTTGGATTGCATTCCACGTCATCCTCAGCGCCTTCCATTCCATGCATGAATTTCTCATGCATAGTCTGATCTGTGCTCTCATTGCATGGGTGCTACTGCACCGCACGGCCGCGCGATATTTTCGCCCCGCTCCATCCGATCCGGCAGCGCTGTAAAACTGCAGTTCACCCAACTACTCAGCCACAAAAATCAAATGCCCTCCACTCCGCGTTATTCCTTTGCTGGGTGAAGGGCAATCGATTCCTGGGATGCCAGAGAACCTTCGGCAGTCAAGTTTTCACAGCGCCGCTGATTTCTCCCGGCAGGCCAAACCAGCGACCACGTGCGCGATGTTTACTTTCCCACACCCGAACGCGGCATGGCGCACTTCTCTTTCGTATCTCCGGGCCACAAATGGATTCTCGTCGTGGAAATGAACCAATACGGAGCCTGGGCCCCCTGCCGCCTCGTCTCATTGGACGAAGTCTGGCAATTCCCCTCGGCCCCGCAGAAAGCCTTCCCCATCTCCCCCCGGGAGGGATCGAGCCCATGGCCGATGCAAACGTTGTGGCGGGAGCGCAATCGGTTCCACGTGCCGAGCTCATTTCGGGTGCCGACCTCGAGCATTTTGCATACGTCAAGACCACCGTGCACAGGAATCTGTATCGCGTCTCGATTCCCTGAAAGCACCGATTCAAATTCCCGCCCACCACGCATAGCCAGCTTCCGGCGAGGCTGACCCCAAACCGTTGCCAAACTTCTTCATGCTGTCCGTCGCCGTCAGATGCGCAACGTACTTCACGCTTTTGTATCCCAGTTGCCGCGGCACTCGAAGCCGCAGCGGTCCGCCGAACGATACCGGCAAATCACCGTCATTCATCCCGATCGTTAGCAACGTTTGGGGATGCCGAGCCTCGCTCATGTCGAGACTGTCCCACCAATCCGGATAGATCGAGAAATATGCAATATACCGCGCCTGCGGCAGCACTCCAACCTCATGCAATATTCCTGCCAGCGGCGTTCCGATCCACTCTGCGATATAAGACCAGCCCTCCTCGCACGCCACCTCGGTAATCTGGCTCCGCGCCGGAAAATGCTTCAGGTCGTCCAGAGAAAATTCGGTCGGCCGCTCCACCATGCCATCCACGGTAAGCTTCCAATCCGCGAATCCACCCGCCTGCAACTTCTTGAATGCATCGCTCTGCGGCGCAACCGCATTGGCGAACGGCGTTTTCGAAATCATGCTGCGCGAAAACTCACGTGCTGACGCATGCGATCCAAACAGTCGCTGCGCGGCATAATTCAGCGTCTCCCCTGGACCATAAATTCCCCTGCTATCCGGCGGGATCAATCCATACCGATGCGCCAACCGATCGGCCGCCGCGATTCCCGCCACACCGGCTGTCGCCGCCAAACCCGTCGTCAAAACTTTTCGTCGAGAGATGGGGCTCATGGACGCTCCTCGCCCACAACCGCGCGGCCCGTAATCATCGCCCGCATACGGCTCTTGAAACCTGCCAGATACACCATCGCAACATGCACCACTAAAAACAGCAACAACACACCTGACAAAAAAAAATGCAGCGTCCGCGCCGACTGCCTGCCGCCAAACATAATCACTGTCCGCGGAAACGCCCCCGTAAACGCCGGAGACATCGCCAACCCCGTCCAGATCACCAGCGGAAACAGTACGAAAATCACGATCAGATACGTCAATCGCTGTACCACGTTGTACGATCGCACCTCCGCAGCCTCCGGCGGCCCACGGCGAAACGTTTTCCCTATTACACCGCGAAACGCATTCCACGTTCTCTCGGTCCTTCCCGGAACCAAATCCTTCCGAAAGTGCCCGGTCCAGAATCCTGCAATCCCGTATATCAGTCCCGTCAGCAACAGCAGCCACGCCGCTTGAAAATGGAGCGCGCGGCTCCACCCATTCTGGTCCGGCATCACATAGTTATAGCCCGTCGGCACCGTACCTCTTGACGCCGGGATATGCAGCGTGAACAGCGGCTGGACATTCGAATTGCCAACCTCGCCCCAATAGAACCTTGGGTGCGAAATCACAATCTCTCCACCCGTAATCAGCAGCGCAAAAAACGCGATCACCGTCAGCCAATGCGTCGCGCGCACCACCGCCCCGTGGCGCGGAGTTCGCGAATTTTGCGGTGTTCCGGCGGCGGACACATGCGGAGAATACCACACGCACTTCCAGTTCACGGTTGTGGGTGGACCCCCGCCTCTGGTCGGTGTGCCGGTGCTGATGGTGTCTCAGGCCTTCATCAGTTACACTTGGCGCGACGCATCCGGCTGGTGGCTCACCTTCGCCCACTCCATCCTGAGTTAAGGCGGGGCTCACCCGCAACCATCCTCGACTCCCCTCTCACCGCACGCAGCCCCCCACCTCGCCGCTGCCTGCGAGCGATTCTTTTTGCCCGTTCCGTATTCAATGTTTTAGTATGAATCGCCGAACTAAATCGATTTGGACGCCCACTTTCAGAGGTCATCCATGCGCCTGCCGCCTGCGCTCGCAACCATCTCCCTTGCCGCCACGATCCTATTGCCCACCGCAGCACTCGCACAAAATTCTTCGTCCCGGCCCAAACGGGAATCCAAAAGCCCCCGACCACGCAAACTATGACGAGTCAAAGGCCAACCCCTGGCCCAATCTGCCCGATGCGCTCACGCTGAACAATGGAAAAAAAGTCAGCACCGCAAAAATGTGGTGGCAGCAGCGACGCCCGCAAATCGTCCACGACTTCGACGAGTACGTCTACGGCGTCGTCCCCAACAATGTCCCCAAAGTCACCTGGTCGGTCGTAGCTACCGAACATGAGTTCGTCGGTTTCCATCCCGTCATCGCAACAAAACTCAATGGCCACGTTGACAACTCCGACTATCCCCTCATCAACGTCAACCTTCGCATGACGCTCGTCACCCCCGCAGACAGCACCAGCCCGGTTCCCGTCCTGATGATGTTCGGACGCAGCGGCTTCCCTGCTCCCGTCCAGCCTTCGCCAGAAGAACTTTCGCTCATCAACACCGCGCTCAAAGCACTTCTCGTCAAACAAGACCCCTCGCTCAAGCAGGTCATCGCGCAGCATCCCGGCTGGGATCCCGTGCGCTCCGTCCCGTTTCAATTTCCTCAGATGAATGCCGACGGTGATCCGCCCAACACCTGGGAGCTGATCGCCGCCGGCTGGGGCTTCGCCACGCTCGATCCGCAATCCGCGCAAGCGGACAATGGCGCAGGCCTCACGCGCGGCATCATCGGCCTCGTCAACAGAAGTCAGCCCCGCACCCCCAATCAATGGGGAGCTTTGCGCGCCTGGGCCTGGGGCGCCAGCCGCGGTCTCGATTATCTCCAGACCAATCCCGCCGTCGACGCCAAACAC
>JAJXZK010000108.1 GCA_021780095.1 Acidobacteriota bacterium | reverse complement strand
ACTATATTGGCAATCATCGCTACTTCCTGCTGAAGCCACAGGCATTGTTCGGACTGCCACCCGGCGACCGAGAGGTGCTCAATCTATTTGAGAGGTTGGATGCGGGTACTGCCGATCTTCCACCTGGCTGCGAAGTCACCTATGAACTCGAGGCGAAGGACATTCTGCGCCAGCTACTTCGTACTGGCGGTAGTGCTGTTGAGCTACTGACTCGAAGATTTCAAGACTTTCGGGATTCGCTTGGCGTACGTCCTACCGCGGCCGAAATGTTTCGCGAGGGATACAACCCCCGGGTGATGCGCTCATCCTATGGTTCATGGCTTGGGTTTGTGAAAGCGGAAGGAGGTTTCGAAGAACCAGAGAGTCAGGCTTACGCGGAGGCGCAGGATTTCCTTGAGAGTCTAGAAGTCACGGCGATGACTAAGAGCTTCAAGATGCTTGTGCTGCTCGCCATGGTAAACAAAGGAAATCTTCCGGGATCGATCGGTCTAACGGATATTGCGTCGGAGGTCGCCGACTTGGCCCGTCGTGATCCTAGGATTTCGGAAGATATTGGGGAAGCCGTTAGTGACCGGAGCAAGCTCGAACGGCTCCTCCGAGACAACCCAATCGCCGCATGGATCGACGGGAGAGGAACCGGCGGCGTGTCCTACTTTGAGTTTGTGGACGACGAATTCAGGACGCGATTCTCTGTGGCGGCAGTGGCGACTAGCGGCGCGCAAGAATTGGTGCGTGAGATCGCTGAATGGCGATTGGCGGAGTACTTTGCGCGGTCTGGGCAAGGAGGGACGACCGATTTCGCACTCAGAGTTAGCCACGCCGACGGGCGGCCGATATTGTTTCTCCCGGACAGGGAATCTCACCCTGGGCTTCCTGAAGGATGGACCGATGTCGAGGTCGGCGGCGAGGTGCTTCACTTGAATTTCGTGAAGGTCGCGGTGAACTTGGCGCGACGGCAGGGCTCCGAAGAAAGCATCCTGCCAGAACTGTTGGAACATTGGTTCGGTCCCGACGTGGGAAAGCCCGGAACGCGACACCAGGTCCGATTGCGCCAGGAGCTTGGCGTTTGGACCCTGCGGCCCGTTGGGGTTAGCGTGGCTGGCGCAATTCCCTACAAGGCCTATCGACGAGCGGAGGTCGCGCCGCTATTCGGCCTCCGGTATTCGGAGCGGTACTGGGGGCAAGGCTTCGTTCTACAGCCTGGCCACATGTTCCTGTTTGTCACGCTGGACAAGAGCGATCACGCGGAGGCGTTCAAGTACGAGGATCATTTCCTGTCCGCCGACACTATTCAGTGGCAGAGCCAGAATCGGACCACCCAGGCGAGCGAGACGGGCAAGGCAATAGCGGAGCACAAATCTCGTGGCATCGCTGTACACCTATTCGTCCGAGGCCGACCTAAGACATCCGGTGGGCAGGGGGCGCCCTTCTATTATTGTGGGCCCGTGGAGTTCGTGTCGTGGGCCGGAGACAAGCCAATCACTGTGACCTGGAGGCTCACGGCTGCTGTTCCGCGAGCATTGTGGGCGGAATTGGGCATCACAGCTGCTGGTGAGCCGAAGGCAACGTAACGGCTGCTTGCCAACCCTGGTGCGGCGCGGCGCGTGATCCACGGTCAGCCCGAGGGCGCCAGTGTGGAAGGCGGGGGTCGGCATCGGGGTGGGCTCAGTCGTGCGATGGCCGCGCTCTTCGGTATTCGGGTGCACGCGGGACGGCCATCAACGGCCGACTGAACCGACCAGGACTGATGGTCGATGAACCAGGATCGCCGGGCTCAGGAGAAAGACGGAGCGCGCGATTCTACATCCGACTAAGAAAAATGGAAGGCTGTTATTCGCTTAATTTAGGGCGAATGCAGGATAGCCTGGCGGCTGCTGTTGTCAGACGATACGCGACGTGGCAGCAAGTCCATGCATCCAGTGTCGCGTTGATCCGCAGACGAAGGCAGAGCTTCGGGCGCTTGCCGGGCGGCAGGGACTGACGGAATCAGCGTTATTCAAGCGCTTGGTTGAACTAATGCTGCAAACCGCCAACGCCGCCCAGGGAACGATGATTGTCGCGGAGAGAAATGCGACTCGCGACTCCCGCTTGTCGATTCGCCTCGCCCCCGATGACCAAAGGTTACTCCACGAGCGTGCGCGCGCCCGCGGGATTCCGGCCGCCACGTACCTATCCATCCTGGCGCGGGCGCACTTGAGGGGACTGACGCCGCTCCCGAAGGTGGAATTGTTGGCCCTTGAGCGGGCAGTGTCGGAACTTGGCCGGCTCGGCCGAAATATCAATCAGATCGCTCGCGCCGCCAATCAGGGGGAGCGCGTGAGCGCTCCCGGCCGGGACGACCTGAGGGCGATCCTGCGAGTCTGCGAAGCGCTCCGAGATCACGTGAAGGGACTGCTCCAGGCGAATCTCAAGAGTTGGAGGCAAGGGTATGTCGACCAAGATGGATAAGGAACTCCCATTCGATCTCTTCAGCTACGCACGCCGCGGTCCCGGCCAGCGAGCCCAGCTCTCGCCGGGCGAAATCGAGCAGATTGCGCGTACCGCTCGCCGTACGCCAGAGGTCATGGTCAAGGTGCTCCCGAAGGGCGCGAATAATCTCGGGGCGGTCCGGCGGCACTTCAGCTACATCGGTCGAGAAGGGGCGCTTGATGTTGAAACGGATGACGGAGAGAAGCTGCGAGGCGACGACGTCGGGGAGGATCTGGTGGAGGAGTGGGATCTGGATGTGATGGCGCAACGCGGCAAGCTCGATCTCGGTACCCCTACGGGGAAGCAAGCCCCAAGACTCGTCCACAAAG
>JAJXZK010000369.1 GCA_021780095.1 Acidobacteriota bacterium | reverse complement strand
ATACAGCATCAGTTCAAGATTGGCTCGCGCGCTGGTACTGGCAAACAAGCCGAACATTGCCGACAACAGGATCAACGCGGGAAACATCGCGAAGAGAAAACAGTATGCAAGCTCGGCCGACCGATCGATGATCTCATCCTGAATCAGCGAAGAACATACCCGGCGTGAGAGGATGGCCACAGAAAGACCGCCGAGCGATAAGGCGCCGGGTAGCTGCCGGTGATGGAAAGCCCTCGATACCGCCTTTGCTGTCCCCATGTTTTTGTCGGCAGATACGGTTGTATTGGCAGGAAGCGCTCACACCATAAGATGTGATGAGCCTTGAAAAAGGCTGGCCTTCGAGGAACTCTCATCCATCTTTGATTGTGATATGGCGCAACTTGGCGATGACGATCACCCGCGTACGAAGGTGTGCGTGAAAGCGTTGATCTAAGCAGCGGACGCTGACACATGGATGCTGGCGGAAGATGGGAGGGGTAGGCGTGTGTGCCTCGAGAGATCGCAGATCACACCGTGCAGTTCGCAATGCAGCCTTCTCCGCTTCAGGCGAGCGATGCGCAGAGGTGTAACGTAGTGGAGGACTGTGCGGCGACCTTCCGCTTCCGCGGCGTGTTACGTTTGTTACGCTCATGCGTCTTACGCTGAGGTTGCGCACGCGCACGGAGCCACCGAAACGAAGATCAGTTGCATGAAAGGACACCCGTGAATCAGTCAGGGCAGACGGCATGAAAACGGAATGGAAGGGCCGAAGCGCACTCCATCTCGGTAACGATCGGGTGGAAATGACGATCCTGACGGGCGGCGGGCATATCGTATCGTTCTCGTTTACATCCGCGAGCGGGCACGCAACAGACAATGTGATTTGGGAATCGCCATGGGCAACGGCTGATCCCCTGACTCCCGAACATGATGAGCTTGCGAAACAATATGGAGGCAGGCCGACGGGTACTTTTCTCGCGTCCTATTCCGGTCATTCGCTGTGCCTCGATTGCTTTGGACCTCCGTCGGACCTGGAAGCCAGCCTTGGAGTGACGCTGCATGGAGAGGCGGCGATTGCCAGCTGGATTTGTGAGAGTGACGGCCCACTCGACGCAGGTCTGGCAGTGCGTGCGGAGTTGCCAATCGCGGGATTGCAGGCGCTACGGAAAATTCAGATCACGCCGGGCGAATCGGTGGTGCGCGTGCAAGAGCAGGTGCGCAATCTTCGCGATACTCCGCGCGAAATTCAGTGGCAACAACATGCGACCTTAGGTGCGCCGCTGTTGAATGCAGATTCGTGCAGCATTGCCGCGTCGGTGGGCAAAGGCAGGACGTGGCCATTTGGATACGACGGGCCGTGCCTGCTCCCTTCGGACCAGCTGTTCGAATGGCCATTTGTCGATACAGAGGCTCATGGAAGACGGGACTTGCGGCGTCCTTTTGCGCCGCCCGGCGGAGGCTTTGTCGGCGCGCTGCAGCAGAACCCAGGGCGGGAAATCGGATTTATCTCCGCGTTGAACTGGGAATTGGGGCTGGTGTTTGGATACTGCTTTCGCTCAGCGCACTTTCCGTGGCTAGCGATATGGCATGAAAACCGCGCAAGAGGTGAAGCTCCGTGGAACGGCAGAACGCGGGCCCTCGGACTGGAGTTTGGCGCCACTCCACTGCCGGTGGGCAAAGAGGAAATGGCGCGACTGCGGTCGAACTTCGACGGTCGGGTAGATCGCACGGTGCCCCCTCATGGAAAGCTGAACGAGTCGTGGCTGATGTTTCTTGCCGACGTGCCGAAGACGTGGCGCGAAGTTCAGGATGTCGCGGTGAGCGAGGATAAGATCACCTTGCGTGAAACCGGCGGCGCGCAGACGACAATCGTTGCACGCGGTGCTCTTGCTTTTCTGCGCAGTGATAATGCCCCAGGTTTATTTGGCGGAGGATAGCAGTGCAGTAACCAGGTTCTGCCACTCGTCTGACAGAACCGGACGGTAAAATTCGCGCCCGGCTCGGTGGTACCAGTAGTCCGAGTTTGCGAGTTGCCACTCTTTGCGGTGCAGATAGGCGTGAACAGCCATGCCGTCTTTCGTCTCCAGCTCATCGATCAGCGAGTGAGCCTGCGTCCAGTCGCCTTTCATGTCCCACCACAATGCCACCAGCGGAATCGACAGGCCCGAGGGCGGTTCCTGATGCGCAACCGATGCTTTGAATTCGTCGACTTTCATGTGTGCCTCCTGCCCATTGCAATGGCTCAGCGCACAAAACAACTATAAGAGAGATTCCCGGCTCAATCCATGGGGGCGAGCGTCGTGCCCGCGTCGATCAGTATTTGAAAATCACTGCGGGTCCGGCGATGCGCGTGGCCGTCAGATCGACATCCACCTCGATACGGTTGGCGATTCTGATGAAGGGAATATTGCTGTCCATACCAAAATCCTTGCGGCCGAAGGCCATTGTTCCCTGAGTCCAGCTCGAAAGAATACGCCCGCGCGCCGGCACCTTCATGCCGATGATGCCCATCTGCTTTCGACCGCAAGCGGCAGCACCGCCTGGTTGTAGCTGTAGTGATGCGGATCGGCCGCGCTCATGGCCATCAGAACGGAGGCATTCCTGGGAAGGAATGGTGCTTGCGCCAACACCTGGCACGATTACCATGCGCGAAGCCATGCACTACACTCTGTCGCGGCCCGTAAGCACGGTCATCATCGGGTGCGATACCATTTCCCAGCTGGAAGAAAATGTGACTCTCGCCCGGAAGTTCACGTCGTTGAGCGAGGGGCATGAAAAGAACCTGTGGCCCGCGCCGAACAGGCCTCAAGGCCATCGCTCTTCTTTCGCTTCTACGATCGTCCGTAGTCAGCCAGACTCCAGATTTTTTGTTGGTGGGCGTACCGGTTGCCGTAGCCATCCTGGGAAATGAGGCGGGTTCTGCTTCGATCTCGGTCGGATGAGCGAATGCAATCGCTTCAACCTGTGCGAAGCCAGTCCCTGTACACTTCAACGCCCTGCCCCGACGTGTTGACAATGTTTAGTTTTCGCAGAGCAACGGAGGTATCCGGGATACGTTGCGCATAGGATCGACGCACCTCCTGCTCGGGAAGTATCGTGCCAGGAGCAACGACTGCGTCGACAATCCACACGGGGCGCGGACAGACGGCAGCGGAAAGATCGGGCACATCGAAGTGCCGCAAAATTCCTGGGACAAACCAATCCAGCGCCAGAGAATAGTCCGTGGACTGCACAACGGACATATAGCTGACAAGCATTCGCGTGACAAGAATAGATCGAATGCGCTGATCGAGTACCGCAGCCATCAGCGCCGCCAGCCCTGCTTCTTCTTGCCCGATCATGCGAATTTGCGACGCGTCGACATCGGGTCGCCAAGAAAGATAATCGAGAGTTCGCACAATGTCCCAGACCCTTTGCCCGATGACGGAATTCCCCAGCACCAGATTGGCCCAGGCGAATCGTTCCCCGAGATTCATTTGCTGGTAGAAGACCGGTCCGCCGCGAGGAGGCCGCGGTGTCGAAAGCCCGGTCCCTCGTAACGCGATGGCGCAGACGGCGTGGCCCTGGCGGAGAACGTCATCAAATGGGCTCGGCTCCCCAACCACTTCGTCGGCATACCCGTTGCTTATATACAGGACGCAAGGATGTTTTGCCGCTCCATTCTGGGGCGCAACAAACCAGCCGACAATGCGAACTCCCGGTTCAGATTCAAATTGAATCTCTTCGATCCGGTCCTTCTTTCTGATGTTCGAGGACAGCACCTGAGCCTGGAGTGGAGTCTTTTCTGTACGCAGCGCCAGTAATCTCGCAAGCTGTGCGCGAATTGTTTCTGTGGCGGGCGAAGGATCGGTGCCAGTTTTGAAATAGCTGCCTGGCAATAGCTCTTTCGCTCGATCGGTATTGAGCTGAACTACAGTCCGGCCGTGGAGCGACGTCAACACCTGGCCGGTGGAAGTAGCGTTCAGTGCGCTGTCTGGCGCGGCATCGTATTCCGCTTCCTCCACGCCCGCATCCATCTTGTCGAACCATCGATTGAACCAGCCATAGATAGCTCGACGAGAAAAGAAATCCATTCCGTGAGGTAAGTCGCCGGCAAATAGACCTACTTTGTCCTTCGCGCCAAGAATTCCATAGATACGAGTTAGTTCGTCATAGTTTTCGATGACGGCTTCCGTATTAAGTGGCCCATAGGTTTCTCCTTCGTCGTTCTTCGTATAGCAGACCAACAAAGGCTTGGGAGCAAATGTCGCAAGTAGATCTCCGCGGTCCATGCGCAACGGAAGACTGCCCACAATGTCAGTTTCGGCATCGGAGATGGAGCCTGGTGGATCGTAGAACGGGCCGGCCACATTCGCAAAGTTGCCTTCGATCGCAACCGCCGCATGGATGCGCGGCTCGAGCGCTCCCAGAAACATCGTCATGGTGCCGCCGCCGGACTGACCCGTGCACCCGATGCGCTGCGGATCGACCTCGGATCGCGTCAACAGATAGTCAAGACCGCGAATACCGTCCCAGGCGAGATACCTGGCCAGACCATCGCCGAACAAAATCATTGGCCTGCCGGCTTGCGTGTGTTCCATTGAGATTGCATGGAATCGCGTACGGTTCGTTCCCGGCTCAAGATACTGGACTCTTTCGCCTTGCCCGAATGGGTCCCAGGTCAGAACAACGTATCCCTTTCTGGCCAGATTCTGATACGTGTACTGGTATCGCATGGCCGCCTTGCCGTTGGCGGTGTGTCCGATGGGCGCAAGAATTGCCGGGAAGGGAGGCTGGCCTTTTGTGGGTACGTAGAGATTCGCCGTCACATAAATTTGCGGCATGCTTTCAAAGATGAGTTTCTCGATACGATATTCACTTCGTTCCACCGTGCCAGTGATGCGGGGATGTAGAGGTGTTTCTTCCGGACGTCCACCCAGAAGCTGCCAAAGCTGGCGGCGAACTGTTTCGGTGCGTGCCTCCACCTGTTCCTTCGATTGAATCCGCGCCAGCAGGGCCCGACGGGACTCTCTGGCCTGGTTCATGTTTCTTGTGATGGAATCGGGCCAGTCGTTCCAGAATTCTCGATGCGATCGGGGTAGCTGAGTTTCTCGAACCGGATCGCTTGGCGCAGCCTCACCGAGAATCGCCGGCGGAAGCCCAAGTACGGACGCCGCGGCAACGGTCATGTTTGTTGCTAAGAACCTTCGGCGAGTTACCATGCCGGATCCATCTCCAAATTTCTACCGCAATGGCATTGGAAAACTTGCCGACAGATTCCAAGCTGCGTACAGGGATCTCCGGATTCGCCAAGTCCACACGCTAAGGCAATCCGCCGAAAGATGTCAACATACATTTCGCGTCAAATGGGAAAGTTTGCAGCGACAAGTGTCCGATCCGTGTCGACATAAGTTCAGTTCGAAGCCTCACCGATTGGCTCTTCTATTGTCAAAGCCTGCAAGCCGTGACTTCACCTGGGGAATCCCCTCTCGCTTTGGGGAGGGGTGGCTGGTTGAGAATGTGCCCCGACACGAGCGACACTCATAACTCCAGATGTGTGCGTCGAAGGCCCGTTCTATTTGCCGCCGCAAGCTAACTTTGCTTCTTTAGGCTCGACATCTGCCAGTACACGGAGTAGCGCTCATCGCTGATTTGGTACAACGGCATCAGCTGGTATTTCACGTCTTTGCCTGTTGCGGTGAAGCGAAGATCCGAAGCGGATTCGATCTGAATCCATGACTGCGGGCTTGCATCCGAGGTATCTGCGACCCGTGGCAACAGAGGCGCGGCGGGCAGACCCTTGGGCACTGTCGCACCGCTATGAATCACTCTGTCCGGGCCGTCACTCGGGCCAGCGCCCAGACTGGCGGCGAGCACAAGCGGGCCGTAGACTGCGGCGGTTATGGAATCGTCGCCGAGCAACGTCTCCTGGCGCAATTGCATGGGGAGGCTGAGGCTGATGGTATCGCCGTCCTGCCAGACTTTGCGAAGAGCGAGATAAAAGCCGGGGTCGGCCATGGCCTCCAGGGCGACGCCGTTCAACTTGACCTCCGCTTCGTCGGTTGTCCAGCGTGGAATGCGCAGATGAATAGTGCGCTGCGTCGGTCGTGAGGTTTTGATTTTGAGCATCGTGCTCTGCTGGTGTGGAAATTGGGTGACCTGTTCAAGGACGAGGCCTTCGTCCTTCCAATCGAGTGTGGACGGGATGAACTGGTTGACGTAGATGTCGCTGCCGCGGCGGAAGTAAATCGTGTCCGCGAATTTTGCGAACTCTTCGGCGCCTGTGCCAGTGCAGCACCAGAACGACTCTTCAGGCGAGTTATAGGCGCGCCAGTATCCGGCGGCGAGCGGGAAGAAATACTGTTTCAGCCCCTGGGCGTTCTGCGTCCCGAGCCGGCAGTTAAAGAGAGTGCGCTCGTACGCATCCATCCAGCGCGCGGCGTCGGTCCAACTGAAGACGTGGCGCTGCAGCTTCATCAGGTTGTAGGCGACGCAGCACTCGGCATTGGTCCAGGCCAGTGTCCCTTTCAGTTGGTCCGGGGGCGTTGTCCAGTGCTCGTCGAGGCTGGTGTTGCCGATGGAGTAGCTGCGCGCGGCGAGCACTTCACCCAGAAAGTACTCGGAGATGTGGCGATAACGGCGGTCGCCGGTGATTTCGTACATGCGAGCTGCGCCAATGATTTTCGGGACATGCGTGTTCGCGTGCAGGCCTTGCAACTCGTCGCGGCGCTCGGCAAGCGGGTCGAGGAAGCTCGGCTGCTCGAAGAGGTGAGCGGCATCCAGATAACGCTCCTTTTGCGTGATGCCCGCGAGGTTGGCGAGGACTTCGTTCATGCCGCCATACTCAGTGCGCAGCATCCGCTGGCGCTGATCGCTGCCGAAGCTTGACATGAAGTCCTGCGCCCATTGACCCATGCCTTCGCTGATGCGGAGCGCGTCCGCGTTGCCGGTGTACAGGTACATGTCGACCAGACCGGCCATGATTTTGTGGTAGGTGTAGAAGGGCGCCCAGACCGGCTTGCCATGGGCCAGGTGTTCAAACAGTTCGGGAGGAAAGGCGCTCACGTAACCCGTCCCAATTTTTTTCTGGCAGGCGTCGAGGCCGGTGACAAGCTCATCGCCGCGGCTTTTGAGGTCGGAATTCCCCGAACCGGCCGAAGCTAACGCAGCGGCAGAAAGAAAGTGACCACCAGCGAAATGGCCGCGCAGCTCGCAGGTGGGATCTTCCCAACCTTTATAGGGTGTGGCGCTCGAGGGAAGGCCCGCCGTGATGCGAAACGAATGCAACAATCGATCGATCGTAAGCGACTCGAGGTAGCGCGCATTGATCTCTTCCTGCTCCTGAAACATGCCGGGAGTGAGACGCACCCAGGAGAGAGGGAAGGGCATAAGCATTCCCGGAGGGTGCTCGTGCTGAGTGATGGACAAAGCCTGAACGACTGCCGAGGGGCCGATGACGCAGAGACCGGCTGCAGTGGCAGAGGTCTTGAGGAAGTTGCGACGCGAACGGTCAATCATTGCGATGTACCTGCGAAAGCTGCCTACCGACAGCTCTTCTGAAAACAGAGATTTTTACTGAAGAACGGCATTACGTGATTCTGGAAGCGGTCGGCGACTGCGCTGGTATGCGTGCCGTGATACAGCTCGAAGCTGTTCGCGATGTCGTAGGTGTCGAGTACGTCGTGCAGCTTGATGGTATCGAAGCGAAGTCCATCCTCGTCCCCGACGTCGATGCCGATGGCGCGGTATTGGCGCAGATTTCCGATGTATTGATCGATGAACGCAAGCGGCGCGTTTGCCGCCCACTTGGCGAGAATGTCAGGCTGCACTTCGCCATTTTTAAAGGGCAAGTCGAGATACAGCGGAGGATTCTTTGGATCGGGCGACCAGGCTGCAGCGGTTGCAAGCTGGGCACGGTCAAAGAACGATAGCTTAGCGGAATCGTCCTCCGTCTTCACTGACTCGAGCTTCTTCTCTACTTCTGGGTTGAAGGTGCCGGCGGGTCGGGCCGACAGGCAACAGGGACTCATAATGTAGAGACTGCCGAAGACGTCGGAGTGCTTCATGCCGATGCGTGTGGCGCCGTAGCCGCCCATAGAGTGACCGACGAGGCCTCGGCTCTGGCGATTGGGAAGCGTGCGGTAGTGCGCATCGATGTAGGAAACAACATCGTGAGCGATGAAATTCTCGAAGTCGCCGGTCGTGACCGAACTGGAGTACATGGAGCCGTTGTGCATTGTTTTGGAGTCGGGCAGAACCACGATCATCTCTTTGGAGCCTTGCGCGAAGGCACCTTCAATGGTCTGCGGCACGTGGATTTCGTGCGTCCACTGCTCGGCGCCGATGGAGTAGCCGTGCAGCGCGTAGAGGACCGGATACCGGCGATGCTTGTCTTTGCTGTAGCTGGGCGGCAAAAAGACAAAGACGTCGCGGTCCACGGCGTCTCCCTCAAGATTGCCTTCGAGCGACTTGCCATGAATCTTGATCTGCTCGACGGTCACGGGCTTGGCTCCCGGGATGACCGCAGGGACCTGGGTCTGCACCTGGGCCCATAAACTCGGTCCCGTCGCTATCGCCAGGGAAAGGGTCATTCTGCAAATTATTTGTATCGTTGTCATTGTCGTCCTCTCCAACTACGCAACTACTGCGTGCAGTCTCTGTCATTGCTCTAACGAGATGACGGTTACTGACTTTGGCTCAACCGTCACTGCCAACCTGCCGTCTTTCACACTGGCGGAGATCGGCTTCGGAATAACGTTGTTGGGTGCTGTGAAGGTGTTCACGCTGTCGACGGCAGGCGCAGTCAGCGTCTCTCCCTTCGCGGACTTGATGTTTATGCCGGTGAAATCCGCATCGATTACCAGCGGCTTTTCGGGATCGAGGTTCGTAATTTCGAGCCAGAGCTTGCCCGATGCGTCCCTGGCGCAAAGCGCATCCACTCGCGGCAGGGTGATGCCATCACGATGAACTGTGCTGGGATCGAAATCCACAGGAACAAAGGTTGCGTCCTGGAACGGTACAGACATTTTGTAGACGTAGTACGTAGGAGTGAGAATCATCTTCTCCTTGTCCGTCAGGATCATTGCTTGCAGGACGTTGATCATCTGGGCGATATTCGCCATGCGCACGCGATCCGCGTGCCGCGCGAAGATGTTCAGGTTCAGCGATGCCAGAATCGCGTCTCGCAGGCTGTTTTGCTGCACCAGAAAGGCCTTGTCTGTACCGGGCAGCGGCCCAAGCCAGGAGCCCCATTCGTCCACCACCAGCGCCACCTTCTTCTGCGGGTCATACCGATCCATGACGGTCTCTTGTTGACGCAGGAAATCATCCATGAACAGCGTGGACTTCAGCATTTTGAAGTAATCTTCAACACCGAAATTCATCGAAGGCATTGAAGGCGGCCATCCACTGGCCACGGTGTACCAGTGCAGCGACAGGCCATCGATATTCCAGCTCCAGTCGTGATGCTGCCACGCCTTCATGATTGTCTCGGTCCAGTCGGTCTCAGGAACGCCCGGGCCGACGGCGATCTCCAGCATGTGGTTGGCGCCCTGTTGCGAAGGATTGTCATTGTGGACGAAGCGGCTGTAGATCTTTAACTGGCTCAGATAGTAGTCCGCGGTCATGTCGCCGCCACAACTCCAGCTCTCATTGCCGATGCCCATGAAGCCGACCTTGTAGGGCGCCGGATGGCCATTAGCCGCCCGTTCCTTCGCCAGCGTGGTGGGAGCGGCAGCGGTCATGTACTCCATCCAGTCGGCCGCCTCGTGCGGAGTTCCGGATCCCACGTTGACCGAGATGTAAGCCTCGCTGCCGATCTGATGGATCAAATCCATGAATTCATCGGTACCGAAGCCGTTCGTATCCACCACGTTGCCCCAGGCGGAATTGAGCGTTGCCGGCCGTTGCGCGAATGGGCCAACTCCGTTGCGCCAGTGGTACTCGTCGGCAAAGCAGCCACCCGGCCAGCGGACGTCGGGCACCTTCAACGCCCGAAGAGCTGTAACAACGTCGTTGCGGATCCCCCGAGTATTCGGAATCGGGGAATCCGATCCAACCCAAATGCCGCCGTAGAGACCGCGTCCGAGGTTCTCCGCAAACTGGCCAAAGATGTTGCGGCTGATGGTTGCTCCGGTCTTCGAGGCGTCGATGGACAAATGAACAGTCTCAGCGGCCAGGAGTGGCAGGGTTGGAGCCAGAAGCAGAAGAGATACGCAAAAGACGAATCGAACAGCGCGGAAATTCATGGCGACTCCCAGGCGGACTCTCGCGGGTCGACGGCAAATGGTTCCTGTCATTCCTCGCCAGGAATGTTGCGGAGCCGGCGCATCGACTTGCGAAAACGCTCTCTGGAAATTGGACTATACAGAACCGCTCGGGTCGGCGACAAGTGGATAAATCGATTTAGTCAACTAGATGGAGTTTGACCTATGTCGAAATCGTTCTCCGATCGTCTTCAAAGGTAACTTTCGATCATGCCGTTACCGGTTCGCGGCTCGTGCCCAGCACCTTGACAAGGATATTCACTTCACATCTGCCATGGTTTGCCGGGCACTCCAGAAGCGCTCTCGTGAATAGCGTCGGAATGGCACGGAGGATAGTGTCTGGGAGTAAAAACGAGAGGGATGGAATCAGCACCTGCGCCGAATCCAGTGTGCGCTTCTCGTTCGATTCCTGCAGCACGCCTGTAAACGGCTGAAAAATATTGGTGGAGGCGGCGGGAGTCGAACCCGCGTCCGAAATCCAAGTCAGTAAAGAGTCTCCATGCGTAGTCGCGTTCCGAGTGTTCTCATGCGATGCGCTCAGAACGGACAAGATACGCATCCCACCAGCCCGTAGATCTCGTCCGACCAGCCCAGGCATTGCGGGTCAGACCAGCCTGCTTTATGACGTCCTGCCCCACCTCACAGGCGAATTTGAGGAGGACGGCTACTTATTTAATTAAGCAGCAAGTGCTAGTTGATTGTTAGCAATTGTGTTTTTGTAAGCGATTACGGGTGCCCACCC
>JAJXZK010000346.1 GCA_021780095.1 Acidobacteriota bacterium | reverse complement strand
GCAGCCATCTAAAACGTTTTTTCTGCTCACTTTGCGACGCATTCCGCCTTATAATTGACTCGCTTGTCGGATGGCGTCAACGGCGCTCTGAAGATGTGGAGAGAACTTCCTGCTCTTTGGCAGCGTGCTGAACAATTTGCCTGATCTCATCGATCAGAGCTGGATTTTGGCTCTCGCCATTTGCCGAACCAAACCAGAAACACGCATCGGCTCTAAGAGGTGTCTTCCATGCGTTTGTTTGCGCTGTTGTTGCTCGCCGCACTGGCCCTTCCGTCGAGAGCTCTCGCACAAAACCACTATCAATATCCGTTTCAAAACCCCAGCTTACCGACAGAACAACGCGTCGACAATTTGCTTTCTCAGATGACGCTGCAGGAAAAGATCGATGCCCTCGGCACCGATCCCGATGTGCCCCGTTTGGGTGTACATGGCTCGGGGCAGATCGAAGGCCTGCACGGGGTTGCTCTTGGCGGCCCTGGAGGTTGGGGCCGCATGTTTCCCCCCGGTGTGCGGCGTGGAACTCCGGGTGTGCATCCCTTGAACAAACCTCTGGAAACCACGCAATTTCCCCAGGAGGTTGGCCTGGGTGAAACATGGGATCCAGCGCTTCTCGAGCAAGCGGCCACGGAAGAAGGGATCGAAGCGCGCTACATATTTCAGAGCAGCGGCCGCGGCGGTCTTGTGATCCGCGCACCCAATCTGAATCTCGAGCGCGACCCTCGATGGGGACGCGCTGAGGAATCCATGGGCGAGGACCCGTACTTTGTGGGAACTATGGGGATCGCATTCGTCAAAGGACTTCAAGGAAACGACGGCCGATATTGGCGGACAGCTTCTCTACTGAAGCATTTCGTGGCCTATAGCAACGAAACCGACCGCAGCGGCTCTTCCTCTAACTTCGATGCGCGGCTGTTGCATGAGTACTACACGGTCGCCTTTCGCATGGCCATCGAGCAGGGCGGCGCGAACGCGTACATGACCAGCTACAACGCGGTGAACGGCATCCCTATGACCGCCAATCCCATGCTGAAGAATTTGACCATGAAGAAGTGGGGATTCAATGGGATCATCTGCACGGATGCAGGCGCCATGACTTTTATGGTGACGGAGCACAAGTATTGCGCCAACATGGATGAAGCTGCGGCGGCAGCCATTCACGCGGGTATCAACCAATTTCTGGACAAGTATCGCCCCGGTGTCGAAGGCGCTTTGCAGAAGAAGCTGATTACAGAAGCAGACCTGGATGAGAATTTGCGTGGCGTCTATCGCGTCATGATTCGACTTGGCTTGCTCGATCCGCCCAGCTTGGTTCCATTTACCTCGATCAATGATAAGAACGGTCCTGCACCATGGGAAGGCGACACCACCAAGCAGCTCGCCTTGCATGTCACGGAGGAGTCCATCGTTCTGCTGAAGAATTCCAATCACGCGCTTCCGTTAAACATGTACAAGCTTCACTCGATCGCTGTCATCGGTCCGCGCGCCAACGAAGTCGACCTGGATTGGTATAGTGGAACTCCTCCCTTTGTGATTACGCCGCTGCAAGGCCTCCAGAGCTATGTTGGCTCGTCCGTAAAAGTGAACTATGCGACAGACAATACGAACGGCGCGGCGGTGCAGGCGGCAAAGTCATCCGACGTGGCGGTTGTATTTGTTGGCAACCAACCGACCTGCGGCATGGGCTGGGGTCATTGCCCCGATCCTACAGAAGGCAAAGAAGCCTTTGATCGCAAATCAATCAGCATGAATCCCGATCAGGAAAAATTGATCGAGGATGTATATGCCGCGAATCCACGAACCATCGTCGTCCTGGTGTCCAGTTTTCCGTACACCATCAACTGGGCGCAGGAGCATGTGCCCGCCATTCTGCACATGGCGCATAACAGCGAAGAAGAAGGTGCCGCGATCGCGAGGGCGCTGTTCGGCGAATACAATCCGGGCGGGCGTCTGGTCGTTACCTGGCCGAAATCCATCGACCAATTGCCGCCGCTGATGGATTACAACATCCGCAATGGTCGCACCTATATGTATTTCAAAGGGAAACCGCTGTATCCCTTTGGCTACGGTCTCAGCTATACGAAGTTCGGGTATTCCCATCTTGATATCAGTTCCTCGACGGTGGACAACCACGGGCAAGTGACCGTCAGCGTGGATGTGAAAAACGAAGGTGCGTGTGCCGGAGATGAAGTGGTTCAGATGTACGTTAGCTATCCTGACTCCAAAGTTTCACGTCCCAGGGAACAGCTTCGTGGCTTCGCACGTATCCATTTGGAACCAGGCGCAACCCAGACAGTTCGCTTGCCTCTAAAAGCCAGCGCTCTGGCATATTGGAACGAGGCCGCGGGACATTTTGTTGTGGAACCCGGAACTGTAAAGGTGCTGATCGGCAGTTCATCTTCCAATATCCACTTGCAAAAGTCTCTTCTTGTCGCCCAGGCGCAACCTTGAACGTTTGATTCTGTCGGAGGAAATTACTGTGCTGCATCGAATACAGAAAATCTATCTCAGCCGCCTGAGCATTCTTTTCTCTTGTTTCTTTATGTCGCCTGTGATGCTGATGGCGCAGACGGGCATCGTCGTGACTAAGACCGCAGGCGGGGCGACAGTCAAAACACCGACGGATACGCTGCATTTGACCGTGTGCGGCGCCACCTCCATCCATGTCGTCGGCGCGCCCAACAGTGAAGACAATGGCAACGTGCAGACCGGAACTCCAAAAGAGCCTTGGATGCTCCATGCCTGCACGCCGGCGAAGTTCACCCTGGACATTCCATCGAACACCTCTGCGATGCGCGACGAAAAGCGATTGTGGAATCCCGTGGTCGCGACGTTGGACACGGGCAGC
>JAJXZK010000398.1 GCA_021780095.1 Acidobacteriota bacterium | reverse complement strand
TTGCGTTCATCAAGGGCCCAAACACTTCCAAGTTTCAATTGCAAGAGATGGTCCGCGTGAGCACGGTCCAGACAAAGATGCTCTTTTTGGTGCCAACCATACTTCAGTCGACTTTCGAAAGTCTTACTCAAAACAAGTCGAGTTAATGCCTGGAAGATTGGTCCACGCGGGAAAGTCGTTGCGCCGGAGCCGCCGGATATTTTGTCAGGAGGCTTTGCGCGGCGGCGCACACCTGTTCCATGCTGATTTCGTCGATACAATAGTCCGCCGGAATGTCGCGTATGGACGGCCCTCGCAGCACTCGATAGCGCGGGTCATCGACGGGTAGCCATTCTCGAGAATCTTGCCACGCGGGTGCGATCACGACACCAGGTAATCCGACGGCCCTGGCCACATGGAAGGTTCCGGTATCCAGGCTGACAATCAGATCACATTGCGCTAGCAAGGCCGCCAGTTCAGCGATGGTGGTTTTTCCGGCCAGCGAAATTCCCTTCTGGGTCAAATCCTTGCGCAGCTCGTCTATCGGTACGGTATCTTTTTCTGTGCCCACAAAGACGGGGATCGCACCCGTCGCGCTTGAAAGGCCGGAAATCACCTGCTGAAATCGAGCCGGTCTCCACTGGTTCTTTTGTCCCCCGCTATTTTGCGTGACAAAAACAATCCTTGGCACGGCGGGATCGATCTCGAGAGACGCCAGCCACTGCTCTGTTTTTGCGAGATTCTCCTGCGAAAAAAATACGCGTGGCTGGTAAAACGGAACGGGGTGGCCAAGGCTGCGTACGATGTCGAGATTGCCCTCAATCTGCCCGCGCCCAGGATCGAAAGTCAAAGGCACGTCGTAGAGTTCCGGAGCCAGCGTGTAGCCAGCTCGCACTGCGCTTCCAACCAGTAGACTCAAAAACGCCAGTCGCGTCCGTTGATTCCCGATCGTAGTAATGACGCAACGATCACCGCCGGGCGTTGAATCGAGCAGTGCCCGGACGGCATGTACGCTCGCCGAAAAATCTTTGAAAGGGCTGGGGGCAACCACGCATCGATCAAGATATGGGCTGGTGTGAAGAACACTGGCGGCGCTGGTTGAGGCTGCAACGGTAATGTAACAGTTCGGCAGTGCCCGCTTCAGGGCTTCAAACAGAGGGGTCGCATGAACGACGCTACCGAGCGGGGATTCAAACTGCAGCACCAGAAAGTTGTGGATGCCCGCCAATTCGGCCTGCGAAAAGTGATCGCCACCGTGCAACAGACGCACCACGTCCGCGACTATCCGAAAAGCTGCTCTCTTCCATCGCGAACGTCGCGGCTGCAGCATCGCGGGCCCTTAGCAAGTCAGAATTGGAGTGGCGCCTGGCCAGGCACTACATCTTATAGCGGCCGAGATCTTCGTCGTTCAGATTTTCCAGCCAGCGCCGCAGATCTTCCGTGGAAAAATTCTCCACGCCGGCATTGGCTATACGGGTGGTCCGCAGGACCTGAGCAGAAAGGTAGATGGGGCAATCCGTGCGCAGGGCGAGCGCCAGGGCATCCGACGGACGAGCGTCCAGGCTGATCAGTTCCCCGCCGCGCTCCATCCAGATCAACGCATAAAATACATCGTCCTTCAGCTCGGTGATCACCACGCGGCGTACTTCTCCATCCAGAGTTCTGATCAAGTTTGCCAACAAATCATGGGTCATTGGTCGGGGTGTCGCGGTTTTTTCAATCTCAAGGGCGATCGCGTTGGCCTCAAAGATTCCTACCCAAATGGGAACCAGGGCATCGCTCCCAACATCCTTCAGAACCACCATGGGCATCTTGGTGACTGGATCCATCATCAAGCCGCGAATCTTGACTTCCAGCTCGTCGAGATTCACTTCACCTGCGCCGGATTGGAGTGAAAGACTCATGCCACGCAAATTTCCTCTCCCGCGGAGACCGCGGCTGGCTGCCGGCCATCGACAGCCTCGCCGAGGAGGCTGTTCGGGAAACTCTGAGAAATACGCACGTTCACGTAGCTTCCCGCTGCTGGCAGGATGGGTGACTTTACGGTGAAATTGACGACTTTATTATGCGAACTGCGTCCGGAAACCTGGCCACGGTTCGAATTATGTCCTTCAACCATAACTTCAATAATCTCTCCGATATGCCTGCGATAGAGCAGCCTTTGAATCTCGCGCTGCCTCTCCAAGAGCACTTGCAATCGCTGATTTTTCACTTCCTCTGGGATGCTATCTTCCATAGAAATGGCGGGAGTGTTGGGTCGCGCAGAATACTTGAAGGCAAACACAGCGTCATAGCCGACCTGCTCCAGCAAGGTCAGAGTTTGCTCAAAATCCTGATCCGTCTCCCCAGGGAATCCGACGATAATGTCGGTAGTCAGACTGATCGGCCGTCGTGCGGCCTGAATCCAGGCAATCCGTTCCAGATACCCTTCCCGCGTGTATTCCCGCTGCATCCGCTGCAGCACGCGGGAAGATCCGCTTTGGACGGGTAGATGGACATGGTCGCAGAGTGTAGGCACTCCATCGATGGCATCGACAATGTCCCGCGTAAAATCGCGCGGATGTGACGTCGTGAACCGGACTCGCCGAATCCCGGCGACCTGCGCCACGGCTGTCAGCAACTCGGCAAAACTCATCTTGCCCGATGAGTCGCGATAGGAGTTGACGTTTTGCCCCAGCAATTGAATGTCCGTATAGCCGGCCTCGGCCATCCGGCGCGCTTCGGCCAACACAGAATCGGAGGTCCGGCTGCGCTCTTTGCCGCGTGTGTACGGCACCACGCAATAGGCGCAGAACTTGTCGCAGCCTTCAATAATGGTGATGTAGCCGCGATGCTTGTTGATGCGGGCGGTGAATTCCGTCTCGAATGTC
>JAJXZK010000162.1 GCA_021780095.1 Acidobacteriota bacterium | reverse complement strand
CGGCCGACATTGTCGAGGACATCCGGGTGCGCGGCAGCCTGCAAACCCGAATGGAAGTGGCCTGTGCCCGCTGCCTGGAGCCGGTTTCGCAGCCGATTGAGGCCAGTTTTGACCTGATTTTTCGTCCCGCGGGGGCCGATCAGGACAATACGGACCGCGCGATTTCCACATCGGAGACCGAAATCGGCTACTATGAAGGAGACGGTTTATTGCTTGAAGATGTGCTGCGCGAGCAGATCCTTCTGGCGCTTCCAGCCAAGAACCTTTGCCGCGAAGACTGCAAGGGGCTTTGTCCGGAGTGTGGCCGGAACCGGAATACGGATCCCTGCGAGTGCGTGACCGCTTCGACCGACCCGCGTTGGAACCAGCTGAAGGCATTGCAGCCGCAGTTGATTCGCAGCCAGGACAAGCCATAATTCTATAAAGTTTGTTGCACCCGCCTTGTGAAACTCTCACCGGAATAGCGCCTTGATGGCGCGCGATCGAGCGGAGAGGGACGAGCGGCGGGGAAAGGGAACTTCCATGCCGAATCCGAAACGACGCCACTCCAAACAACGCACCGCCAAGCGGCGTTCGCACGATTTTCTTGCCACGCAGTCGCTCTCTGAGTGTCCCAACTGCCACGAGCGCAAGCTGCCGCACCAGGCGTGCCCGAAATGCGGCACCTATAAAGGACGCGACGTCCTGGCCATTGCGACAAAGGAACAGAAGAGCTAACTGCCTCCTTCCATGCTGATTGACATCGCGCTTGACGCCATGGGCTCCGACAAATCGCCAGAGCCGGAAATTCGCGGCGCAATTTTGGCGTGTCGGCAGCTGGAGGTGCGCGTGCATTTGGTTGGGCCGGAGCGCACGCTGCGGCCGCTGCTGGCCAAGCAGATGCATCGCGTCGGGGCGCGTCATCTTCCCATAAAAATTGTTCAGGCCAGCGAAGCGATTGGCATGGACGAAAAGGCTGTGCAAGCGGTCCGGTCCAAGCGAGACTCCTCGATGCGCGTGGGCCTGAAGCTGGTGCGCGAAGGCGTGGCTGCCGGGTTTATGACGGCGGGCAATACGGGCGCCGCCATGGCCACGGCGAAAATGGTGCTGGGTACGCTGCCGGGCGTGGATCGTCCGGCGCTGGTGGCAGTGCTGCCGACCAGTACGGGTAAGCCGTGCCTGTTGCTGGACGTGGGCGCGAACGTCGATTGCAAGCCGAAAAACCTGGAGCAGTTTGCCGTGATGGGCGAGATGTACGCCCGCGCGGTGCTGAAGGTGGAGCGTCCGCGGGTCGGGCTGCTTTCGATTGGCGAAGAAGAAGGCAAAGGCAATGAGCTGACGCGGGAGAGTTATACGCTGCTGCAGCAGCTGCCCATGAACTTTCTAGGCAATGTCGAGGGCCGGGACATATATAACGGCAACGCGGATGTGGTGGTCTGCGACGGCTTCATCGGAAACGTGGCGCTCAAGACATCCGAGGGGCTGGTGCGGCTGGTGCGGGAATCGCTGCGGGAGTCATTGACCTCGACAGTGACGGCGCAGGTGGGCGCGCTGCTGTCGCGCAAGGCATTCAACCATTTCAAACGGCGTTTCGACCAGTCGGAATACGGCGGCGCGCCGCTCCTGGGCGTGCGCGGGGTGTGCATCGTGGGGCATGGCTCCTCGACCGATCGCGCCATTATGAATGGCATTCGCGTGGCAGCGGAATTTGCGCAGGCCAACGTGAATGCGCATATTGAGCAGGGGCTGGTGGCTTTGAACGGCGCGCCGACGATTCTCGAGAACTAGCGCGGTTTTCTCTCTCCCGAACAAAACCCAGATGCGGCGCAGTATTCGTGACTCATTCCTGTATGCTGTGTCGATCAGGGAGAGGAGAGCGGCTGCATTGACAGAAATCTTTCTACGGTTTTTGATTGGCGGCGCGATGGTCGCGGCGTTCTCTTTTATAGGGTGCCTGTTTTCTCCGAAGAGTTTCGCCGGGCTGTTTGGTGCTGCCCCTTCGGTGGCGCTGGCGACCCTGTTTCTTACGGTCTCCCTGAGCGGCAAACAATATGCAGCGATCGAAACCCGCTCCATGATGGGTGGCGCGATTGCATTTTTTCTTTATGCGTACTGCGTCAGCCTGATTTTAATGACGAAGAGATTTTCTGCGCTGTCGGCTACGCTGGCTTCGATGACGGTATGGTTTGGCTGTGCTTTCATGCTGTGGCGGTTCTGGCTACGATAGGCGAGTTTTATGAAGATTGGTTTCGATTTCGATTCGCTGAAGGAAAACCGATGGAGTGAATATGCGATACGGTTCTTCTTTGGCGGGGTCATCACTGCAAGCGCGGGCGTCATCGCCGAAAAATTCGGACCGGAAGTTGCGGGGTTGCTGCTGGCATTTCCGGCGATTTTTCCCGCCAGCGCTACCATCATTGAGAAACACGAAAAAGAGAGGATGGCGCGTGTTGGATTGGACGGAACGCGGCGTGGCCGGTCCATCGCAAGCATCGATGCGGCGGGCGCGACCATGGGCTCGCTGGGGCTGATCGCTTTTGGGGCGCTGGTCTGGAAAGCGCTGCCGCTGTATCCCACGTGGGCGGTGTTGATCGCCGCCACCGTGTTGTGGTTTGGAGTTGCGATCGCGGTCTGGATTCTGCGCCGGTCCGTCCGAAACCTACGTAGGCGGGATCGACGCGCCGACCACTCAGGCGGGTTGGCCGAGTGACGGAAGCGACGTTGCTCCCGGCATTGCCGGGAGTATGTTCCATAATAGATATTCACATTCTTCATTAGGAGAACGCCACCTATCACTTTTAAAACTCCAATGACTATTGCATTTCTTTTTCCGGGACAGGGATCGCAGGCGGTCGGGATGGGCCGCGAGCTCTTCGATACATTCCCGGTGGCGCGCGCGGTGTTTCAAGAAGCCGACGAAGCGCTGGGATTTTCCATTTCGCGGCTTTGTTTTGACGGGCCGGAAGAAGAATTGAGGCTGACGGAGAATACGCAGCCTGCGATTTTGACTGTTTCCGTGGCGGCGTTGCGGGTTCTGGCAGAGCGCGGCGTGCGCAGTCAATTCGCCGCCGGGCATTCGCTGGGAGAATACTCCGCGCAGGTGGCTGCTGGGACGCTGTCGTTCGCGGATGCGGTGCGGACGGTGCGCAATCGCGGACGATATATGCAGGAAGCGGTGCCGGAAGGTGTTGGCGCGATGGCGGCGATTTTGGGAATGGCGTCGGATGGCGTGGTCAAAGCATGTGCGGATGCGGCCGACGAGTCCGGCGGAGTTGTTGCGGCGGCGAACCTGAATGCTCCCGAGCAGACCGTGATTTCCGGAACAGCGGCGGCGGTGGAATTGGCTTCCGCGAAGTGTAAAGAGCGCGGCGCGAAACGCGCGATTTCGCTGAAGGTGAGTGCGCCGTTCCATTGTGCATTGATGCAGCCGGCGCAGGATCGACTGGCGCGCGATCTGGAGGCGACAGCATTTCATGCACCCAAGCTGAGCGTGGTTTCGAACGTCGATGCGTCCTGGGTCGCGACCAGCAACGGCGCGCGGGATGCGTTGATTCGCCAGGTGACCGGTGCTGTTCGCTGGGTGGAGTGTGAGCGGCAATTGATCGCGGCCGATGTGACGCACTTTGTGGAGGTGGGTCCGGGCAAAGTGCTGTGTGGACTCATGCGACCGCTGGATTCCAGCCGGACCTGCCTGAGCGTGGAGAACGTCGCGAGTCTGGACAAAACCCTGGCTGCGCTGGAAAATATTTCCGGTTGAGGCGGAGGAGATGGCTATGACGCGAGCGACGCTGAACGTGCATGGAAACATGCGACCGGGCAAGCTGTTGTGTCTTTCGCTGCTGCCCATCATCTGCGGAATTCTGGTGTTCAGTTGCGCGCCTGGGGATGCCTGGGCAAGGAAAACCGAGAAAACTATCACGACCCCGGATGGGAAACCGGTGCGCAAGGTGTACGTGGATGCCGGCACGACGGTCATGGCGAATGCCGCGACGGCGCAACTGAATCAGGATACCTGCCTGACGATTGTTTCCAGCCGCGAGCAGGCGGACGCCGTGTTGGAAGTGGGAATCGTATTGCCGTCTGTGGGCGGCGATTCAGCCGGAGGCTCCGATGTTTTCGGTTCGCAGCACAAGGCCCAGACGCTGGGTAACGCCCATAGCCGACCCAAACGCAGCGCCTCCGCAACGTGTAGCGATGGTAAGGGTGGAACGGTGGCCTGCACTTCTTCTTACAGCGAGCAGGGGGGCGAAGCGCCGGAGCAGCCGGCTGCCGACTGGACGCAGGGTATATCTCCCAACTACACCGTTTCTCTGGCATCGCGGGGAACCGATTCGCAAGACCTGTGGGACCCGGATGGGCGCATCAAACATGCTTCCTGGAGCGACCAGTTGCGCGAGGCTGTAGGATGTCCGGTGTGTCCGGGAGAGCCTTTCAACCCACGGCGAGACAAAATGTCTTATCGGCAATGGATGCAGGCGAAATGCCCGAATGTTTTGACACCGGGAGCGCAATAAGGGCCCTTCGAAGATCAACCTACGGTTGGGGCGCACGACCGGAGGCAAAGATTTCTTCGACCTTGCGCTCGCGAAACGCAAAAATACTCTCTACATTTCTCCGCACAGAAATTGCGTGCACCGTTCGCCCAATCATCCCAAATGGAAGTGAATATCCGACGCGATCGCGGATGAGCGTGCCACCGTCGACTGCTTGAAAGCGATGGGTATGCCGCCACAGTTTGTAGGGCCCCTTCAGCTGAAGATCTTCAAAAGCGTGCGGTGGCTGCCAGGCGGTAATTTTCGTTCTCCAGCGCATGGGAATTCCGTGCCAATGCAGTCGGTAGTCAATCAATGTGCCGGGGGACATCGGAATGGGTTGCGGCGTCAGGATCTGAAAGCGCAACCATTGGGGAGTGAGCAACTCGAGATTGCCGGCGTCGGAAAAGAAGCGAAAGACCTCGTCGAGCGAAGCGGGGACCCACTGTTCGCGCTCGAAAACATAGGGTCCAGTCATGGTTGCATCTCGGGTTGATACGTCGAAGCTTGAATGTGATATGTCAGCAGCTTTTCCATTGAGATGGAGCTCTTTAGATTTCCACCAGGACATCGTCACCCTGGAGACGCAGCGGATAGCAGATGGCTTTCGCAGCGGGAGAGTGCGTGGCTTCGCCGGTGGCCAGATCGAATTCCCACTGATGCCAGGGACAGACAATCTTGCCGTGTTCAATGGTGCCTTCGGCCAGCGGACCACCGCGATGCGGGCAAACATTGTCCAGCGCCAAGGGAATTCCTTTCAGGGTGGCCACGCACAGAGTGTGTCCCTGAACAGAGAACTCCTTTGCCTCGGCTTCCGCTGGAAGTTCCTTCCGACTGCACAACCTGACCCACTCACTCATCCGGGCACGACCTCACTCTATCGGTTCGATGCAATTGGCGGATGAACGGATTCGATGAGAGCATCCTCCCTGGTACTGTGGATTGTCGAAGTTAACCGAAGTGCAGCTGGCCGCGGCGAGCTGCGCGAATATCGCCGCTTCGGATATGCCCATAGGGAAAACATTCTAGCTCTGGATTGCGGCCGTGATGGTGCCACCCAAAATAATCAGCACCCACCAACCGATTATCGCGATTGCTGCGCTACTGCGCTTGACCCGGGCAACGGTGGAACAGCCGAGGATCAAGAGCAGCACCACCCATAGGGTGAATATGTCAGCTGAGGAAAACAGGGTGCGCAGCCACAGCGGAACGTCGGAGGTGAGATACCAGCCGACATTGGTGCCGACGGGATTATTCATGTCGAATTGTTCCGCGCTGACGCCGGCAAAGATGGCAATCGCCGCCAATAGGAACTTGATGAGAAATGGCAAGCCCGCGTAGAACCAGACCGCCAGGTACTCCTTATAGCTGGCTTTGGCGCCCAGTCCGAAATTGAAGGTGAGCATGAGAATGCCGGCGCAGACTAAGGCGAAGATGAGACCGAGAACCGGAAAGAGATAGCTGACGACGCGAGTAAAGGCCGCAATTGTGTGGATGCTTTGCTCCCGCTGGGCCTCCGGCAGATTGCTCATGCTCTGCTGCGCTTGTGCATTGCGGTTAATGTTGGATTGAGCGACCTGGTCGAAACCGATCTTACGGTCGACGGAGGCGGCAAACGCCAGGCTGATAAGAATGCTCAATAGGAACGGAAGCCACCAACTGGCATTTCTGCGTATATCGGTAAAGGTTTTGGTGGGTGCCACGAACGTGTCGACGACGCGTTCCATCTGACTGAGGCCGGCAGATTCCCCAGGTTGTTGCATCGCTGCTTCCACGGCTGTCATGTGCTTCCCTCATCTCTGAAAACCGGTCCCAAATCCTTGGGCACTAGTCTAGCTGGAGTAGGCTAAAAAGCGCAGATATTTTCGCGGGAAAGTTTTTGGTGGCAACTAGATCCAACCGTTCGCGACCGGTCCCTCAGCGAGGCAGCTTCCGATTGTGATACGAAAAGGAGATTCAGAATGAGGTTTTGTCAACGCCTATGGGCGTGGATTGTTCTGCTTGGAGGTTTGGTTGCCACCGCGCCGGCACTCGCGGCGGTAAAGACGCAACCGCACACGTTTGTGGCAGGACATGGGGAATTTCTACTGGATGGCAAGCCGTTCCAGATCATCTCCGGGGAAATGCACTACGCGCGGATTCCGCGGGCCTACTGGCGCGATCGGCTGCGCATGGCCAAGGCGATGGGGTTGAACTCGATCACCACCTATGTCTTCTGGAATTGGCATGAGGCGGAACCCGGCGTTTACGATTTTTCCGGCAATCGGGATGTGGCTGAATTTGTGCGCGAGGCGCAACAGGAGGGACTGTATGTCATCCTGCGGCCCGGTCCGTATTCCTGCGCAGAGTGGGACTTCGGAGGCTTTCCCGCGTGGCTGCTGAAAGACCCGAACATGGTGGTTCGATCGAGAAACCCACAGTTTCTTGCAGCGGCCCGCGCATGGCTGATGCAGCTTGGCAAGCAACTGGCGTCGTTGCAGATTGGCAACGGCGGACCGATCATCGCGGTGCAGGTGGAGAACGAATACGGCTCCTATGGCAAGGACCACGCCTACATGGAAGACATCCATCATATGCTGACCGACGCGGGGTTTACGAAGGCGCAACTCTATACCGCAGACGGCGCGGATGAGATTCCAAACGGCTCTCTGCCAGAATTGCCTGCGGTCATCAATTTTGGACCCGGGAACGCGCAGAAAGAATTTGCCAAGCTGAAACAATTGCGGCCGAACGGACCGATGATGACAGGGGAATATTGGGACGGCTGGTTCGATCACTGGGGCGCGCCGCACACCGCGGATACGCCGGATCAGCAAGCTAAGGACCTGGACTGGATCTTGCGCCAGGGTTTTTCGGTAAGCCTGTACATGTTTCACGGTGGAACGAGTTTTGGCTGGATGAACGGCGCAAATTCGAACGGCAATAACTATGAACCGGATGTGACCAGCTACGACTACAACGCGCCTCTGGATGAGAGCGGGCGGCCGAGGACGAAGTATTTTCGTTTCCGCGACATCATAGCGAAGGATACAGGGGGCAAGCCGTCTCCTGTTCCCGCGGCGCCGCCGACGATGACATTGCCCGCGATTTCGCTGGAGGAGGGTGCCTCGTTATGGAAGTCGCTGCCCGCTCCGACGCGCTCCGAGCGGCCAGTCTCCATGGAAATACTCGGGCAGGCGTACGGATATATTCTGTATCGCACGCAGTTGGATGGGCCTGTCAATGGTGAATTGACCTTCGATACGCTGCACGATTACGCGCAGATCTATATCGACGGCAAACTGGTGGGCGCGGTTGATCGTCGGCTTGGGCAATATCGATTGCCGTTGCAGGTGGCTTCCGCTCACGCGCGGTTGGACGTTCTGGTGGAGAATACGGGTCGGGTGAACTTTGGCCCGTCGCTGCCCGCGGAACGAGCCGGGCTTGTGGGCCGGGTCAGATTGGGGCGAACGGTGCTGACCGGGTGGGATGTCTATCCGTTGCCGATGTTGAAGCCTGGGAAGTTGGCCTACTCCCACCAGCCATGCAGGGGAGCCTGTTTCTACCGCGCCAGCTTCACGGTGACTACGCCGAAGGACACGTTTATGGATACCAGCGGACTGACCAAGGGCGAGGTGTGGCTGAATGGCCGCGCTCTGGGACGTTTCTGGAACATTGGACCGCAGAAGACGTTGTACGTTCCCGCACCATGGCTGAAGCGGGGCAAAAACGAGGTTGTCGTGTTCGATCTGAACGGAAAGCCGGACCGGAAGATCGAGGGACTGGACCACCCGAACTTGCAGGCAACCGTCGAGGGGAATTCGGCAAAATAGCTTTCACAAAATTGAAATGAAACTTCCGCGAAGGATAGCGCGTCGAAACAGAAGTCGCTTCAGTTGCAGAACGACTGCTGGGAGTGTCAGACTAGATTCACGCGAGTCTCACTTGCGGCAGAATCGAAATGGCGTGAGACTTTTTTAGGGTGGCGCGACTCGCTTGAGGTTGTTTCCAGCGAAATCACGCGAATCGCTCGACGTGCCCCAAGCTTCTTCCTCATTCGAATACAGGTGAAACAAATGTCAGGACCGAAGTTTCCTTCAGAGCCGAACGATTCATCTACCGCTTCCCCGCAGAATTCCAATGCTGCGGGACCCGAACAGTCCAAGGACCGTCCAGCCGCCACGGGAATTACACGCCGCGGATTTTTGAAAGGCGCCGGCGTTGCCGCCGCCGGAACGGCGCTGCTGGAAGGCGCGCAAGTCTTCACCCGTGAAGCCGCCGCCGCAATCCGCAGCGAACACCATGGCGTAAATGAGTTTGGCCCCGGCGCGGTGCCCGTGACCTTGCATATAAATGGCAAGGAACAGACCATCCAACTGGAGCCGCGAACCACGTTGGCCGATGCCTTGCGCGTCCACATGGGTCTGACCGGCACCAAGGTGGTTTGCGATCGCGGATCGTGTTCCGGCTGTACGGTGTTGCTGGACCGTATGCCCGTGAACAGTTGCATGACGCTGGCGGTCGACGCAATCGGGCACAAAGTAACGACGATTGAAGGACTGTCGAAGACGGGCGGCGCGGCCGATCCAGAGGCGTTGCATCCCGTCCAAGCGGCCTTTATCAAGCACGACGCCATGCAATGCGGTTTCTGCACCCCGGGCATGGTGGTGACCTGCTCCGCCCTGTTACAGAAAAATCCCAATCCCACAGAAGACGATGTGCGACAGGCGACGGCCGGCAATCTTTGCCGCTGCGGAACCTATCCCAGAATTTTTGCGGCCACGCTGGAAGCGGCGGGCGCCTCGGGCAAAGAACCCATTCGTAACGCGTAGGAGAGAACATGGCGACCACAAAATCTGATCCGGCAGCGGCTGCAACGAACGATACATCGACGAAAACCGTCACGATGCCGTATGGAGTTCCGGGCTACACGTTGCATGATGTGCAGCGTCAGGTTCCGGCGACCGAACCGCCGGTGCTGCCGATCAACGCGGATCTGGAGTATATCGGCAAGTCTCCCAAGCGCTGGGACGCGCTAGCCAAGGTGAGCGGAAGCGGCCGTTACACGGCGGATATTCAATTGCCGGGCATGCTGTATGCCAAGATGGTGACGGCGAATGTTCCCCACGCCAGCATTGTTTCGATCGATACCTCCGCTGCCTCGCAGATGCCGGGGGTCAAGGGCGTGTACGTGATTCAGAATATTTTAGGTGAGGCAGTATTACGCGATCCATCGCTCGACCAGGGTCGCTATCCTATCGTGCGTTATGCAGGCCAGCCGATCGCGGCAGTCGCGGCGACACACCCGCATATCGCCGAAGAGGCGGCACAGTTAGTGAAGGTGCAATACGATGCCAAGCCGTTTGTTGTCGATATGGAGATGGCTCGTCAAGCGGATGCTCCGGCGGTTTTTCCCGGGCCCGCAGATGAGGCCGGTTCCGCGGGTGGCGGCGGCGGACCGCATGATGTTCCACAGAAGGGCAATGTGCACGGACCCTCCTTGCACAAGCGTGGCGATATCGAACAAGGTTTCAAAGACGCGGACGTCATCGTGGAGTCGAAATATACCACCCAGGTGCAGGTGCATAACGCGTTGGAGACCCATGGCGTCGTGGCCGACTGGAAGCCGGACCTGCTGACCGTGTGGGCCTCGACGCAAGGCACCGCCAGTGTGCGGGAAGAGCTGGCCGACTTCTTCAAGCTGCCCAAGTCCCAGGTGCGCGTGATTACGGAGTTTATGGGTGGAGGCTTTGGCGCCAAGTTCGGTGCGGGAAACGAGGGAACCGTCGCTGCGATTCTGTCGCGGCAAACCGGCGCGCCCGTCAGGCTGCTGCTCGATCGCAAAGGGGAGCAACTTTCTGTGGGCAATCGCCCCAGCTCCGACCAGACGCTGAAAATTGGAGCCAAAAAGGATGGCACCCTGACGGCCATCCAACTGGTCAGCTTTGGTACTGCTGGATGCGGAACCGGTGCGGGCTGCGCTGGACCGGCGACGAATCTATATCAGTCGGCATCGTTACACACTGAAGAAAACGATGTGTTCATCAATGCGGGCCCTGCGGCTGCGTTTCGCGCGCCGGGGCATCCGCAGGGAGCTTTTGCGCTGGAACAAACCATCGACGAGATGGCGGAAAAGCTGAATATGGAGCCGCTGGAGTTCCGCGAAAAAATCGACACCAATCCGGTGCGACGCGTGGAGCGGCAGATTGTTCGCGAAAGCGCCCTCTGGAAGTCGCGGAATCCTGTTCCGAATGCGGATCGCGGTCCCATCAAGCGCGGCGTCGGCCTATCCCAGTCGGTCTGGTATCGGTTCATCGAAATGGATTCTGCCGCCGAGGTGCGGGTCCATCGTGACGGTTCGGTGGAGGTCCTCTCCGCCGTTCAGGACATCGGCACCGGCATCAAGACGGTGATGGCGCAGATTCTAGCAGAGCAGTTTGGAGTGCCGCCGCAGCAGGTCTCCGTAAAAATCGGCGACACAAACTATCCGGTCGGGCCTAACTCTGGCGGCAGCGTGACGACCGCTTCCTTATCCCCTGCGGTGCGCGATGCGGCATGGCAAGCTTCGCAGAAGTTTCTCGCCAGTATTGCTCCGGCGCTGGGTACGTCGCCGGACGACCTGGTCCTGACGAAAGGCGAAGTCCACAGCAAGAGCGGACAC